>JAWKNW010000002.1:0-300000 GCA_041391505.1 Rhodothermales bacterium
AGAGACCCTGACGGCGTTCGACCGGCTGCTCCGCGCCGGCAAGATCCGCGCGATCGGCGCCAGCAACCTGTGGATCTGGCGCATCGCCGAAGCCAATATGCTCGCCGAACTGAAGGGCCTCGCGCCCTACTCGGTCATCGAGCAGCGCTATACCTACCTGCGGCCGCGCCACGGCGCCGATTTCGGCCCGCAGATTTTTATTTCCGACGATCTCAAGCGCTTCGCCACCGCCCATGAGATGACGCTGATCGGGTATTCGATCCTGCTCCAGGGCGCGTACACGCGCTCCGAGAAGCCGATACCCGCGCAGTTCGCCGGCCCGGACTCCGACGATCGTCTCGCCATGCTCCGCGCCGTCGCCGAGGAAGTCAACGCAACCCCGAGCCAGGTGATCATCGCCTGGATGCGGCAGAGTGAACCCTCCATCCTCCCCATCATCGCGGGCAGCAAGCCGGCGCAGGTCAAGGAAAACCTCGACGCGCTCAACGTGCGGCTCACCGAAGATCAGATGGAACGGCTCACCACCGCCGGCAATCCCGACATCAAGCAAGCCTGGCTTCGCTAAATCCAGCGGGCGCCGCCCGCCCTACCCGGCGGGCCCAACGCCTGCCCCACAGTGATGGCCTCGCCATCACGGAGGACACCAACCATGAAACCGACCCGATCACGCCTCGCGCGGATCGCCGTGGCAAGCCTGATGCTCTTGCCCGGCGCGCTCGCGGCGCAACCCCAGGAAGTCATCTTCACGCCCGTCAAAATCGACGGCCCCGTCCATGACCCCCTCAACAATACCTACTGGTACGGCCCGTTTTCCGAGACGGCGTCCGTGCTCGACATCGACAACGACGGCGACTACGACATCGCCGCCGGCCGCAACTGGTATGAGGCGCCGCTCTGGATCAAACACAGCGACTTCCGCCCCGGCGCCGAGATCAACGGCCCCGAGACCGAGAGCAACAGCGAATTCGCGATGGACGTCAACAAGGACGGCTGGACCGACATCGTAAGCTCCGGCTGGATGTTCATGAAAGGCGCCTACTGGTACGAAAACCCCGGACCCAACGCCGAGCCGGGCAAAAAATGGGAATCCCACAAGATTCACCAGGCCTACAACATGGAGGGCGTCATCCATGGAGACATCGACGGCGACGGCGATGAGGACGTGCTGGTCAACCACTGGGCGCTGATACCGGGACAGGGCATGACCTGGATCGAAAACATCGACGAGGCGCCCTGGTTCGTCGAACACGTCGTGGGCACCGATGCCGACACCCACGGCAACGGCCTGGGCGACGTGAACATGGACGGCCGGATGGACATCATCACCGGCCAGGGCTGGTACGAGCAGCCGGCGGACGTGCGGAGCAAAAACTGGCCGTTCCATGCCGACTGGAATTTCGAGGCCGCGCTTGCGAACAAGGCGACCGCGACGGCGCACCCGAACCTGGTGTACGACGTGAACGGCGACGGACTGAACGACGTCATCATCGGTTCGGCCCACTCGTACGGTCTGGCCTGGTACGAACAGCGCGTGGACGCCTCGGGCAAGCGTTCGTTCGAGCACCACTGGATCGAGACCCAGCACAGCGTCTTCCACACGATGGCGCTGGGCGACCTGACCGGCGACGGTAAGGACGATCTGGTGGCCGGCAAGCGCCTCTTCGCGCACTACGGCGGCGACGTAGGCGTGAGCGATCCCTCGTTCGTGTTCTGGTACGACATGAAGGACGGCGCCCCGGAACGCCACATCCTCTCGTACAACCACGTCCCGTATTACCCGGACGAAGGCGGCGCCGGCCCGCCGCCGAACAACGTCGTCGGCGTCGGGATGAAGATCAACATCAAGGACATGGACCACGACGGCAAGAACGACGTCGTGCTCGCCGGCAAGACCGGCCTCTACATCTTCTACAACAAGGGCAACCCGCCCACGCCGAACTTCGCCAACGACCTCGCGCCCTACTACACGTACCCCACGTGGCGCGAGTGGCCGGAATACACGACGCTGTTCAACGGCAAGGACTTCACGGGATGGAAGGTGCCGAAAGGCGACGGGGGCCACTGGAAGGTGGTGGATTTCGCGATCGACTACGACGCGATGTCCAAAGCCAAGGAAAAGGACCTGTGGACCGAGGAGGAATACTGCGACTACAGCCTGCATGTCGACTGGCGCTTCAAGGAAGCGTCCGGCATGTTCGACATGCCGACCATCCTCCCCGACGGCTCCTACAAGACCGACGAGACCGGCCAGATCATCACCGAGCCCATGCCCAACTCGGACTCCGGCATCTACCTGCGCGGCCCTGACCACCAGGTGAACCTGTGGAACTGGCCGGTGGGGTCGGGCGAGATCTGGACCGTGCGCAACAACGACCAGGCCACCCCCGAGGAACGCGCCGCCGCGGTGCCAAAGATGCGGGCGGACAACCCCATCGGCGAGTGGAACTCGATGGACATCAACATGATCGGGGATCGCGTCTCCGTGATGCTCAACGGCCACTGGGTGATCGAAAACGCCCGGATCACCGAGGGCGTGGACGCCGGCACGAGCATGGACAAAAACGGCAACATGGTGATCACGCGGACGCCGATCGCGGCGCTGCCGGCGTGCGGCCCGATCGGCCTCCAGCACCATGGCGGGATGGATCCAAAAACCAAACAGATGATCTCCACCTCCAGCCTCGTCCAGTTCCGCAACCTCTGGATCCGACCGCTCGAAAAAGGCCAGGCCCTGCTCGATGTGACGGACCCGGCCGACGACCCGAACGGCTGGGAGACGCTCTTCAACGGGCGCGACCTGACGGGCTGGATTACCGGCGAGAATAACAAGTTCGTCGTCGAAAACGGCGAACTCACCGTCAAGCGCGACAACCCCGACGGCCAGGAGCACAACCTGGACTACCTCTGGACCGAGAATACGTACGGGGATTTTATCCTCGACCTCGAATTCAAGGTGGTCGATGGCACCAACAGCGGCGTCTTCTTCCGGACGGCGGACATCCTCGACCCGGTCTGGACCGGTCTCGAGATCCAGGTGGCCAACTCGTACGGGCAGAACACGCTCTCCCGAACGGGCACGGCCGGCGCGTTGTACGACCTCAAGGCCCCCGTCAAGAACGCCATAAACGCTCCGGGCGAGTGGAACACGTACCGGCTCCGGACCACCGGCAGCCGCGTCCGCGTCGAGCTCAACGGCGAGCGCGTGCTGGATGTCGACCTCGCCCAGTGGCGCGAGGCGAACCGCAATCCGGACGGCACGCCGAACAAGTTCGCCACGCCGGGCGCCGCCTTTGCGCGTGTGGGCTACATCGGCCTGCAGGACCACGGCAAACCCGTATGGTACCGCAACATCCGCGTGAAGCGCCTCGACGGCCCCAGCAGCGCGTCGATGCACGAGTGAAGCCGGTTTAAGGACTGAGGTTCAAGGTTCAAGGATGGGTTAGACCTTTCTTTGAGCCTTGAACCTCGAACCTTAAACCCGTTTAACCGTTCTGCAACCGACCAATCTGGAGACGATAGAACGGTATGTTGCAGCAGATCCTCTTTATCCTCGTCACCGCCGGCGCATTCGGATGGGCGTACCGTCAGTTCGGCCGCATCCGGTCGAACATTGCCCTTGGCAAGCCGGAGGTCATCGAAGGCGATACGGGTGCGCGGTGGAAAAACGTGCTGCTCGTTGCGTTCGGGCAGAAGAAGATGTTCAAGGAGTGGACGCCGGCCGTCTTCCATTTCTTCATCTACGCCGCCTTCGTCATCACGCAGATCGAGCTGATCGAGATCCTGATCGACGGGTTCACCGGGCGCCACCGCGTCTTTGCCGAACCGCTGGGCGGGTTTTACACGTTCGTCATCGGGTTCATCGAGATCCTGTCGCTTTTCGCCTTCGTCGCGACGATCGTATTCCTGGCGCGGCGCAACCTCCTCAAGATCCCCCGGTTCGTCAAGTCTGAACTCGACGGCTGGCCGCGTCTCGACGCCAACCTCATCCTGATCGGCGAGCTGATCCTGCTGGTGGGCATCTTCAGCATGAACGGGGCGGACACGCTCCTGCAGCAGATCGAACCGGAGCATTACCCGAGCACGGGGACGCTGCCGGTCAGTAGCTGGCTCGGGCCGATGCTCTTCGGCGGGCTGGCGCCGGGCACCCTCGCCGGCATCGAGCGCTTCGGCTGGTGGCTCCATATCCTCACCGTCTACGCGTTTCTCAACTACCTCCCCATCTCCAAACACCTGCACATCGTGCTGGCGTTTCCCAACGTCTATTTCAGCCGGCTCAAACCCCGGGGCGAGATGGACAACATGCCCGAGATCATGAATGAGGTCAAGAGCATGATGGGATTGATCGAGGAGACGCCGGCGGAGGGCGACCTGCCCGTCTTCGGCGTCAACGACATTTTCGGACTGAGCTGGAAGAACCTGCTCGACGCGTACAGCTGCACCGAGTGCGGCCGCTGCACCGCCCAGTGCCCGGCCAACCTTACCGGCAAAAAGCTGTCGCCGCGCAAGGTGATGATGGACATCCGCGACCGCGTCGAGGAGGTGGCGACCAACCTGGCGACCGGCGATGCGACGTTCATCGACCCGGCCTCGGGGGCCTCGAAACTGGAGCCGGCGAACTATGCCGACGGGAAGTCGCTCTTCGACCGCATCACGCCCGAGGAGCTGCATGCCTGCACCACGTGCAACGCCTGCGTGGAAGCCTGCCCCGTCATGATCAATCCGCTGGAGCCCATCCTCGCGATGCGGCGCTACGAGATCCTGACCGCTTCCAGCGGCCCCTCCGAATGGATCCCGATGTTCAACAGCATCGAGAACAACGGCGCCGTCTGGCAGGTATCGGACGCGCGGACGGGGTGGATCGGGGAGGGCTGACGCCCTCCGTTGCAGGTTCAAGGTTTGAGGTTCCAGGCGCTTTTTCTGAATCCAATAACCAACCTGCCATGCTGACCTCCTGTACGCATTAAACCTTGAACGTAGAACCTTACACCCCAGATGATCCCCATCCTCGCCGATCTCATTGCCCAGGGAAAGACCCCCGAGATCCTGTTCTGGGTCGGGTGCGCCGGCAGCTTCGATGCACGGGCGCAGCGGGTGACGCGCGCGTTTTGCGAGATCCTGGGCCATGTGGGCGTCGACTACGCGATCCTGGGCGACGAGGAGCTGTGCACGGGCGACCCCGCGCGCCGCGCCGGCAACGAGTTCGTCTTCCAGATGACGGCGCTGCAGAACGTGGAGACACTCAACGGCTACGGCATCCGGAAGATCGTCACCGCCTGCCCGCATTGCTTCAATTCGCTCAAGAACGACTACCCGGCGCTCGGCGGTTCGTACGAGGTCATCCACCACACCCAGCTCCTCCAGGAACTGATCGACACGGGCAGGCTGAAGCTGAAAGGAGGCGGCAGCTTCAAGGGGAAGAAGGTCACGTACCACGATTCCTGCTATCTCGGCCGGGTGAACGGCGTCTATGAGGCGCCGCGCGCGTTGCTGGAAGTGCTGGATGTGGAGCTCGTGGAGATGAAGCGCTGCAAGACGAAGGGGCTGTGCTGCGGCGCCGGCGGGGCGCAGATGTGGAAGGAAGACGAGCCCGGCGACAAGCGCATCAACATCGAGCGCGCCGAGGAGGCGCTGGCGACGGGCGCGACCGCCATCGCCGCCAACTGCCCGTTTTGCCTCACCATGCTGCGCGACGGCGTCAACGCGAAGGGCAAGGAAGGGCAGGTCGCCGTCTACGACCTATCGGAGCTGATCCTGGACCGGATCCGACCGGAATAGGTCCAAAAAATCTCGATTTGACGCGCCCGGCGCCTGGTTTTTTCGATTCAGCCCTTGACTATCCCGTCCTCCCCCCGTTCCATGAGGGGATCCCATCAGGCTGCTTTCTCCAACCACCAGACGCGTCATGCCTGCTACCCACTACCCCTCCGGGTCCATCGCTCGTCGCTGGATCCCTTCGTTGTGCCTGTTCCTCATCCTCGCCGGCTGCGCGGGCGGAACCGCTACCAGCCAGCAAACGCCGGCGCCGAAATCCTTCCGCATCCTCGTCTTCTCGAAGACCGCCGGCTTCCGGCACGCCTCCATCGAACCCGGCATCGCCGCGATCCAGGCGCTGGGCGCTCGGAACGGCTTTTCCGTCGACGCCTCGGAGGATGCCGCCGTCTTCGCGCCCGACAACCTCGCGAAGTACGACGCCGTCGTCTTCCTGAGCACCACGGGCGACATCCTCGACGCGACGCAACAGGCGGCGTTCGAGGGCTACATCCGCGGCGGCGGCGGCTTCGTGGGCATCCACGCGGCGGCCGACACCGAATACGATTGGGCCTGGTACGGCGAACTCGTCGGCGGCTACTTCAAGCATCATCCGCCGGGCGTTCATCAGGCCGACGTGCAGGTCCTCGACCGGCACTTCCCCGCCACGGCCGGCCTGCCGGCGCGGTGGAGCCGCACCGACGAGTGGTATGACTACAAGGCCAACCCGCGCGGCAAGGTCCACGTCCTCGCCACCCTCAACGAAACGAGCTACGAAGGGGGACAGATGGGCGCCGACCACCCGATCAGCTGGGCGCACGTCTACGACGGCGGCCGGGCGTTCTACACCGGACTCGGCCACACCGACGCCAGCTACAGCGCCCCCCTCTACCTCCAGCATATCCTGGGCGGCATCCGCTGGGCGGCCGGCCAGGCCGAGGGCGACGCCGCGGCCACGATGGCCGGCGCGTTCGAGAAGGTGGTCCTCGACGAGGACACCACCTATCCCATGGAACTCGACATCGCCCAGGACGGGCGCGTCTTCTTCATCGAGCGGGACGGGGCGCTGAAGGTCTGGGACCCCGAGACGGAGCGCACGACGATGGCGGCCTACATCCCGGTGACGACCAAGATCGAGGACGGTCTGCTCGGCCTGGCGCTCGATCCGAACTTCGCGACCAACCAGTGGCTCTACCTCTACTACGCGCCGCTCGACGAGAAGCCGAACCGCCTCTCCCGCTTTACCATGAAGGGTAACGAGCTGGACATGACGAGCGAGATCGTGATGCTCGAGGTGCCCGTCCAGCGTCTCCGCTGCTGTCACAGCGCCGGCAGCATCCAGTTCGGGCCCGACAACAACCTGTACCTCAGCACCGGGGAAAACGGCGGCGGCTGGAACGCGACCGGTGAATACACGCCCGGCCTCTACGAGTGGGATGCCTACTGGGACAACGAGCGCAGCACCGCGAACACGAACGACCTGCGAGGCAAGATCCTGCGCATCCATCCCGAACCCGACGGCTCCTACACCATCCCCGCCGGCAACCTCTTCGAGGACGACGACCTCCGCACGCGTCCCGAGATCTTCACCATGGGCCACCGGAATCCGTTCCGGTTCGATGTCGACGCCGAAACGGGGTGGATCTACTGGGGCGACGTCGGCCCCGGAAACCAGCCGAACCCGGACAACGCGCCCACCGGCTACGAAGAGATCAACCAGGCCCGGAAGCCCGGCTTTTTCGGGTGGCCGCAGTTCGTAGGCCCGAACCTGCCGTACCGGGATCGCGACCCCGCCACGCGCGAGTACACGACCTGGGCCGATCCCGCACATCCCGTCAACGACTCACCGAACAACACCGGCATCCGGAACCTGCCCCCGGCCCAGCCGGCGTTCATCTGGTATTTCTACACGCCCGAAGACCGCTTCCCCGAACTCGGCGCCGGCGGGATGTCGGCCGCCGCCGGACCGATCTACCATTACGATGCGAAGACCGTCAGCCCGCGCGGCCTGCCGGCGTACTACGACAAGAGCGTCTTCATCTACGATTTCATGCGGAACTGGATCATGGAGGCGAAGCTCGACGAGCAGGGCGACCTGATGGAGATCAACCCGCTCTTCAGCGATCTGGAATTCATCCGCCCGATCGACCTGGAGCAGGGCCCCGACGGCCGGCTCTACGCGCTCGAATGGGGCACGGAATTCTGGGGGCAGAACCGCAACGGCAAGCTCGTGCGGCTGGATTATTACGGCGACGAGCCGCACGCCCAACCGACCATGAAGCAGCCCGCGCCCCAGGCGTCGCTGATCCAGGAGCCGCGCGACGGCAGCTTCTTCGATTACGGCCATCCGATCCCGTATCGCGTCGCCGGCGCGGCCGGCGTCCAGCCCTACCTCGGGCACGATACGCACACGCACCGCCTCAAACCGGTCCACGGCGAGACCGGGGAAGTCACGGTCGTGCCTGACCTGTCGCACTGGCCCTACATCATCGACGAGTTTGTCGAACTCGAGGCCGCGCCCCTCGACCCGTCACAGGGCAGTCCCCACCGGATCCGACTGCATCCGCGTCGCTGGCAGGCAGAGAACTACACCGATGCGGAAGGCGCCCAGCTGGTGGTGACCAACAACCGCCAGCGGCCGACGTTCGTCGACGAAACCGAGGTCTTCCTGGAGATGAAAAGCGACGCCTATGCGATGTTCGGCCGCGCCGACCTTCAGGGCATCGCCTCGGTCGCCCTGCGCGTCGTCCCCGAAGCGACCGGCTCGGTCGAGCTGCGTCTCGACGCGCCCGACGGGCTGCTCCTGGGCCGCGCCGCATTGACGCCGGCGCCGAAGGTTGAAGACAAGACCACCGGCGACCCACCGCCGGGAGAAGGCGCGCCGCGCTTCCGTATCGTACGGATCGAGGGCTGGACCGAAGTAGACGTGCCGATTCAGGCTCCGCCGGGCGCCCACGACGTGTACGTCGTCTTCCGTGGGCCGGCCGGCGATGTCGCCAAGTTCGACTGGGTGGCGTTCCGGGCCTCCGGCGCGGGATCCTCGACGGACGCGCCGTGAATGGGGTGTGGGAGTTTGGGGGTATGGGGGTGTGGGAGTAGGGAGTGTTTGGGTGGGGGGTATGGGAGTTTGGCGGTGTGGGAAGGTGCTTGGCATGCTCCACCCGCCCATTAATTCTACCCCCCAAACCCCCACACCCCCAAACTCCCATACTTCCACACCCCCAAACTCAGTCCCTCGTGCGAAATACGGCGCCAGTGCGTATCATCCCGGCGGTACGCTATCCCACAACCCATGACGATCGAAACCGCGACCGCCGTCACTGACGAACTCGTTGCAGCCTTCGGCCGGCTGGTCCCCCACCTGACCGACTCGGTGGCTCCGCCCGACCGCGACGCGCTCGCTCGTCTGCTCGATTCCGGCGGCACGACGCTCCTGCTGGCCCGTCTCGACGGGACCGTCGAGGGCGCGCTGGCGCTGGCGATGTACCGGATTCCCACGGGCGTCCGGGCGTGGATTGAGGACGTCGTCGTGACGCCGGCCGCGCGCGGGCGAGGGGTCGGGCAGGCGCTGGTCGAACACGCGCTGGAGCTGGCCCGCGAGGCCGGCGCGGCGAGTGTGGAGCTGACGTCGCGGCCGGAGCGGGAGGCGGCCAACCGGCTCTACCGCCGGCTGGGCTTCGACCAGCGTATCACCAACGTCTACCGTTTCACCTTCGATCGTCCCTGATCCCGATGGCCGATTTTCCCCTGTTGCGCGTCGACCGCGTGTCGAAACGGTTCGGCGCCGTGCAGGCGTTGTCCGAGGTCAGCCTCGACGTGCGCGGCGGCGAGGTGATCGCCCTGCTGGGCGACAACGGCGCCGGCAAATCGACCCTGATCAAAGTCATCGCCGGCAACATCGCGCCCGACGAGGGCGACATCCTGGTCGACGGCGCATCGGTGCTGCCGCTGTCGCCGGCGCGCTCCCGGTCGCTCGGGATCGAGACGGTGTATCAGGACCTGTCGCTGTGCCCCAACCTCGGGGTGGTCGCCAACTTTTTCATGGGGCGCGAACGGGTGCGCCGGCGTTTTGGCCTGCCTATGCTCGATGAACAGGCGATGGCGACGGAGACCGTGGAGGCGCTCGAGCGCATCGGCGCGAAGCTGCCGTCGGTCGATGCGCACGTGGGGCAGCTGTCCGGCGGCCAGCGCCAGGCCATCGAGCTGGCGCGGTTCGTCCACTGGGGCGGCCGGCTGGTCATCCTCGACGAGCCCTTCGCCGCCCTGAGCGTCGAGCAGACGCGCCGGGGCCTCGATCTCATCCAGCGCGTGCGCGAGCGCGGCATCGCCGTGATCGTCATCACCCACAACATGGCGCACGCCTTCCGGGGCACCGACCGGGTCGTCGTGCTGCGTCAGGGCCGCGTCGTCAGCGACAAGCCGACGGCGGAGACGAACGCCGACGAGGCCGTTTCGGCAATAACGGGCGATTGAACTGCCCCCACGGTAAGCCGGCGAACGACGGCCTGCCGCTGCATCCTACACGGCAACTGAGACCAGTACTTGCGCCTGAGGCGCACCGGCGAGTCCCGGCGAGTTCGCCGGTGTTGACCACACGTTTGCTTCGAGGAACTGCTTGAATTTTTCTGCCTCGGCCGCCGAGTTAAAATCTAAATCGACCAGTATGTACTGATCGTCACTGGCAGGTTGAAAAATCCGAAACGAGCGAACGCCACCCCGCTCTCTTGCATCGGCAAATCTGCCGAACGCCGTCAACCAAGTTTGGAGATCGTTAATGGCGTGTTCGATGCGTAGCGTTGCCATAAGCCCTGATTCCTGCCTCTACGGCGGCTCTGGTTGTGTGGGGAGGATCCCTTACCGGTCGCCCGCATCTAGTGTAGATCCTGGCAGGCATCCTGGTTTGCTCTGCTACAGATAACGTAGCGTCATAATTCTACGGGTTAAACGACACACAGGGTCAAGTCGCTAGGACGCAATGCCCACTTTCCAGTATACTTAGCCCTATTGAAACCCGCACCATATATCCAATGAAATATCTGCTTCTCCTTACGCTGCTCCTCCTCGCCGGCTGCGCCGCCGGCGATACCGGCAAGGGCACCGTCATCTACCTCGCCCCCACCCTGCTCGACGAGTTCCAGACCGAATCGGTGTCGACCATCGAGTCGGCCCTAAAAGCCAGCGGGTATGCCGTGCGGACGCTCGACGGGCAGAACCGGTCGGACATCCAGCTCAACCAGCTTGACGACGCCCTGCTGCTGAACCCGAAGGCCGTGATCGTCAGCGCCGTAGATTTCGACGCCGTCGGCCCCGGCATCGAGAAGGTGCGCGCGGCCGGCATCCCGGTGATCTCGTACGACCGCCTCATCACGAGCACAAAGCTGGACCTGACGGTCGTCGCCGGCACCGTCGAGATCGGCGAAATCGCCGCCCGCGAGATCGCCCGATTGCTCGAGGGCCGGCATGGGTCGGTTCGCGGCACGGTCCTCCAGATCCTGGGCGACCCGGGCGACAACTACACGCTCGACATCCAGAAAGGCTTTGAAGACGTGATGGCGGCGTATCCGGACGTGACGATCCTCTCGAACGCCGCGCTGCAGTGGGAGGCCGCCAACGCCGGCGACATCGCCGAGGACCAGCTGCTCGTTCACCCCGAAATCGACCTCATCTTCGTGCATGCGGCCCACCTCGCGGTGCCGGTCGTGGCCGCGATGGAGGCACGGGGCAAGCAGCCGGGCGACGTCATGCTCGTCAGCTCCAACGGCGCGCCCGTCGGGCTGGACCTCATCCGCCAGGGCTGGGAGCAGGTGGAGGTCGAACAGCCGCTCTACGCCCAGGTGTACGGCATCATCGAATTTCTGGACCGGCTGATCGCCGGCGAGGCGCTGACCCCGGGCAGCTACACCATCCTCGGCCTGGAGAGCACGCTGACCGACGAGCCCTGGGGCCCCACCCTCAAGATCCCCGGCGCGGCCATCCGCGCGGACAACGTCGACGACCCGCGGTTCTGGGGGAATCTGACGCCTCCCTGATGCCCCTGCATCTGGGAGGGTTTCATGTTTCAGGTTACACGTTTCATGTTGGTGGACCGCATCGTCATCCCCAATCGGGGTTGGGGATGGCTACCGCGACGTTCGCCAATTCGACGCTACATACCACACATGCCCACAGCCACCCTTTCGGCCAGACCCGCCATCCTCCCTAGCCTCATCGATCATCTGGTGTGGATCATCCTCGCCGGCGTGCTCGTGGTGTGTTCGCTGACTATCGAGAACTTCTTCCAGACCGGCATCTTCGTCAACATCGCGCGGCAGGCGACGTTTGTGGGCATCCTCTCCGCCGGCCTCGCGCTGGTGATCATCGCGGGGCATATGGACCTGTCGATCGAGTCGGTGATGGCGTTTTCGGCGATGCTGGCCGCGTATCTCGTCGGGTCGAACGGGGCCGGACTCGGGTTGGCGATCCCCGTCTGGGCGACGCTGTTGCTGTCGCTGGCGGTGGGCGCCGGCGTGGGGCTCCTCAACGGCTGGCTGGTGATCCGGCTGAAGATCAACGCGTTTATCGTGACGCTCGCGACGTTCATCACCGTCCGCGGCCTCGCGCTGGTGCTGGCCGGCGGGCGGTCGGTGTTCGGCCTGCCGGATGCCTTCCGGGGCGTCGCCAACGCGGAGCTGCTGGGGATCCCCGTTCTGGTGCTCATCCTGGCCGCCGTCTACGGGGTTTTGCACGTGGTGCTGACGCGGATGCGGTTCGGGCGCTACCTGTACATGATCGGGGGGAACGCGACGGCGCCGTTCCGCGCCGGCATCGCGGTGGACCGCATCCTGTGGCAGGCGTTCGTGCTTTCGGGCGTGCTGGCCGCACTGGCCGGGTGGCTGCTGGCGTCGCGGACGAACGGGGCGACGGCCAACCTCGGGACGGGGATGCTCTTCGAGGCCTTTGCGGCGGTCGTGATCGGCGGGGTGAGTCTGACGGGCGGCGTGGGCCGGCTGAGCGGCGTGATCGCCGGCGTGCTGCTCCTGAGCACCATCGACACCGCGATCAACGTGATGGGCCTACCGCCCCACTACATGCAGGTCATCCGCGGCGGCCTCGTGCTGCTCGCGGTGCTGTTCGACTCGGCGAAGACCTCGCTGCGCCGGCTGGCGGAGTGACGCACGTAAATGCACGCATTCTGGCGAATCCAACTGTTTTCGGTTTGAGGGTACACGTTGAAGCTTTAAGCACAGGGAGTCCCGTCTTGAACCTTACCCATTGAACCTTGAACCGGTGCGAAAATCCAGCAGGATTTTCGTACGAAGCGCTCAGCCCTTCACCTTCTTGACCGCCTCGGTCATCGCCGGCAGGACCTCGAACACGTCGCCGACGATCCCGTAATCGGCCACTTTGAAGATGGGCGCCTCGGGGTCCTTGTTGACGGCGACGATGTATTTGGAGGACGACATGCCGGCCACGTGCTGGATGGCGCCGGAGATGCCGCAGGCGATGTAAAGCGTCGGCGATACCGTCTTGCCCGTCTGCCCGATGTGTTCTTCGTGGGGGCGCCAGCCGTCGTCGGAGACCGGGCGCGAGCAGCCCGTCGCCGCGCCGAGGGCGCCGGCGAGGTCTTCGATGATGCCCCACTTGTCGGCCCCCTGGAGGCCGCGGCCGCCGCTGACGATGATGTCGGCTTCCGTCACGTCCAGCTTGTCGCTGCTGCCGCCCTCATAGGCCTCGACGACGACGAGCGGCTGGGGCACGGTCACGCTCAACGTCTCGACCCGGCCGGCGACGGGCGCTTCCGCCGCCTTGATCGATTTCGACCGGAAGGTGGCCATCACCACGGGGCCGGTCACCTTGACCTCCGCGAGCGCCTTGCCGGCGTACATCGGGCGCGTGAAGACGATGGATCCGGCATCGACGCGGAAGGCGGTGCAGTCCTGCGCCAGGCCGGCGCCGAGCGCCTGCGCGGCGCGCGCCATGACATCCTTCCCCGTGAAGGTCGCCCCCATCAGCACCACCGAAGCGTTTTGCTGCCGGGCGACGTCGGCCACGACCGCGGCATACGCATCCGGGCTGAACGCCTCGAGCTTCGGGTCTTCCACCACGTAGGTCGTCCCGACCCCGTACGCCGCCGCCTCGCCGGCGTGCGCGGCGACACCGCTGCCGCCGATCATCAGCGCCGCCACGTCCTTCGACAGGGCCTTGCCGAGTTCAACGGCCGCCGTAAACACTTCGTGATTGATCGGGCGAACGCTGCCCTGCAGGATATCGGTAATGACGAGGATCATGGGAGAGATCGTAAAATGGAAATCGTAAATCGCAAAATGGAGCGCGTAAATCGCAAGGCGGGATGACGTGTCGCAGATCGGAAACGGCGTTCTGTTCGCAAAAAGCGATCAATTTGCCTTCTGCGATCTGCGATTTCCGATCAAATCACCCTGGCTTCTTCATGCAGCAGCCGGACCACCTCGGCGGCATCGGCAGCGCCGTTGGTGAAGAGCTTGCTTCCGGATTTCTGGGGCGGCAGCGTGAGTTTTTCGATGCGGAGCGCCGGCGCCTGGAGCGTCGGCTGCGCCACGTCGATCGGGACGCGCTTCGCCTGCATGATGCCGCGGAGCGAGCGGTAGCGCGGTTCGTTCAGATGCCGGTTCGCGCCGATCACCGCCGGCAGGCTGAACCGCAGTTTTTCGTGCCCGCCCTCGACTTCTCGAAGCGCCGTCGCCTGGTTGCCGTCGATCTCCAGCTTCACGACCACCGTCGCGCACGGGATGCCGAGGATCTGCGCGAGCCGGGAGGGCACCTGCCCGTGGTCGTCGTCGATCGCCTGGCGGCCGGTGAAGATGATATCGAAGCCGGCGGGGCCGAGGACGTCGGCCAGCGCCTTCGCGGTGACGGCCGGATCGGCCGGCACGGCGTCGCAGTGCACCCGGATGGCCTTGTGGGCGCCCATCGCCAGGGCTTCACGAATCGTCTTCTCCACCGAAGGCGGCCCCATCACCACGACGGTCACCTCGCCGCCGTTCGTCTCGCTCAGTTTTACCGCCTCTTCGATCGCAAACTCGTCGTAGGGGCTGATAATCCACTGGATGCCGTCTTCCTGAATCGACGTTCCATCCGCCGCGATCTGCACCTTCGTCGTGGTGTCAGGCGTGGCTTTTACACAGACTGCGAGTTTCATAGATACCGTAACGTGTGCTTTGAATTAGCCCTTATTAAACACGTGCAACCCTGAACGATGCGCAATCCCTACTGGATCCCCGATCGGGGTCGGGGATGACGAACCGCTTTGAGACTACCGGGCGACAGCTGTTTGAACCTGAGACCTACAATCCCAGCCACTTGGCGAGGATGTTGCGCTGGATCTCGTTCGTGCCGGAGTAGATCTTGCCGCCGATCGAGTCGCGCAGGGCGCGTTCGACTTCATATTCGGTGGTGAAGCCGTTGCCGCCGAAGATCTGGACGGTGTCGAGCGCGGTCTGGACCAGCGCTTCGGCCACGAAGATCTTCGTCATGGACGCATCGATGGCCACGTCGCGGGCCTTGTCGAGCCGGCTCGCGCCTTTATACGTGATCAGGCGGGCGGCGTCGAGGCGGATCTTCATGTCGGCGATCTTGTGCGAAACGGCTTCGTACTTGCCGATCGGCTGACCGAAGGCCGTGCGTTCCTTTGCGTAGGCGACCGACTTGTCCAGCAGCCGCTGCATCGTGCCGCAGTGTTTGGCGCCGATGCAGACGCGCTCCCACTCCATCGACTGGGTGAAGATGTTCGTGCCGGCGCCCTCGCCGCCCACGAGCGCCGAATCGGGCACCCAGACGTTATCGAGCACCACCTCGCCGATCGGCGACGTGCGGAGCCCCATCTTCTCGAACTTCTGGCCGGGATTAAATCCCCCTTCCCCTTTTTCGACGAGGAAAACGGACGTCCCGCCGTAATATCCTTTTTCGATATCGGTCATCGCGTACACGATAGCCAGATCCGCGACCGGACCGTTCGTGCTCCAGATCTTCGTGCCGTTGATCCGGTAGCCGTTCCCGTCGCGGATGGCGCGCGTCTTCATCGCGTAGGCGTCCGACCCGGTGCCGGGCTCGGACATCGCGTTCACGGCGATCATGGTGCCGTTGCTGAGTTTCGGCAGGTATTTACGCTTCTGCTCCTCGCTCCCGTGCATCGTAACCGGGATGACGCAGGCCAGCAGGTGTGCGCAGATCGAAAACGAAAGCCCGCTGTCCGCCGAACCGTAGCCGAGCGCCTCGAGCGCCACGGCCGTCGACACCGGATCGAGCCCGAGGCCGCCGTATTCTTCCGGCACAGGCAATCCCTGAAGGCCCATTTCGCCGCATTTCAACCACAATTCGTGCGGAAATTCCTGGTTGCGGTCGCGCTCGATGACGCCTTCGCTCAATTCTCTCCGGGCAAACGAGACAATTTCATCCCGGAGTATCTTCTGGTCTTCCGTCAGAGAAAAATCCATATATAAAACGCTGATACCGTTGTGAGTCTATCGAATCCGTGCGGGTGGATATGCGGGGAAGCCTGGAACCGTGTGCAATCCTACCCTCTGTCCTTTCAGGATTCGGCCACTACGGAGAACGGCTGTGGCCGGGATCAAATACTCCCGGCAGTATCGGCGATGGAGCGGCGAACGTTTAGCGCGGGCGTCACACGGCGTCAACTCAGCGAACCCGCACCGTCGCGCGGGTTTCGGCGTTCGAGCCGGCCTGGATGCGCACGATATACAGCCCGCTGGCCGCCGGCGTGCCCGACGTGGTGCGCCCGTCCCAGATGACGCTGTGCCGGCCGGCGGGGCGCTCCTCGCCCGCCAGCAACACCGCCACGCGGGCGCCGAGGGCGTTGTAGACTTCGAGCGTCACGCGTTCCGACGCGGGCAGATCGAACGGGATCGTCGTCGCGGCCTGGAACGGGTTGGGGAAGTTCTGCCCGAGCTGGAAGGTCGTGGGCAGATCGACGGGCTGCTGCGTGGCGAGGAACGCCGGCGTGCCGACCGCGATCCGGAGCCGGCGGGGCGCATCGGGGCTCGCCGAGGCCAGCGTATAACCCGGCTCCGACCGGAGATCGATCGTCTGCCCGAGCGTCTCGTCGATCAGTCGGATCCCGAATTCCGCCGGCACCGCATCCAGCCCCTCAAAGGCCAGGTCTACCGGCTGGTGCGTCGTCCCGTACGCCTCGATCGACCACACCAGCCCCTCCTCCGCCGGCGGACGCGCGTCCACCCGGTAGCGGCCAGGCAGGCCGGGCCGGGCCGGCTGGACCACATCGACCCCGACATACGCGCCCAGGCGAGGCGGCGTCGGACGGTCATGCGCATCCCATTCGGGCGTAGCACCTTCCCGTACCTGCAGCTCGGTGCTCGCATCGTTCACCGCCCCGCTGGACGCCACGATGCGGATGCCCCAGGCCGTCGAATCCTCCTGCGCCGCCTGGACGGACGCGGAGCCGATGTGCGGATCAAACAGCAGCACGTCGGCCTGGTCGACATACAGCGCGTACCCCTGGTACGGCCGGAGGGAGTCGGCCACGGGCCGCGTATAATCGCGGACGTCGCGGATGGGCCGGCCCGACGCGAGCGCGAGGTTGCCCACCGGCAGGGAAAACGCGAACGGATTGCCGATGAGGCTCCAGCCCGCCGGCACCTCCAGGGCGAACGGTTCGTGGATCGCCTCGGTGAGGCCGGCGCCCATGTCAAACTCCGGCGCGCCCGTGAACGATATCAGCCAGTAGCCGCGACCGGGTTCGAGCGCCTCGATGGCCCGGAACTCCGTCAGCGTCGAGTCCGCGCCCGGGGCCTGATGCGCCTCGAAAAAGCGCCATTTTTTCGGGTCATAGGCGTCAAAATCGTCGACCAGGTGGGCCGCCGGCGCGCGGTCGTCCAGTTCGAGGGGGAATGAGATGATCCGGTACGTCAGCCCGGGCAGTGCCTGACGGGACCGCAAGCCGTCGACGCGGACGCGCAGCGACTGCGTCAGCACGTCGCTCGGCGGCACAAAGTCGCTCCGCGTCGTGCGGCCGGTGGCGCTGATGAAATATTCGATGCCGCGTTCGGTGACCTCGCCGGCGGGGATCTGGTACGCGTAGGCGGACGGCTCGCCCGAGGGCTGCATGGCGACGCTCCGGTAGGCCGTCTCGCCGCCATTGCGATAATAGAGATCGACCGTGTCGATGCTGAACCGGCCATCGACCGGCCGGCTGGCCTCGTCGACCACCACGGCGTCGATCGTATAGGGCGAACGCGCCTGCGCGACGGCCGGCTCGGAGGCTACGTACAGCGGCGCGAGGAGCGTCGTCACGGTCACCTCGAGCGTATCCACGGCGCTACCGCTGAAAGCATCGGCCGCCTGGACGGCGATGCGCGCGATACCCGGCCGTTGCGGAAATACGTTCAGGGTGTCGCCGGCCAGCGCCACGGAGGCGGCGGCATAGGACAGGCTGTCGGATGCAAACGCGAGCGGGTCGCCGTCCGGGTCGATAAAGATGTCATCGAGCGCGATCCGCAGCGGCGGGTCGCCCAGCACGAGCGTCATCGGCTCGAAGCCCGTCGTGCGGATGCGGGGCCGGGCGTTCACCGCATAGGTGCGCTGCTCGCTCTCGGCCAGGATGTCGCCGGCGCCGTCGGCGGCGGTGAGGAAAAAGGTGACGACGTCGAGTTCCGCCTGAGGGGGCAGCACGGCGACGTAGGTGGAGCGATCCGCCGCCGCGGCGACCGCATCGCCGGCCTGCCCGAGGGCGGCGAGCTGCGCGGCCGTCGCCGGCACCATCGGGAGCGGGGGCTGGAGCGCCTCGTTCAGCCGCCAGTTGAGCAGCACGGTTTCCATGAGGGCGAGGTCCGCCGGGTCGGCATTGAACGTGCCCGATACGAGCACGCTGCTGCGCACGTTGGGCACGGCCGGCGAGAACGACGGCGTCACGGGAATGCCTGGCTGGCCGCCGGCGATGTTGGAGGAAGCCACCTCCTGGCCGCCGCGCTCGGCCGCGATTCGGTAAAAATAGACGCGGCCGTTTTCGAGCGGCTCGTCGACGAACGTCGTATCCGACCAGCCCTCCGCGAGATCGACCCAGTCGGCGCCGTCGGCCCGGTCGGTGCGGAGTACCCGGTACGAATCGAACAGGCCCTGCGGCGGCTCCCAGGTGAGGATCAGGCGCCGGCTTCGTGGCGACAGCGACAGCCGGAAGTCGTCCAGATTGAGCACCCGGTACAGCCGATCGCCGCTGCGCACCGTGTTGCCGAGCAGGTCGCCGGCCGAAACGGCGAACCGGATGGTATCGCCCGGAGCGGCCGGCGGAATGAGGGCCGCGAAGGTCGAGTCGGTCAGCGGCTGCATCACCACGGTGCTGTCGCTCTCGCCGCCGACCGCGCGCCAGAGCAGCCGCACGGACGCCGCGTCGAGGTTCGCATCCTGATCGACGATGGTCGCGATGACCTCCACGGACTCCGTCGAACGGGGCGGGTCGGGCGCGGCGACGAGGTCGACAATCACCGGCGCGACGATGCGCGGCGTGGCGCTGGCCCGGTCGGACGGCCCGCTGGCGCCGAGGGCGTTGACGGCTTCGACCCAGTACGTGTAGGTGGTGTCGTTCACGACCGACGTATCGCGGTAGGCCGTCGATACGATCCCGGGCAGGACGAGGGTATCCGACGCTGACGAGCGGGTGCGGAAGAGCGTGTAGGACGCCGCCCACTGCGCCGGCTGCCACGTCAGATCGACTCGCCGGTCGCGTGCTATGGCTGTCAGACCGGTCGGCACATCCGGCACCGCCGGGATGGCGGCGCCGATCTGGTTCGAGAAGGCGCCGTTGCGATCCGCGACGCGGTAGTAGTAGGTCTGGTTGCGGATGACCGTGGTATCGCGATACACGAGACCGGCCAGGCCGGTCACGAGGATGTCCGCCGGTGTGAGCGCGCTGTCGGCGCGCGCGTCGAGTGTGCGGTACAGGGTGAACGGCGCGCCGCCGTTATCCGTCCACGAAAGGAGCACGGACGGGGCGATGGCGTCGACGCGGGCCAGCAGGGCGATGGCGCCCGGCTCCAGCACCGTCACGAGGAACGACGTCGACACGGCCGGATGCAACCCGTCCGTCGCGGCGAGCGTAACGCGCGCCGTGTCTGCGCGGAGCGGGGCGACGCGCACGGTCCGGGCCAGCGAATCGAGGGTCACCTCCACGGCATCCGAGCTGGCCGCGACACTGAAGTCGAGCGGATCGCCTTCGGGGTCGGCAAACAGGGTATCCAGCCCGATGACGTAGGGCGGCGCGTCGACGAAGAGGGTGGTATCGGGGACGAGGCCGATCACGGCCGGCGGCAAATTCCGGAACGGCGTCGCCTCCGCCGGCTCCGACGGGGCGCTTTCGCCAACACGATTCGATGCAGTGACCCAGTAGCGGTAGGTCGTGCCATTTTCAACCGCCGTATCGACGTACGCCGTATCCGCCAGGCCGGTCACGCGGAGGGTATCCAGCGCCGGCGACGTGCGGTACAGGCTGTAGGTGTCGGCCCCGGGGGCGGTCCGCCAGAGGAGGTCGACCACGCTGTCGCCGGCCCGCGCGGTCAGGCCGGTCGGCGCGGGAGGAACATCCGGCACCGCCACGCCCGCTTCGTTCGAGAACGCCCCGGTGGCCGATCGGACGCGGTAGAAATAGGCGGCGCCGCGCGTCAGGTCCGCATCGACGTACACCGTGTCGGACAAATTGGCCTGCAGGATATCGTCCGCTGTCAGCGCCGTGCTGTCGGCAGGGGCTCCCGTGCGATAGAGCGTGTACGGTCCGGCGCCCGCCGGCGACCAGGTCAGCGTGATCTCGGCGGCGAGCGTGTCGAGACGGGCGCTCAGCAAGACCTCGGGCGGCGCGCCGACGCGGTAGCCGAGCGTATCGCCGGCCGCCGCATGGCCCTTCGCATCGACGGCGCGCACCGTGAACGCGACGGTATCGCCGGCGGCCTGCGGAGGAATCGTACCCACGAACGGCGCTCCGGCCCTCATCGTGACGGGATCCTGTGGCACGTCGTTCAGCCACCAGACGACCTGCACCGAGTCGGCCACGAGATTCCCGTCCGGATCCGAAACGACCGCCTCGACCCGCACGGCATCGAGGGCCGACGGCGCGAGCGGCGCGAACGTCAGGCCCGCAACCACAGGCGGAACGGCTTGCGGCGTCACGATCGCCGGCGCGGAGCGCGGACTCTCCTGCTCGCCCGACACGGCGCTCACCTCGTAGGTGTAGGCGACGCCGTTGACCAGGCCGGCATCCACAAAAACCGTATCCGGTGTCTCGCCCACCAGCACGTTCTCCCGGTAGACACGATAGGCCTCGGCATCCGCAACCGGTCCCCATCCGATGCGCGCCTCGCCGTCGCCGGCAGCGGCGGCGGCAATGACCGGGGCCGGCAGGGGCGGCGTCGCGATCGTGGCGAGCAGCGCATTCGAGGGCGCGCTTTCGGTCGCGGCGTCGGTGGCCGTCACCGTGTAGCTGTACGTCCCGTCCGCCAGGCCGGCGTCGACATAGCCGAGCGCGCCGGTCGAGGCGATCAGCGCGCCGTCGCGGTACACGTTGTACCCCGTCGCGCCGGCGGAGGCCGTCCACGCCAGCGAGACATCGCGGCCGGCGACGTCGGCCGACAGCAGCGTCGGCGCGATCAGGCCGGAGCCTCCCGGGACGGCGCTCGCCTCGCCGGAAAACGCGCCCCGGATCGTCAGCGTCGAGGCGTCGACACGGACGCCGTCGGCGAGGGACAGCACGCGGTAGAAATAGGTCTCTCCGGCCGAGACGGCGGCATCCCGGTACGCGGGGGCCGTCGTCGTCGCGAGCAGATCGGCTTCGGCGGGCTCGCCCGGCAGCGTCGAGGCGGTCGTTCGGTAGATGGCGTAGGTATCCGCGCCGGCAGCCGCATCCCACGTCAGCTCGATGGCGCCGGCGGCCGGCGAGGCGGCCAATCCGTCCGGGGCGGCGGGGACGACGTTGAACGAACCGTCGTTCGTGACGGTATCGATGCGCCGGAGCACCCCGCCGATGAAGATGTGGTCGAGCAGTTCGAAGGCGACCTCCACCTGGGCGGCGTCATCGACCAGGCCCAGATCGAACGCCGGCCTGAACACATGCTCCTGCGGCGTCGATATCGCCTCATCCTTGGTGGTGGCGAGCAGGACCCGCTGGTCGGGCTGCGCGACGCCATTCACCCACCAGCGCATCGACACGCCGTCGTCTTCGCCGTCCTTGAAGTCGCTGTTGTTCGTGACGCGGAGCGCCAGCGTCAGGGCGGCGCCCGCTTCCGGGCCCACCGGATCGAGGTACAGCGAGTCGATCGTGGGGCATCCCGAGCCGTTGCCTCCGTTGCTCTGGACGCACACCGATTCCGTCCACCGCAGATCCGTCTGCGCCGCGACGGGCCGCGCGCCGACACCCAGCGCTGCCAGGACGAGCATGAGCCCGAAAAGCCTATGTACGAGCGTTTTTCGCATCGCGCGCGCCGGCATCAGTTCGTGGGCGAGGGAAAGGCCGGCGGGACGGGCAGCGACTGGTCCTCCGGCGGCTTGACGATCCAGGCGATGGCGCCTCCGATCAGCCCGGCGCCGACGGCGGCGCCGACGATGCGCCGGCGACGCAGGACCAGTTTATGCTCCGCCGCGCGGGCGGTGGCCTCCGCCAGTTCGGCGCGGGTGAGCGCCGCGGCAAGCCGTTCCGCCGCCACGGCGGCCGCTTCGTTCGCCTCTTCCCGCTCCGTCTCCGCGGAGGCGAGCAGCCGGCGGGCCCGGTCGGCGCGCGCCTCGGCCGAATCTGCCTCCGCCTCGGCCAACGACGCCCGCAGGGCGGCATCGGCGCGCAGCGAGTCGGCCCGGCGTGCCTCCTCTTTGGCAAGAAGCGCGATCGCGTCGAGCGAGTCGGCCTGCTGCTTGGCGGCGTCCGCCTGTATCCGGGCGAGACGGGCGAGGGAGTCGGCTTCGGCCGCCTGGAGGCTGACCTGTTCTACCCGCTGCTCGGCCGCGCTGGCCCGGGCGGCCTGGACCTCGGCCAGCGCAACGGCTTCATCGCGAGCCGCAAAGGCGACAGAGATCTCCTGCTTGGCATCCGAGGGTTTGAACAGCTCGAGGTAATAGCGGGAAAACTCGGCCTCGTCCGGTTCGTACAGCGGGTCCAGTTCCCGGATCTTTTCCGCATACTCGCGCGCCTTGTAGGTGCGCTCCTCCCCGATCCAGGCGAGGGCGAGCAGCTTATAGGCCTCGATCCGCTGCTTTTCGTCGGCGATGTTCTCGGGCGGGCAGGTCTCGAAGAGTCCGATCACCTCCCGGAACCGGCTGTTGTCATACTGCCGCTGGGCGCGCCAGAGGACCAGTTCGCAATCGCCGCGCCCCTGTGCGCGGGTCGGCGCCGCGTCCACGAAGGCGGCGAGCATGAGCAGGACGAGCAATGCGTATCGCATATGGGCTACTACGTTCATGGCACCGGGCAATCAAAAGCTTTCTGGTAGGGCACCTGCTGGCTGACATACGTAGCCCAGAAGCTGCGCAGGTCGGTGCCCGGAGACGTGGCGGCGATGGTATGGCAGAGGTCGGTCGCCATCTGGCCCGGATCGGTGCGCCATACCTGCACCGTGCGATCCTTGCCGCCGGAAACGAGACGCAGCCGGCCGCCGGGGGCTTCGCCGAAGGCCAGCGCATACACCCATTCCTGATGCCGGCGGAAGACATACGGCCGATCGACTTCCGCCTCGCGGTCGCCTTCCGCGAGCCGCCGCCACAGCGACCGCCTCGTGCTGCCTTCCAGATTCCACATCATGATGGTGTGCTCCACCCCGCCGTCGCCCGAGGCCAGCCAGTGGCCGTCCGGACTGAAGGCCAGGGCGTTGATCACCGCCGCCGTGCCCGGCATCACGCCCAGTTCGCGGGCGTTGCCGTCGATCAGCCAGAGGCGTACGGAGAAATCGTCGCCGCCGGCGGCGAGCAGGGGGTCTGCCGGGCTGAAGGCCAGCGCATTGATCGGTTCGAGACGGGCGTTCGCCGGCGCGAGTTCGCGCATCTGGGCCGTGCCGCCATCCTGCCAGTCGCGCCATATCCGCACCTTCCCGTCCTCGCTCCCGGCGCCCAGCACCGCCTTGCCCTCGACCTCGCCGAACGCCACGACGTTGACCCAGTTGGTGTCGATGATGCCGGCCCGCTGGATCTGGGGCAGCGGCAAGACGACGGGGCGGTCGCCGGGCGAGCGGAGATTCCAGACCAGCACCTCGGCGCGTCGGCCGGCGGAAGCCAGCCACTGGCCATCCGGGCTGTAGGCGATCGACCACACCTCGCCCGGGCTCTCGATGACGCGCTTCGAGGTCCCGGTGGCCAGATCCCAGATCCGGATCGTGCGGTCGCGGCTGCCGCTGGCGAGTTCGTCGGGATTGGAGGGGTTCAACGCGACGCCGCGGACCGGGCCGGTATGCAGGTCGAGCAGCCTCGGCCGGGTCGCCGAGGCGAACCGGTCCGCCGGCCAGACCCCCACGAGGTTCGTGTCGCTTCCCGCGACGATCCATCGGTCGTTGAACGCGATGCTCCGCACCTGGCCGGACATCGGGAGCGGGACCGGATCGGGCTCGAGGCCCTGGAAATCCAGCGTGGCGTCGTTGTAGATCTCGCGGAGCGCGTCGTGGACGTTGTCCTGCAGCGCCCCGCCGCTCTGCGTGCTCAGGAAATAGGCCGCCTGGGCGAGCGCGAGCGCCCGTTCCGACTCGTCGAGCTTATACAACCGCAGCGCGTTATAGGACGAGACGAGCGCCGAGGAGCGGAGCCGCTCGGTCGCCGTTTCCTGTTTCGATTCGCGGAGCAGCGCGAAGGTCGCGAGGATGCCGACGGCCAGGGCGCCGAGCACCGAAAAGACGACGAGGCGGTTGCGACGCCGGCGCGACGCCTCCTGCTTGCTCGACTGGAGAAATCCCTGCGCCTTCTCGACCTCCGGATCGTACCGGCTGGCCCATTCGGGCACGAAGCCCGTGCGCCGCTCGAGGTCCTCGCCGCGGGCGAGTTCGTTGCCGCTCCAGAGGTAGTCCCGCTTCTTTTCCGGCGCCGCATCCACCGACTCGTACCGCCGCGCGGCGCGCATCAGGTCGATGTACGTCTGTGCGTCGGCGCCCTCGGCCGTCATCCACTGCTTGATGCGGTCCCAGCCCAGCATCAGGCTTTCGTGCGAGACCTCCACCCGCGTATCGCCGCGCAGCGCCACGTCGGGAGGAGGCATCAGCAGCGAGTTCTCGGCGGCGCGGAAGGCTTCGACGATGCGCTCGACGTCGGCCCTCGACACCTGCTCGCCGGTATCGCCCGAAAGCACGTTGGCGATCCGCCAGAGGGTATCGAGCGGCGTCCGGTAGCGCACGCCGCGTCCGTCGTACGTGAAGCCGGTCAGGCCGCGGAAGACTTTTTCGCACAGCGCGCGGTGGCGGTCCGTCGGCAGCGACGCGTACACGGCCTCGGCGTGCCAGTCGATGGCGCGCTCCATGCCGCCGATCGCTTCGTAGTGGCGGAGCGCGATCGGTCCCTGGCCACCCTTCGCCATCCATTCATCCCACGTGCGGCTCAGCGCATGCTGGAGGATGGGCAGATGGGCCGGATCGGCCACGTCGCGCACGAGCTTTTGCAGCACGTCCCGCTCGAACGACGCGCCGGCGATCGCCGCCGGCCCCTTGATCGCCTCCTCGATCTCCTTCGGAAGCATGCGCGAGACGAGGTAGAGCCCGCTGTTGATGGCGTCCGGCAGCCCCGGATACCGCGCGGCCTCGCCGATAAAATCCGACCGCATCGTGATGCAGACGTAGACCGGGTGCCGCCATTGCCGGGTGACGCCGAGGAGCAGGCGGACGAACTGCTGCTTGTCGGCGATGCCCTGCTCGGCCTCGACGGCGCTCTCCCAGGCATTGCGCGGGAAGAGCTCCTCGAACTGGTCGACGATCACGAGGAGGTTGTCCCGCGGCGTCTTCGGCTCGTCCGGCCGGTCGGACGACGCTTCCGCGCGGTCGGCCGGCTGGAGTTCTTCATAGAGCTGGATCAGGTTGAGCAGCGGTTCGTGGCCGGCTTCGCCCGCCCTCAGCCGCGCCTCGATGGCGCCGGCGTCGGTCTTGTCTTCCCCGTAGGTCCGTCCGATCGAGCGCGCCAGGTTGCCGATGGGATCCTCCTGCGGGCGCATGTAGGCGACGTGCCAGAACGGCCCGGCATCCGCCATGTAGCCGCCGTGCAGCGCCGGCAGCATGCCCGACGTGACCAGCGACGACTTCCCGCTGCCGGAGACGCCCAGCACCGAGAGAAAACGGGTTTCGGCCAGCTTGGCCGTCATCGCGTCGATGTGGCGGTCCCGCCCGAAAAAGAAGTGCTCCTCCCCGCTGCGCGCTTCGCAAGGCGCCTCGGCAACCCGCCGGCGATACGGGCGGAGCCCGGGATACGGCTTGACCTGCAGGGCGGAGGACCGCTCCGTGTCCGTTTCGATCTGGTGGACAAACGCGTCGAGCAGGGCGTCTTCGTGGCCGGCGCTCGCGTCGATCACATTCGCCTCCATCCGCTTGAGGCAGGCCTTGTCGTCGTTGATCACCCCGTGCAGATAGGTCGCATAGGCGCGCAACGGCCGGGCGCGGAGATAGCCCGAGGCCTTCTTGATGGCGATGTCCTTGCTGTATCGCCAGTCGTCGTTGCCCTCGCCATAAAAAAGCAGCACGGCGTCGCAGGCCTTCAGCAGGGTCTGCTCGGCTTCGCGGAGCTGGTTGGGCGTCCCGTTGAACAGGGGCGTCTCCACATCCAGATCGTGCTTCCGGAGGTATTTGTAGATCGGGATGATCTGCTTCCGATCCGTTTCGAGGCAGATCAGATAGACCATCTTTCGTTCACGATGTGGGTGGTCGGCAACCGTATCCGTGGGCATCGCTGGGGTGATTAAGCGTTCAATCTGGCTATGAAGTCCGTCAGCAGGGCCTCATCGAAACCCTGCAGCGCATTGATAAATTCCTGTTCTTCCACGTCGATCAAAAATTCCTTGTCGTCGTCGGGCGTCCCGCAGATGTACAGGTGGGTGGCGCGGAGCGGACTCCGCGTCTTGAGCGCCTCCTTGATGTCGGCGTTGCGCTCGCGACGCCAGGCGTCTCCTCCGGATCCCCAGAGGATGAGCACGGCATCCGATGTCGCGATGGCGGCGCGATCGGCCTCGCGGATGGTGTTTTCCTCCCCTTCAAAGGGGGATTTCCCGACGGTAAACCCCTGGGCGCGCAGGTATTTGAAGACCGGCATCAGGAATTCCTTGTCCGCCGACCGGCAGAGGATGTAGACGGAGGCCCCGGCAGCGGCTGAGGCCGGCTCGGGCTCGGGCGCCGGCGCGGCGGTCTTGGGCGTAAAAAGCACCCCGTCTTCGGCCTGCATGAACAGCACCGGCGTCGCCCATTCGAACGTCCCCGGCTCCTTGTTGAACATCTGCAGCCGCCCTTCATTGACGGCAAAATCGACCGGCGCGCCCTCGGCGATGCGCTTGTAGAACGTTTCGGCGAAAGCGATCGCGCCGGGGTCCGAGATCGGCTTCTGCATCGCGATGACGGCGGGGGTGCCGGTGCTGACGATGGCCGGGGCCACGCCGGCGAAGGGGTGCCGTTCGTTCGCAACCCGGTTCTTGGCGGTGTCGCACGCATTCAGAAAGACGAGCCGGATCGACTGCGCCTTCGACAGAATGAAATAATACAGATTGTTCGCGCTGAGGTCGTCGCGCTGGCCCTCATCGTCCTCCATCACGAGGACGCCCTCGCCATCGTCCTTGAACAGGCCATGCCCCATGAAGTGGAGGACGTGGTACTCGGGGCCCTCCTCCAGCTTCGCCATCAGCTTCTCGGTGGTGGCATGTTCCACGACCTCGACCTGGATGGGCGAATCCTTCCCGCCGAAGCGTTCCAGGATCTTCTTCTGCTCCGCCTCCAGATTCAGCTTCGGCAGGTGGGGGTCGTCCGGGTTGGCCATCACGAGCAGCATCCGCAGCGGCCCTTCGTATCCGAGCGGCTCGATGGCTTTCGTCACATTCGCCGTACGGGCGATGTTCAGATAACGCACGACGGAGCAGTCGCGAGGCAACAGATTCAGAAAACTGTTTTGCGAATCGTCGAAGAGTAACTCCCACGGCAAACCGACGATCCGGTCCATGCCGTTCATCTTGAGGTCGAGCACCAGCTTGACGCGCAGGGCGCGGTCCGGCAGCGACTGCGTGGCCCCAAGGCTTTTCATGTAGGCGTCCCGGGCGCCTTCCTTGATGAGTTCCTTGAAGAGCAGGAGTCCCAGCTCATCGCCCTTCATCGCCCCGGCCCGCGGGGTTTTCTCCCGTTCGCCGCGTGTGGGGGCCGTGCCGCCGGCGCCGGCGCTCCCGGGCGCCGCAATCGACGCGATGTTGAACCACAGATCGCCCACCGACGTGCCGGATGCCGCATCCTGGAGGGTTACCGCATACTCCTCCCCCTTCATCGGCCCTATCTTCAGGGTAAAATCCTGATATGTGATCGATCCCTTGTTCATTCCGTTGATTCCACGGCGGCAGTGTATCCTTCACCGTCGTACACAGCAACACGGAGGGAATTGGCTCAGCATTCGCTTAAACCAGGCCATAGAGGGCTCCCGCTCCCGGCGCGGACTCTATGGTACGACCGACCGGGCCATCGCGCCCGGACGCCGGTCGATATAAAACGGCCCTACGGATACATGCCGTTGGGTAGCAACGGGCCGACCAGCTTGATCGGGGGGGACGACCGCATTGGGGACAGGACGGACGCGACGTCGCGAGCGAACGCGGACGCTTATTATACCGTATGAAACCCTAATAAAACAATTTTTTACGCAGTTCCGAACGGAGCCCCGACACCGGGAGCGGGTTTTTGTCGGGATGGTCGGACCGAAAGCCCTTTAACCACGCGGTCTCGTCGCGTCGCGGGCCCGGAAAATCATGCATCGACCCTCCTTACGCATCCCGGCCGTTTCCCGTGTAGCATACCCATAGAACGCCTATGGATACACCGACTCGCCCAGGGCACAACGCCCTCAGACCCGCGGAAGACCAGCGCCGCGACCAGTTTCGGGAATGGGCCCGAAGGCTCCGCGATTCGGATCGTGCGGCGTATGCAGCCCTGTTTCAGGCGATGAGCGAGAAACTCGTGCGATACGCCCAGACCATCCTGCACGACGAAGCTGGCGCGTACGATGTCCTCCAGGATGTTTTTCTCAAGATCTGGGAACGCCGCGCCGCGCTCGACCCGGCCTCGTCGCTGCAGGCGCTGCTCTACACGATGACGCGCAACGCCTGTCTGAACGTTCGACGCAAAAACGGTTATATCGTGCACGATTCAGAAGACGACCTGGGACCGATCGCCCTCGCGCAAAGCGATGAAGTCGCCGCGGACCAGCGGTTCGACGCCGAGGCGCTCCAGCGCCAGATCGACACCTGGATCCAGGAACTGCCCGAACGCCGGCGGGAGGCCTTTCTCCTGAGCCGGCAACACGACCTGACGCACAAAGAAATAAGCGAACTGATGGGGCTCAGCGAACGCACCGTCAACACGCATATTTTCCTCGCGCTGAAGGATCTCCGGATCCGCCTCAACGCGCTACAACAGCAGAAGCATGCACCGTGAACGCACCTGATCGACATACTCCCATCCCCAATGGCCTCGGCGAACACATGCGGGAGCTGGCGGCGGACGAAGCCGCCGGCCTGGCCGAGGTATGGCGCCT
Source organism: Rhodothermales bacterium (assembly GCA_041391505.1). Lineage (NCBI taxonomy): Bacteria > Pseudomonadati > Rhodothermota > Rhodothermia > Rhodothermales > Rhodothermales bacterium. The sequence continues at coordinate 29,446 of JAWKNW010000002.1, forward strand.
GTCGGGCAAGCCGGCGGAAGGTTTCCCGGATCCGGCCCGTCTCGATGCCATCTGGCGACACCTGGAAACCGTGACCGGCGCCCCCGCGCCGGCGGCACCCGGCCGCAGGGATCGCCGGCCTGCGGCGCGCCGCGCCACCTCGCGGTGGTTCGCCGGTGTCACCGCCGTCGCGGCGCTGTGCGCCATCGGCCTCTTTATCTGGTCGCGCCCCCTCTCCGTCACCGCCCCGCTGGGCGATCGCCTCGCCGTCACGCTCGCCGACGGATCCACCGTGGAGCTGAACAGCGGCGCCACGCTGCGGTATCCCCGGCGCTTCGGATCGACCCGCACCATCGCGCTCGAAGGCGAGGCCTTCTTCGACGTCGCCCACGACGGCCGGCCCTTCGTCGTCGAAACCCACGACGCCTTCCTGACGGTGCTCGGGACAACCTTCAACGTCCGCTCGTGGCCCAACGACATGAACCCGGCCACGTCGGTCACGCTGCAGACCGGGCGCGTCATGCTCACGCCGCGCGACGCCGAGCAGGGCGAGCCGGCGTATCTCGAACCCGGGCAGACCGCCGTCGTCGAGGACGCACGCATCGCCGTCGGTGCCGTCGACCCCGAAAACGCGGATCGGGTGCTTTCGTGGCGCCAGGGCGATTTCATCTACAGCGACCGGCCCCTGGGCTCGATTCTGACGGACATCGAGCGGCGGTACGCCATCGAGCTCTCCGTCACCCCGGCCAGCCGGCGGGCGACGCGGCTCAGCGTCTCGATCCGCCAGCCGGGATCGGCCGAGGCGCTCATCCGGGACCTCTGCGGCGGGCTGGGATTGCAGTACCGGGAAACTCGGCGCGGTTTCGAACTGTTCGATCCCGGTACCTAGGCCGTGTCTAAAAAATCATTCGAGTCTTCCCGGAGCATCCAAAAAACCTCCATTACAGCGTTGGATCCTGAATCACGTTCAGGATACGGTGCTGTCTGAATGGTTTTTCAGACAGCACCTGGTTCTTATGCCGCAACCCGCGTTCGATCATAGTTACGGGCAGCCCGGTCGCTGGGCCGCCTGTCTGCTTGCCGGCCTGATCCTTTCTGCCGGCATCTCCATTTCGGCTCGCGCACAGTCGGCGGGCGCCGGCACAGTGCGGCTGCATACCGTCAACGCCCTCCACATCCCGCTCGCCAACGCCCTCGAAACCCTCATCGCCCAGACGAACGTCAACCTCGTCTATGAATCGGATCTCGTCGCGGGCAAAGAGACCTATTGCCAGATCGAGGCCGCGCCGATCGAGCAGGTGCTGGCCTGTCTCCTCCGCGATACGGGTCTGGACTACCTCCGCCTCTCGTCCGGCACCTACGTGCTGATCGCGGATAGCAAGGCAGCCGGCGACTTCGGCGCCCTCACCGGCCAGGTCGTCGACGCGAACACCGGCGAACCCCTTTCGGACGCGCATGTCCTCCTCGCCGACGCCTCCGGCGGCGCCGTCACCAACCAGGCCGGCCGCTTCGCCTTCAACCGCCTGAAACCGGGCCGATACCCGATCGCGATTTCTTATGTGGGATACCGCCATACGGTGGACACCCTGTCGGTGGAAGCCGGCGGGTCGACGGCGATCCGGATCGCGCTCGAAGAAGAGGCCATCATCACCGCCCCCATCGTCGTATCCGACATGAACTGGCGGCTACCGTCGGAGTCGCTGCAGGAAACCGAGCGGGACGCGAAGGCGATCGCGGACGCGCCGTCGGCCGGCGGCGACGTCACGCGCAGCCTCAACACCATCATCGGCATCCGCGTCGGCGACGCCATGGCCGACGTGCACGTGCAGGGGGGCGAGGCGGGAGATCATGCCTATGTGCTCGACGGCGCCCCCATCTTCATCCCCATACCGAACGGCGGCGTCATCGGTCCGTTCAGTCCGTTCGCGCTCGGCCGCCTGACGGTGCGCAAGGCCGGCTACAGCGTGCGCTACGGCAGCAACCTGGCCGGCGTCATCGAGGCCGAGCACGCCCTCGGCGGCGGCCCCGCGGCGCTGACCGTCCAGGCAGACCCGCTCAGCCTGAATGCACGGTGGAAAGGCCAGTGGGGCGACCGCAACGGCCTGCACGCCAGCTGGATGCTGGCGGGGCGGAAGAGCATCTGGAACGTCATCCATCCGGCATCGCTGGAATCGCATTTCAGCCAGTGGAGCGCGCCGGATCTGTTCCTGCTCGACACCCTCACGCCGGCGTCGCTCGTCGAGACGGAAGAGCAGGGCGAACACCAGAACACGTTTCGGCTCCTCCCCGATTCCCTGACCGCCGGCCGGTCGTCCGAAGCGCGCATCCGGGACGACTTCAACTTCGGCGACCTCCACGGCGCGATGCGCGTGGCCTTCACGCCCTCGAAGAGCCTGTATGCCTCTTTCTACCGGGGCAGCAACACCTTCGGCAACGTCGACGCGATCGCGCAGTCCTTCGCCGGCGAACATGCCCGGAACACCACGCCGCTGCAGTTCGAGAGCGTGTACCGGTGGTCGAACGCCATGGGGCAGGTCCGCTACGAAAGCGTGATCGGCAAGGCCGCCTTTGCCTCCGTGGGAGGCTGGGTGAGCCGGTTCGACCTCTCCCAGTATTTCGAGCGGAATTATGGCGAGTACGGCGGCGACGACGAGGAAGAGGACGACGCCCCTGCACCCGGGAGCGGCGCTACGTGGACGCACGCCGCGACGAACGATGTCAACACCATCGACGAGTTCGGGATGCGGGCGGAGGTCAACTACAGCCCCGTTTCATCCCACTTCATCACGGCCGGCATCGAAAACCGATTCAGCTCGAGCGCCTTCGCCCTCGAGCTGCCGGGCGCGCGGGGTCCCAACCCGATTTCGCGGGGGCGCGCCCTGATCCAGAGCGACCACCAGCGGTCCAGCCTGTATGCCGAAGACCTGATCGGGCTCGGCCTCCGGACGCATCTCGAAGTCGGCATCCGGCTCACGCATCTCGGCAATGAGGCCACCGTGTACGCCGAGCCGCGCGCCGCCCTCCGCTACGACGCCGCCGAGGGACCGCTCGGCCCCTGGGCCTTCCGCTCCGCCGTGGGCATCTTCCGGCAATTCGTCAACCAGTACGACGTGGCGGCGATCGATGTCAACGCGGTGCTGCCCTACATGCGCTTCTGGCTCCCCGTCGACGACGGCCTCCGGCCGCCCAAGGCCTACCATGCCACGGCGGCGCTCCTGCTGATGCCGGCCCCTACGTGGCAGGTGCGGTTCGAATCCTATTACAAAAATCAGCCACATCAGCTGGTGATCGATTACGCCGGCCTCGCGCAAAACACCATCAACACGCCGTACTGGAGCCGGCAAGGCGAGATCCTCACCGGCGCCCGGGGCTTCGCCTACGGCGCGGCCGTGTCGATCGAAAAAAAGACCGACCACCTGGTCGCTGCCGCCAGCTACGAATACAGCGTCGCGAAACAGCAGATCGCCAACCGCTTCGGCGGGGCGTGGCTGCCCACGTCGTGGAATGTCCCGCACCGCGTGACCCTGTCCATGGACGCCACGCCGGCGCCCAACTGGACCACCTCGATCCGCTGGCAGGCCAGCATCGGCCGGCTGTGGGCGTTCCGCGAAGCCTACTACAACTACCTGGAGCCCGTGGCCGCGACCCAGCTCTTCGCCCCGTTCGACCTCTCCGACCCCACCGCCCATCGGTTGCCCATGTACAACCGCCTCGACGCCAGCCTGGCCTATACGCGCCGCGTGAACGACGCGAACGTCCAGGTACGCCTCTCGCTGGCCAACCTCCTGGCCCATACCAACGTCGACGAGTGGAGCCTCGCGTACGATGAGACGGCCGGCACCTACCGGGTCGTCGAGCGCCCCCTGGCCCCCTTCCTGCCGACGATTACGGTCCGGCTGGGCTTCTAAGAGATGCCCCACGCCCCCTCTCCCGTCACGCCGTAAAATATTTTTCGCAGGCCGGCGACAGCCCTACGCATTCTGGACGCCCCGGGAGTATGTAGTGTAACACGCTTCATGTACCATCCTGCCTTTGCGCTATGACGCACCGATCGACTCGAATGGCCCCCCTGTTGCTCCTCCTTCTGGTGATGACGGCGGCCTCTCCCAGACCTTACGACGACCGCATCGGCGCCCCGGCGCCGCCCTTTACCGGGACGACCGGCGACGGCCAGACCATCACCCTGGCCGACTACCGGGGCAAGGTCGTTTTTCTGGATTTCTGGGCGAGCTGGTGCGGGCCCTGCCGGCGTGAACTGCCCTACCTCGGCGAATTAAAACGCCACTTTCCGGAAGCCTCGTTCGAAGTCATCGCCATCAACATCGACGATGAAAAAGCGAACATGAACGACTTCCTGAAGGACATCAAGCCCCGCATCGCCTTCCCGGTCGTGTTCGACCCGGAAAAGAAGCTGCCGGCCCTGTACGATATCGATTCGATGCCCACCTCCCTCGTCGTCGACGCCAACGGGGTCGTGCGCTACTGGCATTCGGGCTTCAAGGACTCGGACAAGCCGCGCTACCTGAAGGAAATCGAAACGCTGCTCGCCGAAACCCACTGAACGGGGACTAACCACATGAAACAACTTGCATGCTGCGCCCTGTGCCTGGTGGCGTTCGCCGCGTCCGGCTGCGTGACGGTGCAACCCTGGCAACGGGAAGGCCTCGCCGACCCCATCATGATCCTCGATGAAAACCCCATCGAAGCCGGCTTCAAGGAGCACCACATCGACTACCGGGAAGGCTCGGTCGGCGCGACGGGTGCGCAAAGCGGAGGTTGCGGCTGTGGCTGAACGCGCACTGATCGGCTTGCTCCTGGCGGTCTGCCTCGCAACCGGGGCCCGCGCCCAGGAGCTGCCCCAGGATGAGATCCAGCTCAACCTGAGCGGCTATTTCGACAACTTCGACGTGACGGTGATCTACCCCAATGTCTCGCTCACCAAACGGGTGGGGGAAAAGACGAGCCTCACCGGACGGTACCTGGTCGACATGGTATCCGCCGCGTCGATCCGGAACGCATCGTCCACCGGCACGGGCGGCGGCGGCGACGACGATGACGAGCGCGAGCGCGGCCAGCGCGTCGATGCCGTGTCGGCGGCTTCCTCCCGGGGCGGCGGGCTGGGCGGGCAGGTCATCTCGGGGCCGGACGATATCCGCCACGAGTTGAGCGGCGGTATCACGCAGATCGTCGCCGGCCGGCTGGTGTCCATGAACGGGATCTACAGCCACGAAAACGACTACGCTTCGGCGACGATCGCCGGCTCGATCACCCAGTATCTGGCTCGAAAGAACACCACCCTGCAACTCGGCATCGTCCGCAGCTGGGACCGCAGCTTCCCGACGGGCGAAAACTGGACGCGCACCAAGGACGTGTTCACGGTGAGCGGCAGCCTGAGCCAGATCATCAGCCGGCGCCTGATCATGCAGGGGCTGTATTCCTACTCGGATAACTCGGGCTACCTGGCCGATCCCTACAAAAAGGTCACGATCGGCGGCACCGAATACGAATCCGCCAGCCCCGACTCCCGCATCCGGCAGGCCGCCGCGCTGCGCGGCATCTACCGGCTCAACGCGGCGTCGACGATCCAGCTGGGGTACCGCTTCTACTGGGATACCTGGAACGTCCAATCCCATACGGTCTCGGTGAACTACAACCGGCACATGGCGCCGGCGGTCGACCTCGGCGTCGGGGTCCGATCCTACCTGCAGGGCGCGGCGGACTTCTACGAGCCCTCGTACAGCATCCTGCAGAACTTCATGACCGTCGACAGCAAGCTGGATCAGGCCGTCTCCACCGAGTTCCAGTTCGACCTCACGCTGCTCGGCGGCAAGGGTCTCGAAGGCTGGGCGCTCCTGGAAGACGATCGGGCGCAGATCAATCTGTCGCTCAACATCTACCAGCGCCAGACGGCCAACCCCGATTCCTATTCGAATCGCCGCGGCCTCGTCGCCGCGTATTTCAACGTCGGTTTACGTTATAAACTCGAGTGAAGCCGGCCCACGGAGTCCGTGTCCTATCTTCCCTCTTTCAAGAAGCCTGTCATGCCTACCATCGATCGCAGAACGTTTCTCCGCCTCGGCGCCCTCGCCGTGCCGGCCGCGCTGGCGCACGGCGCCTACGGCCGCACCCTCGCGCATCCCGCCGCCTCGCAGGCCGGATTCAGCCTGTCCATCCTCACCGACCGCCCCGATGAAGCCATCCGCCGCGCCGAAGCGGCGCTGAAGACATCGTTCCGCGGCGGGGCCATCGCCTTCCGCGAACAGCGCATCCAGGGCGCGCATGTCGGCGATATCGTGCTCGCCCGGCCGGGGCTCGTCGATTACCGCGCCGGCGACGACGCGCTCGCCGAAGCGCTCCGGGAAACGGCGCAGGCGTTGCGCCTGCCGATGCCCGTGAACGACCCGGTGCTGCTGCGTTTCCAGCACGCCACCGGCGGCGCCGCCACGGAGGCCATCGTCCAGATCGAGGACCGCGTGGCGATGCGGCTGGACCTGACGCGGGACCTGCCGGCGACGCGGATCGAGGGGCCGTACGGCTCGGTGACCGTGGCGGTCGACCAGGGCGCGGCCCGCATCGTCGACGCGAGCTGCCGGCACAAGACCTGCACCCGGCTGGGCGGGATCGACCGGGCCGGCGAGTCGCTGGTCTGCATCCCCGCCCGCATCAGCGTGCAGATCGACGGGCCACGCGCCAACGGCATCGACAGCCTTACGTTCTGATGAAACGCATCGCGTGTATCGCACTGGCGCTCCTTGCGCTCGCCTGCTCGCCGGCCCGGACTCTCGCCCAGGCCGGCGAGACGCTTTTCGAGGTGAACGTCGGCAAGTACCTGATGGGCACGCGGGTCGACGCCACGGTGCGCACGCCCAGCGTCGAGGCCAGCAAGCGGGCGCTCGTCGCCGCCTTCCAGGAGATGGAGCGCGTCGAGAACCTCCTGAGTTACCACAAACCCGACAGCGAAATTTCGCGCATAAACCGCGAGGCCGGCCGCCATCCGGTGCACGTGTCGATGGAGACCTTCCAGATCCTGCAGCGGTCGGTCGCCTACGCCCGCCGGTTCGACGGGCTGTTCGACGTTTCGATCGGGCCGCTCAGCGTCCGCTGGGGCTTTAGCGGCGACGCGCCCATCGTCGTGCCCGATCGGGCTGCCATCGATTCGCTGCGGGCGCTCGTCGACTACCGGCGCATCGTGCTGAACGCGGCGGATACGACCGTCGCCTTCCGAACACCCGGCATGCGGATCGACCTCGGGGGCATCGCCAAGGGGTATGCGATCGACCGCGGCGTCGCGGTGCTACGGGAGCAGGGGATGACGCATTTCCTCCTCAACGCCGGCGGCGACATCTTCGCGGCCGGCGAAAAAGCCGACGGCCAGCCCTGGCGCGTCGGCGTCAAACACCCCCGCAACACCCAGGAAGTCGTCGCCGCGTTCGACGCCGTCGACATCGCCGTCGCCACCAGCGGGGACTACGAGCGGTATATCGACCTCGACGGCGTCCGCTACCACCACATCCTCGACCCGCGCACCGGCTACCCGGGAACGCTCAGCCGGAGCGCCACCATCGTCGCCCCCACGGCCGAGGAGGCCGATGCCATGGCCACCTACCTGTTCCTCATCGGCCCGGCCGGCGCCGCGGCCGGCCGCATCGACGCCCCCTTCCTCGTCATCGGCGCCGACGGCAGCCTGCACGCCGGCGACCGGCTCCGCGCGTACCAGCTCGAAACCTGGGAGTAAGCCCCGCCTTTTTTAGCGGCGCACCGCTGTTTCAGGATACGCGTCGCCTCGCCCCTACGGGTAATGTAGGGGACACCCATCTCGCAACCACATCGCGACGGACTTCAGGCGCCGACATCGCCAGACCCCTCCGGCGCTCTTACGGCTAACGACCATGAATCGACGTTTCCTCATCACCGCAAAACCGCTGCTGGCCGCTCTCGTGCTGGGGGTCGCCCTGTCCGCCTGCGACAGTACGACGGATTCCGGCGCCCTCGACGACCCGCAGCTCGCGCAACTGAGTCAGTCCCTTTCCAGCGAGCTGGGTCTCAGCGCCGCCCAGGATGCCGCGCTGACGCAGGCCTACGCCCAATTCGATCATGCCGATCGGTCACCCGGCTTCCTCTGGGAACTGGCGGCCGAATACCAGGCCACGCTCACCGACGAGCAGAAGGCCGAACTCCTCGCGCGCACGACCGATCTGGAAGACGGCTTCTCGTTCCGCGGCCTGTTCGGCTTCCCGGGCGCCGGCGGCTTCTACGGGGCCGGCGGCTTCTTCGGCGGCTCCGACCATCACGGCTTCTCCGCCGCCGACTCGGTCCTGAACCTGACGGACGAACAGATCGCCGCGTTCGAGGAGATCCACACCCGCTACCGCGCCTCCATGAGCGCGCTCGTCGATGCCTACCACGCCGGCACGCTGACGGAAGACGACTTCCTCGCCCAGATGCTGGCCCTGCGAACCGCCAAGCAGGATGAAATCGACGCGGTGCTCACCGGGGATCAGAAGGCGGCGCTCGAGACCTTCCGCGCCGACCGCGAAGCCGAATTCGAGGCCTTCCGCGCCGAGGTCAATGCCGTCCGCAACGACGTGCTCGGCCTCACCGACGCGCAGATCGCCGCGATGGACGGGCTCTACGCGGATCAGCTCGCCGCCCGCGAATCGCTGTACGACCAGCTCGCCGCCGGCGATCTGACGGTCGCCGACTTCCAGGCCGCGATCGACGAACTCGAAACCACGCGGCTGGCCGAACTCGAGGCGCTCCTCGATGCCACCTCGTTCGAAATCGTGCAGATCCACGACGCCCTCACGGTCCGCGGCAGCGGCATGGGCCATCGCGGCGGCATGCACGGCGGCCGCCATCACTTCGGCGGCGGCGCCTGGGGCAAGCGTTAGGTGGAATGGGGGGAGGAGGAGGCTCCTTCCCCCCTTTACCGCGTAAACATGCCCTCTTCCATGACCAGCTTGCGATGCGGCACCGGAATCTCGATCCCGTGTTCGTCGAAGGCTTCCTTGATCTGCATGTGCATCTGGTTTTTCACGTCCAGGAAATGCTCCTGCATGGCCCACACGGAGAACTGGAAGTGGACGGAGGAGTCGGCGAACATGTTGTAGATGAATAGCGGCTTCGGCTCCTGCAGACACAGCGGATTCGCGGTAGCCACATCGCGGAGCACGTCCATCACCTGGTTGAGATTTTCCTTGTACGCCACATGGACCTGGATGTCGATGCGGCGGATGGGGAACCGGCTCAGGTTGGTAATTTCCGACTTGATCAGGTTCTCGTTGGCGATGCGCACGAAGAGGTTGTCGAAGGTGCGGAGCTTCACGGAGAGCAGGTCGATGGAGAGCACCTCCCCCGTGGTCGTCCCGACGCGGATGATGTCGCCGATCTCGAAAGGCTTCTCGCCGATCAGGAACAGGCCGCTGATCACGTTCGACGCCGAGGTCTGCGAGGCGAAGCCGAGCGCCACGGTCAGGACGCCGGCCGCCCCGAGGAGGATGCTCAGCTCGAAGCCGGTGGAGACGAGCGACCACGACGCGAAGATGCCCAGGATGGTGTAGAAGCTCACGCGACGCAGCAGCATCACATGATGCGGCGTGGACCGTTTGCCGACGGATTGGATGACCAGCGCCGTGATCGCCTTCGCCAGCAGGTAGCCGATGAAGAGGATGACCAGCGCCCGGTAGACGTGGACGGCGTTGTCGCTCGCAAAATACTGGCCGAAGCTCTGCCAGAGATCGTTCAGGATGTCCATATCGATTTATCCTTAAACAGCCCCCCGAAGGCGCGGAAGATCAGGTTGGACTCGATCGCCTCGCGCGGACGCTCGATCGGCCGCGTCTCGCCGGCCTCCGCCGGCGTGCCCGCCCCGATCTTCATCGCCGCAAAATCGCCGCTCCGGACGCGTTCCACGGTCACGGTCTGCGTCCACAGGTGTCCGTTCGCCGACTCAAAGATCGAGAGGTACTGCACGAGCACCTGGAAACGGTTGAGCAGCAGCGCATCCTCCGCCCGGTTCTTCACGCGCACGGGGGTGATGACGCGGTAGGGCCGCGCCGTGAGGTCCTGCAGACGCATCCGGGCTGCCGTGCGGCCGGCATAACACAACTCGCCCTCGATCGTCGAGGCGCCGAACCAGGTGTCGGACGGGCGGTACAGCGGGAACTCCTGCAGGACGCGGCGGGGAGTGCCGGCCTCGAACTGCACCCACAGCGGCGTGCTGATGTACAGCGTCACTTCCTCGCGCGGGAGAATGTGGAGCGGCGTTTCCGGCTGGACGACCATGGCCCGATCGGCCAGACGCGGCCGGACATGAATTTCCGTACCGGGCACCTTGAAGCCAAAGCGGTTCAAGGACGCGGCGTCCCCTTTTTCGTCGAGGAAGGCGGTAAATTCGTCCAGCGTGCGTCCATGCCCGACCTCCGCCCCGTCCTGATACGGATCGTTCACCTGATACCGGGCGATCCGCCACTCGTTGGCCAGCCGCGCCACCCAGATGGTGCACGGCCCCACCTTCCACACGCTCGCGCCGCCCTCGTCGAGGGTGAACGCTCCCCACCAGGGATCCCAGTTCCGCTTGTCCGTCGAAGTAATCATAACACCCTGATGCACCAACCGCGCCGCCGCCGCGGCTTTCCCGTTTTGCCGGCTTCATGTTAGCTCGCACCCGTCCATTACGTTCCGCGAAACGAGCGATCCGCTTAACTCGAACCACCCGGGCGCCGAAACTAGCGCTATTCGGAGGCCGGCGCCCGACCCGCAAACCGGGCCGCGCGACCGGCCGCCTTCGATGGGGTTTCAGAACAGAGCGCGATGAAACAGGACTCACATTATTACGAAGCCTGGGGCGAGGCCCTCGAGTCCTCCGAAGAAGCGCTGCGTCTGAGCGAAGCCTCCCTCGAGGCCGTGATCGAAAGCAGCGGCGAAGGCATCGTCACCCTGTTTCAGAACGGTCGGATCGGCATCGTCAATTCCGCAGCGTTAAAGATGTTCGGGTACGAACCGGGCGAAATCGACGGGCTGCCGGCCAGCGAAATCATCCCCAACGCCACGCTCGACTGGCTGCAGTCGGCCAAACGCGGGCTCAACCAGTACATGCGGGCCTCGGCCCACATGGATTGCCGGGGCCGGCGGAAAGACGGGAGCTTCTTCCTCGTGGACCTCTCGATCGCCAGCATCGAGACCGCCACCCAGGTGCGCTTTTTCCTGACGGTCCGCGATCTCACCGAACGCATGCTGGTGGAAGAGGCGGCGCGGCGTAGCGAACAGAAATTCCGATCCCTCGTCGCCGCGACGTCATCCATCGTCTGGAACGCGAGCCCCGGCGGGTACTTTTCCATGCCGCAGCCTTCGTGGGAGCACTATACCGGGCAGACCTGGGAGGCGCACGCCATCTTCGGCTGGCTGGAAGCCATCCATCCCGACGACCGCGAGTCCATCCGCCACCTCTGGTACGAGACGGTGAAGGAACGAGGGATCTTCGAAACGAGCTGCCGGCTCTGGAATGCCTCCCAGCAACAGTACCGGCACATCGATCTCCGCGCCGTGCCCGTCCTGAACGTCGATGCCAGCGTCGACGAGTGGATCGGCACCGTGACCGACATCCAGGACCGCATCGAGGCGGAGCAGACCAAGGCCGAGCAGGAAAGCATGGCGCGGTTCAACCGCTTGATCGACAACGTCCCGGGGATGCTCTATCAGCTCGAACTCGAAAACAACGAGGTGATCGCGTTTCCGTACGTCAGCCCCGGCGCCGGCGAGATCCTCGGCATCGACCCCGGCCTGGTGCAGGAGTCGCCTTCGCTGCTCATCGACCTCATCCACCCCGACGACCGCGACGCGTTTCTCGAGGCCTTCGCGGCGGCGCAGCCGAGCCTGTCGCCGGCCATCTGGGAGGGCCGTATCCAGATCGAGGGGGAAATGCGCTGGGTGCAGAGCGCCTCGCGGCCTGAATCGCCCGCCGGCCGGTCGGTCCTGTGGAACGGGGTGCTGATGGACGTGACGGAGCGCAAGATGCTCGAGGCGCAGCTCGGCCAGGCCCAGAAGCTCGAATCGATCGGTCAGCTCGCCGCCGGCATCGCCCATGAAATCAATACCCCGATCCAGTATATCGGGGACAACATCCGGTTTTTGCAGGACGCCGTGGGCAGCATCTATCCGCTCGCCGAGCGGCTGGACACGTTGCTCGAGCAGGCCGGCGAAGGCTCGCTGAGCCCGGACACCATCGCGGCCGAGCGGGCGGCCCTCGAGGCGGCCGACCTCGACTACCTGCTCGAGGAGACCCCCAAGGCCATCAGCCAGTCCCTCGAAGGCATCAACCACGTGGCCAACATCGTGGCGGCCATGAAGGAATTTTCGCACCCCGGCAGCGAGGACAAGAAGTACATCGATCTCAACCACGCCATCGAGACGACGTTGACCATCGCGCGCAACGAATGGAAATACGTGGCCGAACTCGAGACGGACCTGTCGCCGGACCTGCCCCTCGTGCCCTGTCTCCCGGGGGAGCTGAACCAGGTCGTGCTCAACCTCATCGTCAACGCCGCGCACGCCATCGAGGATGTCGTGGGGCCCGACGGCCTGACCAAGGGACGTATCGCGATATCGACCCGGCGCATCGGCGAATCGGTCGAAATCAGGGTCCAGGATACGGGGGCCGGCATTCCTGCCGATATCCAACAGCGGGTATTCGACCCATTTTTTACGACCAAACCCGTCGGCAAGGGCACCGGCCAGGGGCTGGCCATCGCCTACGCCGTGATCGTCGACAAACACGGCGGCTCGCTCGATTTCGTCACGGAAGAACGGGTCGGCACGACCTTCATCATCACCCTCCCGCTTTCCCATTGACCGTGCGTCCTCCCCGGCACCCGGTATGCCGCGCGTCGCCTGCACAGACCCAGATAACCGCACCGTATCATGAGACGCATTCTTTTTGTAGATGACGAATCCCGCATTCTGGACGGCATCCGGCGGATGCTCCGTCCCTACCGGAACGAATGGGACATGCAGTTTGCGAGTTCGGGCGAGGAAGCCCTCTCCATGCTGGCCTCGGCGCCGTTCGACGTCATCGTCAGCGACATGCGCATGCCCGGCATGGACGGCTCGGAATTGCTGTCGAGGGTGCAGAAGGACTACCCGGATATCGTGCGGATCGTGCTCTCGGGCCATGCGGAGCTGAGCGCCATGCTGCGCGCCCTGTCCGTGGCGCATCATTTCCTCAGCAAGCCCTGCGAAGCCGGCGCGCTCCGCAGCGTGTTCACGCGGGCGTGCGACTTGAAGGATCTCCTCGTCGACGACACGCTGCGCCGGTTGATCGGCGGCCTGTCGAGCCTGCCGGCGATCCCGCGGGTGTATTCGGCGCTCCTCGGCGCCCTCAACGACCCTACCATCTCTATCCCGGGCATCGCCCGCATCGTCGAACAGGACGCCAGCATCAGCTCCACGCTGCTGCACATCGCCAATTCAGGGTTTTTTGGCACCCGGAAGGAAGTCACCAGCATCGAACACGCGATCAACCAGCTCGGGCTGCGGCTGGTCAAAAACCTCGTGCTCTCCATCGAACTCTTTAATCCGGAGGCGCGGAAGACCCACCCGCCGGAACAGTGGCTCGAGTCGATGCAGCGGCACGCCCTGCTCGTCGCCGGCGTCGCGACGCGCATCCTTCCCCGACGAAGCACCTTCGACGAACTGTTCGTGGCCGGCCTGCTGCACGATATCGGCAAGCGCGTGCTGGCGTCGGAAGACCCGGATCGGTACCAGCGCCTCGTCGCGTTGATGAAGGAAAGCCGGCTGCCCATGCATGTGGTGGAGCGCCGCGAGTACGGCGTGAGCCATGCCGAGATCGGGGCCTACATGCTCAACCTCTGGGGCTTGCCGCACAGCATCGTCGAAGCCGTCGCGCACCATCACGAGCCCTGGAGGATGTCGGAAGATCAGTTCGACCTGCCCCAGGCCATCTACGTCGCCAATATCCTGGTGCACGAACAATCCTCGGATCCCTTGCTCGGCAGCGAACACTACGCGGATTTCGACTACGCCTATCTGGATCGCCTGGGGGTGACGCCCCAGCTGGACGACTGGCGCCGCATCGCGCAGCAGCGCATCGAGCAAAACCTGTCCATCCTCTGAGCCGGGCCGAACCGAGGCGCGCCGGCTCAGATATCGATAAACTCCCCGTAATTCTGGCGGAGCAGCAGAAACGTCCCGCCGATCAGAAGGAGGGCGTAGATGGGCGCGCCCAGCGTGAAGAGCGATCCGAACATGATCCAGGCAAACACGAGGGCCAGGATCACCAGGCACACCGCCATGGCGATTTGCGCGGAGCGCTCCCCGTCCTCACGGTCCCGCGTCGCATCGCCGACGACGCCGACGATCAGGTTGTGCGTGGACATCAGAAACATGAAGGAGATCCAGACGAACAGGGCGGCGCCCACGACCAGCAGTCCGATCTGCCAGGCCGTGTGGAACGAATGCAACACACCCACCGACAGGGGAATGCCCAGAACGATCGCGCGCACATGATCGCTGCTCGCCACCCCGAGAAGGCTGGGCATGAACGAAAAAACGATCATATAGGCCAGGATGCCCAGACAACCGGCCAGCCAGTGCAAGACGTAGGTGAGATAATACAAGCGATTGCGATCGGAATAACACGCGGGAGAATAGCGACCGGGGCCAGGTATGGAGTAGCCAGGATGGGATCCGCTAGAGATCGATCTGCCACATAGCCCCCGTAACGTAAAAACGTTTTACCCCGCATACTCCGCTCGCGCTAAAAAAATCCCGGCACGCCCCGACACACCGTGGAGGGCTGACGCGCATTCGACCCTGCGAAGGGCTGTGAAGCGCGCGATGCGCGTTCCGGCTCGGGTGCGGCCCGATTTTGATGCGGCATCCGGTCTCCGCCGCCCGGGGCGTCCGCTCCGTCAGATCAGCCAGCCGGCTTCCAGCGAATGCAGGTCGATCACGTCCCACTCGCCCGGATGGGTCCCTTCAAACGATGCGAGGCATTCCGGATGCACGTGATAGGTCGCTTCCTCAGGCAAGGCACAATGCGATCGCAGGAGCACAGCCGTTTCTTCTTCGATCGGACGCTCGCAGGCGTCGCAGGTCAATAGAGGCGGTTTGTTGGCGCAAAATCGGTAGTGGATCATCGCGTTGTCCTCTGGCTCGAATACCGCCGGCCCCTGATGCAGCGCCGGCATCGATAGAGTATAGACGATCTTCGCGATGCGCCGCGTACGTTCGTTCACCGCCTACCGTGTAGGGCATTCACGGCGCCCGGGTGAGGCCGTGCGCGCGGCCTCAGAACGAACCGCTCAGGATTTCGGTGCCGTCCGGCGAAAAAACCTGGATGGTGTCGCCGGCGCGCAGGCGGGGCACGGCATCGCCATCCCGCGAATCCAGGTTCAGATCGCCCCGGCCGCCGGCGACGCGGATGGCCTCATCCAGGACCACGGCCCCCGCCCGCTTCACGATCACCTTGCCGATGCCGTTAAAGGCCACCTGTGCGATCTCGGTGCTGAACGTGATGCGATCGCTCCGCAACTCGTATCGGGCGTCGCCATAGGCCGCCCCGCCGTCCGGCGTGGCCGCCAGAGGGGCTCTGAGCTCGGCCGGCCAGGAACCCGGATCCTCATTCCCGTCGCCCGTACCCGTCCCGCCATCACCGGCTCCCGTGCCGCCATCGCCGGCCCCAGTGCCTCCATCACCGGCTCCCGTGCCACCATCACCGGCCCCCGTGCCGCCATCGCCGGCTCCCGTGCCGCCATCACCGGCTCCGGTGCCTCCATCGCCGGCCCCAGTGCCTCCATCGCCGGCTCCCGTGCCGCCATCGCCCGTCCCGGTATCCCCCGTGCCCCCGGTACCCGTATCCCCCGTACCCGTATCCCCGGTCCCGGTATCTCCCGTACCCGTATCCCCGGTCCCGGTATCCCCCGTACCCGTATCCCCGGTCCCGGTCTCCCCCGTACCGACCTGCTCCTGGGTGAATTCGGAGTCGTTCGGATCCGGCGCCAGAATCGAGGTATGACAGCCGGTGAGCGCGTACAGGCTGAGTGCGAAGAGGAACGGGATGGGTTTCGGGATGCGTGACATCGGCATGGGTAGCGCGGATCGTGACAGGAACGCCGTCCAGAGGCCAAGCTCCGTGCCATCCGGACGGGCAGCCGGCGGCCCCATCGCGGCACGCCGTCCGGGCATATCCCATAAGCATTTGCACGACAATGACTTACAAGAATTTAGATGGATTTATATAGTGCATCTTCCCATCCCTCGGAAACCATTCGGGCCCACGCGACTGTCCAAGAGCTGTACACCTGCCACGAATCGATCACGACGGATGCGGCCCTACAGCGAGGGCCGCGCGTGTGCCGGCAGCGACGGGCATTATGAGATGGTATACTGCACGTGACCCTGCGGCAAGCCGGCAGGTGTTTTCTTCCGCTGTGCAACCAACCCTGCGAGGTGTGTCATGCCTGCGAAAAACGTCAAGGCCTTTCTGGACGAACGTGGTATCAAGTACGTCACCATCCTCCACTCGCCGGCCTATACGGCCCAGGAAATCGCCGCGTCGGCGCACATCCCGGGCAAACAACTGGCAAAAACGGTCATCATTACGATGAATGGCGACCTGGCGATGGCCGTGCTGCCAGCATCGTCCAAAATCGATTTCATGTTGCTGGGCGGCGCCGTGGGGACGGAGGACGTAGCCCTGGCCGAGGAGCACGATTTCGAGGAGCTGTTTCCGGGATGCGAAGCCGGGGCGATGCCGCCTTTCGGCAATTTCTATGGCATCCCTGTGTTCGTGGCCGCCGAGCTGACGGAGGACGAACGCATCGCCTTCAATGCCGGCACCTTTACCGAGCTGATCCAGATGTCGTACTCCGACTTCGCGCGACTCGTCGACCCCATCGTGCTCCATTTTGCGTACGAGATGGCGTAGCACCGGCGTGGATCCCATGGACAAAAAAAGCCGGCCCGCGCGATGCGAGCCGGCTTTTCCTTTTATCGGGCGTCCTGTCTCGATGCAGAATGCAGAGATGCAGGATCACCTATCCATGGCGCCGTTTTTCGGTTAAAATCCCGCATCCTGCATCCTGCATCCCGTATTCAGTGACCGCCTCGCTAACGTACGCAACGTCACTTGAGCAAAAGGATCGTGTAGGTCTCGATGGCCGTCGGCGTCTCGACCCGGTACACATACGTGCCGCCGGGCAGCCCGCCGCCGTCGAACGTTACTTCGTGCGTACCGTCCGCCATCAGGCCGTCCACGAGTACCTGGATTTGGCGCCCCGGCATGTCGTATACCGCGACCCGCACCCATCCGGTCTGCGGCACGGCGTAGCGGACCGTTGTCACCGGAATGAACGGGTTGGGATGGGCGCCGGCCGGCGATTCGGGCAGCGGTAACCCCGAATCGTCGAGAAGCGACCCCACCCCTGCGGGGATCCGGCCGGGGGCATCCATCGCGAGGCGATCCGGGGTAGCGTCGATCTGTGCCGGGATCCGTTGAACAGCGCCCACCTGTGCGTAGGCCGGCACCAACCAGAGCACACACGTCAGAAGTCCGCCAAGCGCCATCCTGAGTCGTCCCGCGCCCGCCGGCCTCCTTCTTCCCGAACTGGTTTTTACTGCGTCCATCGATCGTCCCTCCCGGCTGGCAAGCCGGCAATACAAAGAGTACCGACGCCCTGAAGCGAGCGCCATGCCTGGGCGGCAATCTACGGCAAGAGGGGTCGCACGCGTGTGAGGAACTCCTCGCTGCTGGGAGAGGAATGCGCGCTGCGGCACAAAAAGACCCGGCCCGCGCATAGCGGACCGGGTCGGAAGACCGTATAGGGCCGCCTGGGTGCTCCACGCCCGGCTGCTGCCGGGAAAAGGCGCCATGCCCCAGGTGGACACAGCGCGCGGCGGGGAGCAGGGCCCGGCAGAACGTCAGATAATGGCGTTCATCCGGCCGCGAATCGAGGCGGGCGGCTCGCCGGTCACATCGTGGATGATGTCGACCAGTTTGTTCAGATCGCGACGGCCCTTGTCGAGTTCGGTATCCGTGAGCGCATCGCCAAAGATCGCGCGAATTTGTGTTTTAATACGGTTCCAGCTTTCATCCATCCGCGGCGTAGCCATGCGTCACCTCGTCTAACGTTGAACATGCTCCAGAAGCCGGCGAACGACCGGCGGGACCGCATCGACTCATTCAGATTTGCATAAATCAATGCAAATATTGTACATACAACCGCCCTCCGTGTTCCAAAACAGTCTTTTTGATGCCGATCCTCCTGAACAGCATCGCCCTTGAGCCCAACCGCTGGACAGCCGACAAGACGCCTTTTTACGCGCTGGAGGACCTCCTGGGCCCTGCGCGGGGGCCGGTTTCCACCATCTCGAGGTGTGGCAATACCACCTGACCGCCCTGCGGACCGATGCCTTCGAACGCCTGGTCGAGGCGGCGGAGGCGCTCCATCGCCTGCCCGATCGTGGGCCTCTATCCCCAGTTTCACCTCGCGGGGACGCCTGGCTCAAGGAACAGCGCCGGCTCCAGCGGACCGTCGGCTACGCCGCCCGGCTCGGCGCCCGGCGGGTGAAGCTCTTCGCCGGCATGCGCGCCTCCGGCGACCGGACGCGGACGCCCGCCGGCGCTCATCGCCGCCGCCCGCGAACTTGTCGAGTGGGCGCACTGGCACGGGATGGACGTCACCGCCGAGACCCACGCCAACACGCTATGCGACAGCGTGCCGGCGGCAGCGCGCTTCCTCGAGGAAGTCGGCTCCCCCACCTCGGCCTCTGCTTCCAGCCGTACGACTTCACCGACACGCCGCGGGCCGTGGCCGACTTCGAGGCGCTGCATGAGCATGTCCGGCACATCCACTTCCAGGGCCGCAAGAACGACGCGATGGCCTTCCTCGAAGAAGCCGACATCGACTACCCGCGCTCTTCCGGGCCTTCGGCGAGCGCGGTTTCCAGGCGACCTCAGCATCGAGTTCGTGAAGGACTGCGTGGTGGATCGCCCGGAGCAGCTCGATCTGGATCTGGTGTTGGCAATGCGCAGCGGGATCGGCGGTTTGTGGAGGAGCTGGCGCAGGGGCCGGCGTCGGGTTTTAGCGTCACGCGACCCGGGCCCCCGACCCTGGATGCTGCGTCAAAAAGGGGACTTCGTACGTGCACATGGAGCCGAAAGCGTTCTCCCGGAGCGTCCCCCTCGCGAAAGCGGGGATTCTTCCTCGCGAAAGCGGGGATCATTCCTCGCCCTCCATCTGCGGCCATCCGACGCTGCGCCGGCCTACGAACTCCGTCCCCCGATTGGCCTTTTGCGATTTGCGATGCCCCGATCCTACGCCACCCGCAGCAAATCCCCCACTGCGTCGTGTAGCACGGCGGTTTTTCGGTGCACCGCGATAGCCACTCCTTTTCGGTGCCGGTGGAGCCGAGGAAGACGGCATCGCGGCCGTACCGCTCGTTGATCGAGTCCATCGCACGCATCGGGGCGGACTCGCTCTGCCGGCGGTCGCCCTCGAAGGCGTCCAGCTGGACGAAGCGGTTATTGGATAGCCCGGTCAGCACCACGCCGGCGCGGCGGTAGGCGTACCCCGGCCGCCAGATCGGTCGAACGCCTTCGAGGCATACCGAATCAGCAGCGGGGTGTAGGCGGTGGGCTCGGGCAGCATCACCGCGTGCGAGTTGCTGTAGTGCGGCCCCTGCCCGAAGCTCTTGGTGGTGATAAACACGTGGATCGTCGTGGCCTGCTGGCGGGCGTCGCGGAGGCGTTTGGCGGCGATGGCGGTGTAGGCGGACACTGCCTCGCGCACCCGGTCGTAGGCCTCGAGCGGGGCGCCGAAGGAGCGCGAGCAGATGGTCTGCTGCCGGTCAGGCAGCACCATCTCCAGCCCGATGCACGCCATCCCCCGCAGCTCGTGCACCACGCGCAGGCCGACGATGTTCAGCTTCTGCTTGATCAACGCGTCGCGGGCGTATTTCAGCTCGCGGGCGTTGCCGATGCCCAGGGCCGTCAACTTCGCCGCCCACCGCCCCCCGATGCCCCAGACGCTGCGGACCTCCACCTGTTCGAGGAACGGATCGGCCCCCTCGCCGGCCGGCAGCCGCAGGCAGCCCTCGAAGGCCGGGTTGCGCTTCACCAGGTTGTTGGCCGCCTTGGCGAGCGTCTTCGTGCCGGCGATGCCCACCGACACCGGGATCCGGGTGTAGCGGTACACCTCGCGCTGGATGCGGGTGGGATCGACGATCTCGGGGAGCCGCAGGAAGCTCTCGTCGATCGAGTACTTCTCCACCTCGGGCGAAAACATCCCCAGCGTGCCGTAGATCCGCTCGGAGATGTCGTTGAACAGGGTGAAATTGGACGACTTGACCACCACCCCGTGCCGGCGGATCGTCTCCTGGTGCTTGAACGCCGGCGCCCCCATCGGCAGACCCAGCGCCTTCGCCTCGTTCGACCGGGCGATCATGCACCCGTCGTTGTTGGAGAGCACCACCACCGGCCGGCCCCGCAGCCGCGGCTCGTACACCCGCACGCAGCTGACAAAAAAGTTGTTGCAATCGACGAGGGCGACCAAGGGAGTTGTGATTAGCGATTAGCGATCAAGGAGGGACCGGGGGAGGGGCATACCCCACCGCGAGTACAATCTCGGAGCGCCTGTCCGGATGTATGTGTGAAGCATGTGTAATTTTTGTGTCGGATGTATGACGGCGATTTTCGGCGCCGTACGTTGCGTGTCGCCTCAAGGTCATTTCCTGACGTTCGGATCCCCCCGGCCGATAGCTATGACACAACCCCGATGCGTTTTCAAACACAGGCGCAGGATTACACCGACGAACCGCTCAACCTGCATACACTGATTGTGAAGCGGCCGGCCGCCACCCAGTTCATCCGGGCCTCGAGCGATGCGATGGAGGGCGCCGGCATCCGCCAGGGCGCGCTGCTGGTGGTCGATCATTCCCTCGAACCCCGCAGCGGCGACATCGTGGTCGCCACCGTCCGCGGGGATTTCATGCTGCGCGGCCTCCGCTTCGTGGCCGACCGCCCCGTGCTCCGCGCTACCAGTCCGAACTACCCGGACGAGCCCCTCGGCGAGGACGACGAGATCTGGGGCGTGGTGGTGGCCGCGATCAACCGGTACCGGGTGAAATGAGGGGGTGCGGGTTATCATCCCCGGATTGCCGCCGATACTCCAAGGTGAACCCTTCAACACCCGGAGGACACCTATGAAGGTCAAGCAGTTTGCGATCCTTATCGTCGGCTTCACGCTGGCGGCCGCGATCATCCGATTCGAGCCCATCCGGGGCAATCCGTTCTACAACCCGGTCCGGGAGTCCATCGCCCAGTACCTCGGCGACGAGCAGTACCGCACGCCGGCCGTATCCCACGAATTGAACTGGGTAGCCGCGGCGATCATCCTCTTCGGCACCGTCGCGAGCGCCTACATCATCCGCCGCCCGACGCCGCCCCGCGAAGTCGCGCACCACCATCATCATCACGCGTTCGACACCGAGCCCTGACGGGCGCTATGCGACGAGATCGACGGTAGACAGGTAGCGATAGCTGTTTTCGAGCGTGGCCTTCGGGTTTTCGGCGATGTCGCGTTCGAGATAGAAATGCTGCACGCCGACCCGCCTGGCCGCCGACAGGATCCCCGGCAGGTCGAGCACGCCGTCGCCGGCATCCGACATATAGGGGAACAGGTCGATCCACTGCTGCGCGTCGCTGCCGTCGCCGGCGAACCGGACCGCCTCCTTCATGTCCTTCAGGTGCATGAGGCGGTAGTGGTTCGGGTAGGCCTCCAGATAGGCGACGGGGTCCGCCCCGCCGGCCACCGTCCAGTACACATCCATCTCAAACGCTACCAGATCAGGATCCGTCCGTTCGAGCACGACCTGGAGCGGGATCTCGCCCTCCATCTCTACCAGCCCGTAGCCGTGGTTGTGATACAGCAGCTTCACGCCCGCGTCCTTCATCTTCGCGCCGATCTCGTTGAACTCGTCGGCCATCCGCTTGTACCCGTCGAGGTTGGGCCGATCGGCCTCCGGAATGTTCGAGATGCCGGCATAGCGCTGCCCGATCGTCGTGGCCGCCTCGAGCATCGGGCCGAGGCTCTGGCGCAGCGAGGGCAGGTCGATGTGCATCGACGGCGACGTCAGCCCGTGCTCATCCAGCATCGATCGGATCTCCTGCGGCGTGTACCCGAAATAGCCGGTCTTCGGGATGCCCAGCTGCTCGCCGATGGGATTCCAGTAGGCGTGCGCCTCCGGCACGCTGTAGGTGTAAGGTCCGAAAAATTCGAGTTCCTTGTACCCGATGCCGGCCAGCATCGCGAGCGTGCCGGAGAAATCGTCGTTCAGCAGCCGGGGGATGGTGAAGAGTCCCAGCCCCACCCGGTCCAGATGGGCGACGGCGGGGGTCGGGGTTTGCTGGCAGGCGGCGAGGACAGTCGCCGAGGCGCCGGCGGCGAGGAAGGTGCGACGGGTCATCATGGCATCGGTGGGATAGTCGTCCGAACAGGGGTCGACACCAAGGTAATCACTGCCCATGAAAAGGGCTAAGGGGTGCGCGGCCC
Source organism: Rhodothermales bacterium (assembly GCA_041391505.1). Taxonomy (NCBI): domain Bacteria; kingdom Pseudomonadati; phylum Rhodothermota; class Rhodothermia; order Rhodothermales; species Rhodothermales bacterium. Next base: position 51,993 of record JAWKNW010000002.1, read on the forward strand.
CGACTCAGAAACATTGCCGGCCGGGACGCTCTCGTGCCGGATCGCCGTGACGGGGCAGACGGCCTCGCAGCGCATGCAGGCGATGTCGCAGGGGGTATCGACGGCGATGGTGTCGAACGGCGAGACGAAGCCCGGCGGATGCGGGCATACGGCGATGCAGGCCGCGCAGCGGATGCAGCTGTTCCAATCGACCTCGAATACGACGGGTTCGGCCATGGTCATACCTTTTTGAATGCCGATTCCGGATGAAAATAGCCGGCGAGCGCGTCGTACAGCTGCGCATCCTGCACCGCCCGGTCGCGCCCCCGGAAGATCGCGCGCTTGATGGCGTAGATGCGGTTCAGGGCATCGCCCAGCTCGGCCCGCCAGCGTTCGTGATAGCCGGCGAGGCCGGCGGCGTCCAGCCGCCCGCCGCCCGCCAGATGATCGGCGAGAAACGCGCCGGCGATGACACCGCCGCGCAGGGCCGTGTGGATGCCGCCGCCGGTGATGGGGTTCACGTGCCGCGCGGCGTCGCCGACCAGGATGAGGTTGTCGGCATACGGCTGCTTGAGTGGCGCGGCGAGAGGCACCCCTCCGCCCTGGATCTCGAGGATGCGCGCGTTCCGGAACCGCTCCGCCATAAAGGACGACTGCATGAACCGCTCCAGATGGGTCCGGGCGTCGACGTCGGTGACCGAGCGGATGACCCCGAGGCCGATCTCGGCGTAACCGCCGCCCTTCGGGAAGACCCAGGCATACCCGCCGGGCGCGCAGTCGTACCCGGTCACGATTTCGAGCAGTCCGTCGGTTTCGACGCCATCTACCACATACTGCAGGCAGGAAGCCAGCTCGTTGAGGCGGATGTCGGTCCGCATCCCCGCCCATTTCCCGACCTGCGACATGATGCCGTCGGCGCCGACGACGACGCGGGCACGCACCGTACGCGGCTGGCCGAACTGGCGGAGCGCCACCTCGGCGCCGGCCTCGCCCCCGGGCGTATAGCCCAGCGCCTCCGTTTTAAGCCACACCGTCACGCCGGCGCGTTCGGCGAGCGTCATGCAGTGCCGGTCGAACCGCCGGCGGTCGACCACATACCCGAGCGGCCGGTCCCCGTAATCGGCGGGCTTCAGCTGGCGGTAATCCAGCCGCGTCTGCCGGCCGGCGGCATCGTAGACGGCGAACCCGTAGATGGGGCATACCACGATCTCGTGGTCGGGCGCGATGGCGGCATCCGACAGGGCATGCGCGCTGACGGCGCCGGAGCACTGGATGGGCGCGCCGAGCTCCTGGCGTTTGTCCACCAGCAGCACCCGCAGCCCGCCCTCGGCCGCGCGGCGAGCCGCTGTGGCCCCCGCCGGCCCCGATCCGATGACGACGACATCGTAGTCCAAACACGCAACCGTTGAAGTGGGAAAGGGGGATAGGTACGCCGTGGTCGCGGATCCGTTCGAGCCCTACCGCGCAAAGGCCGTCTCGATCCAGGCCTCGATTTCGTCCCGGATACGGCGAAACGCCGCCAGCTTGTCGGCATCGCTGCCTTCGGTCGCCGAGGGGTCCTCGAATCGGTGATGGATGTTGCGCTCCAGGGCGGGAAAATACGGGCAGGTCTCTTTCGCCGAGTCGCACACGGTGACGACGATGTGCATCGGGGTATCGCGGTAGACGTCGACGGAGTCCGACGTATGGCTCGACGCGTCGATTCCGCGTTCCGCGAGGGCCTGCGCGGCGAACGGATTCACGCGCGACGGATGGGTGCCGGCGCTGAACGCGTTGTAGCGGTCGCCGAACCGGGCGCGGAGCAGACCTTCGGCCATCTGCGAGCGCGCCGAGTTGTGGGTGCAGATGAAGAGTACGTTTTTCTTTTCCATGGACGTCGTCCGGGTGACTTCGACCGGGTGCCGGCCTGGGCAGTGTCTGAAAAATCGTTCGGGTCGACCCGGAGCATCCAAAAAACCTCCAGAACGGCGTTGGAGCCTGAATCACGTTCAGGATGCGTTGCTATCTGAACGGTTTTCCAGACAGCACCTAATTTCGGTGCGGACGGAGCGGGATACAACCTGGCGGGATGATCCTTTTGTGATGTTGGGCCCGCACCCCGGCGCGGGACGTCCGCCGTTGCTACCTTCCGGTGCCCTGAACCCGAAACCCCAAACCGCAGCGCATGCGTTACGTCTGGATCCTCCTCATCGTCTGCCTCGCCGGGTGCGCGGCATCCCGCCCGCCGGCGCCGGCTGCCGCCCCGCCGTTTGCGTTCGCGCTCATCGGCGACATGCCCTACGCCGACGCCGACCTGCCGCGGTTCGATCGCCTGCAATCCGCCATCAACGGCGATCGGTCCCTCGCCTGGGTGCTCCACGCCGGCGACATCAAGACCGGGGCCTCGCCCTGCACCGACGCCTACCTGAGCGAACGGCTCGCCCTGCTGCAGCGCTTCACCCTGCCGCTCGTCCTCATCCCCGGCGACAACGAGTGGACCGACTGCCACCGCGCCACCGCCGGCGGATTCCAGCCGCTGGAGCGCCTCGCAAGGCTCCGGGCTCTTTTTTACCCGACGCCGGGCCAGAGCCTCGGCCGCCCGATGGCGCTGACGACGCAGGCGGCGGAGCCCGGCTACGCCGAATTTCCGGAGCACGTGCGCTGGGAGCGCGCCGGCGTGGTGTTCGCGGCCCTGCACGTGGTCGGGAGCCAGAACGGCCTGCTGCCCTTCGAGGGGCGCACGGAAGCCGACGACGCCGAATCCGCCCGGCGGATGGACGCCGCCATCGCGTGGCTACACGCCGCGTTCGAGCGCGCCCGGGCGATCGACAGCCCCGGCGTGTTCCTGATGATCCACGCCAACCCGGGGTTCGACAACCGGGTGGCGCCGCCGTTCGACCGTTTTCTGGCGGCCCTTGAGGAGGAAACGCGCGCCTTCGGCAAACCCGTCGTACTCGCGCACGGCGACTCGCACTACTTCCGGATCGACAAACCCCTGCTCGAGACCGGCACCGGGCGACGCCTGATCCACTTCACCCGCGTCGAGACCTTCGGCGCCGCGGATGTGCACTGGCTGAAGGTGTCGGTGGATGCGCGGGACGCGAACGTGTTCCGTATTGAACCGGTGTTGATGGAATAGCGGGGGGGTTGGGGGGGGATTCGGGCGAAATTCTTTACCCCCGTACTCCCCCACTCCTTCACCACCCCGTCCGCCCCGGCGCTTCGAGCATCGCGTTCGCCTCGTCGTCGCCGGCGAAGCGGGCCTGGCGCGCGTCCCAGGTGAGGGAGCGGCCGGTGCGGAGGGCGATGTTGCCGAGCAGCACGATTTCCGTGAGGGGCGCGCCCCATTCGAAGCGGCAGGGCGCCGGCTCGCCGCCCTTGCTGGCCTCGATCCACTCGTTGTAGTGCCCGATGGACGACGCGAGCGTCTGGGGCGGCGGCTGGTAGTGCGCCATCTCGGATTCGGGCAGCAGCCGGGGGTCTTGCCCGGTGAAGCCGGAGAGGATCTTGCCCTTCGCCCCTTCGAACAGGATGCCGTCAGCGCCGAGCTCCTGGCCGGCCGCCATCTCCGCCGGCCGCGCCGGTTTCAGGCCACCGTCGTACCAGGTGAGGCGGACGGGCGGCTTGTCGCCCCGCGCCGGGAAATCGTAATGGACCATCGAGGCCGTCGGGTAGGTTTCGCCGAGCATCTTCGAGGAGCTGGCGTGCACGGCGACGGGGGCGCTGAGATCGAGCGCGCGGAAGATCGGGTCGAAGCCGTGGCATCCCATGTCGCCGAGGGCGCCGGTGCCGAAATCGATCCATCCCCGAAAACGGAACGGGTGGTAGGCTTCGTGATAGGGCCGCACGGGCGCCGGGCCGAGCCAGAGGTCCCAGTCGAGGGTAGAGGGGACGGCCATCGCCGCTGCCGGCCGCTCGATGCCCTGCGGCCAGATGGGGCGGTCGGACCAGATGTGCACGCGGTCGATCGGCCCGATCGCGCCGGCTCCGATCATTTCGCGCAGCCGGCGGGGGCCGTCTTCGGCCTGTCCCTGGGTGCTCATCTGCGTCGCCACGCCGGCGGCGCGGGTCGCTTTGAGGAGCTGCCGGCTTTCGGCGATGGTGCGCGTCAGGGGTTTGGCGCAGTACACGTGTTTGCCGCGCTCCATGGCCGCCAGGGCGATCAGCGCGTGCGTATGATCGGGCGTGCCGATGACGACGGCATCGATGCCGGCCTCGCCGTCAAACATCTTCCGGTAGTCCTGATACACCCGCGCCTTGGGGTATTTCTTGAAGACCGGCGCGGCATACGCCTGATCGACATCGCACAACACCGCGATATGTTCGCTCTCGACGTTTTCCAGATAGATGCGCCCCATGCCGCCGACGCCCACGCCGGCGATGACCAGCTGGTCGCTCGGCGCCCGGAAGCCGGGGCCGCCCAGCACGTGGCGCGGGAGGATAGAGACGGTGGCGGCGGTGGCGGCGGCCTGACGCAGGAAGCGGCGGCGGCCCTGGGCGAGCGGGGTTTTCATGGCGGTGTGGGAAGAGGTGAGAGGGACTGCTGAAGTATGATGCAGGGCCCGCAAAAAAGCAAAAAACCCGAAGGGCCATACAGGCCCTCCGGGTTTTGATGCGAAAAAGGGGGGCTCAGGAGAGCGCGCCGCGGCAGTACGCCACGCACTTGGCCATCTCGGTAAGCACGTCCGAGTCTTCGGGAACGTCGTACTCGAGTTCGATCATGGCGGTGATGGGGTACTGCTCGTCGCGCAGAAGGCGGAGCACCGGGCCGATCGGCGTATCGCCCTGGCCCCACGGCAGGTTGGCCCCGCCGTTGTCGGGCGACTGGCGGTCCTTGACGTGGAGGTGCGAGATCCGATCGTGGTATTTCCGGATGATCGGGATCGGCGAGGTGCCGAGGCCGGCGATGTAGTGCCCGATATCCAGGTTGAGCATGGCGTACTTCGAGGCCTCGAGGGGGCGGTCGAAGCTGAAGCCTTCATCGGCCACCTGCGTGTGGTTGTGCATGCCGATGATCATCTGGTGCTTCGTAGCGAAGGGGCCCATGCGCGTGGCGGCGTCGTCGGAGATCTCGAACGAGATGCCGCGGGCGCCCACGGCCTTGGCGGCGCGGAAGGCGTAGTCGATATCGGCATCCGACCAGCGGGGATCGCCCAGCTTGAGGATGTCGACCTCGACGCCGGCGGCGCGGTACATCTTGCCCAGTTCCTCGAACTTGGCCATCGAAGCGTTTTTGCGCCACGCGCTGGCTTCCTTGTCGTACGCCTCGCGGGCCTTCTGGAATTCGGCGCGTTCGGCGTCGGTCATGCGCGTACCCACGCGCGACCAGCTCGGGGGCTTGGGTGCGCCGGCGAATTCTTCGGCGGGCCCGCCCATCAGTTCGGTGGTGTCGACGCCGATCTTGGTCAGGTATCCGAGGAGTTCCTCCGCGCTGCTGGGCATGGTGCGGAAGCTGTAGGTGATCGCGCCGATCTTGACGCCTTTGGCCTTCCCGATGAGGGCCGGGGCACGCCCGCTGGCCGTGCCTGGCCAGACCGAATAGGCGGCGGCCGCCGCGGCGGCGGTGCCCAGAAAATGCCGGCGTGAGAAGGATGACGATGCGTCGTCGGTGGTGCGTGAACGGTTGCTCATCGTTGGATACCCAGGGTTGCTTAAGGTAAGGTCGTTCGAGCAATGTACGGCAAATTCATAATTACGCCAGTGTTGACACGCCGGCCAGTTGTTAATTCTGGCACACAATCTCATCGAAGCCCTCTATGCCGCTGCATTTACGCCGCTTTTTCCGGGAGCGCGCCTTCGTCGGCGTCGGCGTCGTCTTTGCGATCCACGCCGTCCTCTTCGCCTTCTGGGTGACACGTATCCCGGAAGTCAAGGCCACACTCGGCCTGAGCGAAGGCGCGCTCGGGATCGTGCTGTTTTTCCTCCCGCTCGGTGCGCTGGCGGCCATGCTGTCGGTCAGCTGGCTGACGCACCGCTTCGGGGTCGGCTTCGTGACGATCTGGACGACCGTTGCGATGGTGGCGAGCATGATCCTGCCGTTTCTGGCCTGGAATGCGGTGGCACTGTCCGTCGGCCTGTTCGTGGTGGGGCTCGCCGGCGGCGCGATGGATGTATCGATGAACGCGCTGGTGGCGACGCTCGAGCGGAGCCGCCGCGTATCGATCATGTCTACCTGCCACGGATTTTTCAGCCTCGGCGGCATGATCGGCGCGACGATCGGCAGCCTCGCCATCGCCGGCGGCGTCGGCGCCACCACGCAGATGCTGGCCGGCATGGCGCTCGCCCTCGCGCTGACCCTCCTCTGGCTTCGCCCGATGCTCGGCGTCATCCGGGACGCCGGCGACGACGGCGGCAGCGCCCTCGTGCTGCCTGGAAGGGCGCTGCTCGGCCTCGCATTCATCGCCTTCTGCTCGATGCAGGGCGAAGGCATCGTCGCCGACTGGAGCGCTGTCTTCCTTGAGGAGCTTCCCGACTCCCATCCGTACATGTGGGGGCTCGGCTATGCGGGCTTCTCTCTCACCATGACGCTCGGCCGGTTTTCCGGCGACCTGCTCATCGAACGCCGGGGGACGCGCCCCATCCTGCTCGGGGCCTTCGCCATCGTTGCCGCCGGCCTCCTCCTCGTCGTCACGCGCATCCCCTGGGTGAGTCTGGCCGGCTTCACTGTGGCCGGGCTGGGCTACGCGCTGCTGGTGCCGATCGTCTTCAGCGAGGCCGCCAAAAAACCCGGCGTTTCGCCGGCGCAGGGCATCGCCGGCGTGGCGACCGTCGGCTACACCGGGTTTCTCCTCGGTCCCGTCGTCATGGGCGGCATCGCGCACACGTTCTCGCTCACGACCGGCTTCGGGTATCTCATCCTGCTGACGGCGCTGGCGTTGACCGTCGCTCTCCGCGGGCGGTAACCCCCTCACCCGGCGCGTGTGTCATCGCAAATTCCTTCATTTCGTGAGATTGAATGGATTTGCGCGTAGTTTTAGGCATCGGGCTGTCCCACCTCGTTCTTCCACGCCTATGCCTCGAACCCTCACGCCCTCCCGGCTCATCCGCCGAACCCACCTGTTCCTCGCGCTTTTTCTCACGCCGTGGGTGTTGATGTACGCGCTGAGCACCATCTCCATGCACCACCGGCTGCTATTTACCGGGGAGGAGCGCCGCGTCGACCCGGGCTACGAGCTGGTCAGCGAGCAGCGTTATGAGCGGGCGCCGGCGGAAGGGGAAGACCGCCACGCCGTGGCGGAGCGGATCCTGGCCGACCTGGATCTGGAGGGCGCCTTTTCCGTGCGGGGCGACCTCGAAACAGGGCCGCTCACCATCGTGCGCGACCGGCCCATCGGCGCCCGGCGCATCACGTACGACCCCGCGGCCGCCACGGTCCGGATCGAGCGGCAGCGGTTCGGCCTGGCGTTCGTCCTCGAAATGCTCCACCGCCGGCGCGGCTTCCAGCATCCGTTTTTCGCCCACGACGCCTGGGCGTTTATCGTGGACAGCGTGATCGTCGCCATCCTGCTGTGGGCCGCGACGGGACTCTGGATGTGGTGGGAGATGCTCAAGACGAGACGCCTCGGCGCGCTGTTTCTGGCCGCCGGCGTCGCCCTCTTCGCCCTTTTTCTCGGCCTGTTATGAAATCCTTTATCTACTACACCCGGCGCGCGCATCTCTATCTCGGGCTGTTCTGTCTGCCCTGGTTCGTGATGTACGGCATCTCGTCCGTAGCCTTCAGCCATCCCGAGTGGTTTCCGTCGGACAAAGACCTGTACAATACGGCCGGTGACGCGTGGACGGAGGTCGATTCGTGGCCCTGCACCGTGGAGGTGCCGACCGAAGGCGATGTGGGCAAGGACCTCGGCGCGGCGCTCCTCGACGTGGCCGGCCTCGACGACAAGGCGTTCGGCGCCTATCGATCCGGGCCGCGCAAGGTCGACGTGTATTTCCCCGCTTTCTGGACGACGCGGCGCCTCTCGTACGACATCGACGCGCAGACGCTGCGTCTCTTTACCCGAAAGCCCCTCCCCCAGCACATCCTGACGGGGATGCACGCCCGCGCCGGCTACCAGCACGACAGCATGCTGAACGACGCCTGGGCCTTCATGGTGGATGTCACCTCGATCGGCTTTCTCCTCTGGGTCCTCACCGGGCTCGTGGTCTGGTGGCAGGCTCCCGGGCTTCGCGGCTGGGGCGCCGCGGGGCTGGCGGCGGGAATTCTGACGTTTTGCGCATGTTTGATGATGATGTAACGATCGAAATCGGACGCGCGGCCGGCTAAACTCTAACCGCTTGCTGCCGATCCCGGAGGTAGATCGTTTCCTCGTACATCACCTCCGTACCGATGCGTCCGTTTCTACACCGTGCGCCGTCCATGCTGGCAGCGCTGCTCCCCCTGTTTTTCCTGACGGCGTGCGACAGCGCGCTCGACGCCGACCCGCAGTCCGACCTCGCGCTGGCGGGTGTGTTCGCCTTCAACGCCGGCGAGCGGGTCGCCACATCCGAACCCGTCACCGTCTACCGCGACCCCCAGAGCCCGATCGGCACCGCCCCGGCGCTGACGGCGGGGAGCGTCCTCCGCGTCAAGGTCAAAAATGGCATCGAGTGGACCGAGGTAGACTTCGACGATGCCGGCCAGATCGACGGCTTTGTCGATGCCGCGTATCTCATGCCGGCCGAGGTCATCGAGCCGCCTCCGACGCCCGGCGGCGACTTCGTCGTCGGCTTCCTGGGATGCAGCATGACGCGCGACAAGGGTGCCGGCCTGGAACTGTACTCGAACGTCGAGAGCTGGTCCAAATACGCCTCCGACGGCACCAAGGTGATGACCCAGTACAGCGGCGGCACGATCCTGCGCTGGGGGCAGCCCGGCGAAAACGGGTACAACAACAAGTGGAACGCCTTCGAAAAAGGACTGGAATTCTGGCCGGGCACCAACCTCATCCTGTGGGAGATCTGCATCCGGGAGGAAGAGGTGACGGCCGATCCCGCGGACTACCTGGATGAGGTGCAGCACATCGCCGGCCGCATCGCCGAGACGGCACCGGGCGTGCCGCTCTACGTCACCGGCATGGTCGGGTACGACCCGGGCATGACCTGCTCGATCACCGGCGACACCGGCGTCCCGTTCGCCGCGGAAGTCGCCGCGCTCGCCGTCGCGAACACCCAGGCGCAGGAACCCGTCGGGCTCCAACTGGGGCCGCTCGGACCCGACCAGGTCATCGCGGACGGGTGCCACGCCAATGCGTCGGGCATGGAAGAACAGGCCGGCCAGATCGTCGATTGGCTGGAGACCCTGAAGTAAGGGGGGCCAGGGCGCGTTCGAGGCTCCAGGTCGACTCGCTTTGCACCGTAGCCTGACAACCTGAAGCCGAAATCCCTGTCAACCCGGGAAGGGGTTCGCGCCTAGCAATCCGCCGGCGCGTAGGAATACCCCAGCACGCCGGAGAGTTCGCAGGTATTCCACTCCTGCCGGTACAGCCCGATGGACCCGAAGAAGCCGTACCCGTTTACGACGTTGGTGACACCCGACGGCAGCGAGAGCACTTCGGGATCGAAGATCCCTTCCGGCGGATCCCACTGATCGTCGAGGATCCGGAGGCGGAGGCCCATGGCGGTGAGGGTGCCGAGCGTCCCGGGCGCGATGCGTCCGATATCGATCAGGCCCTGGATGTTCTCGCGCACGTACCGCTGGTCCTCGCTGATGGTGAGTTCGAATTCCCAGTCGCCGCCGGCGGTGCGGACGCCGCGCCGGCCGTACGGAGCGTATACCCGGTGGTTGATGTCGCCGCCGCCCCAGAGATAGATGCCCTCCATCGCCCAGGGCGAGGCCACATCGGGCATGCGGATGCGCTGGGTGAGCTGCGTGGAGTCTGCATTAAAGATCACCGGGCCGCGCTCGAACAGCGCGGCGTCGGGAATGTAGGGCACGGTGGTTTCTGCGGTGGTCAGCGCGCCGTCGTTGCGGAGGATCTCCAGCCGGTAAGAATGCTCCTGCTCCACGCGAAACACGGCCCGGTAGATGTGGCCGTAGGTGCCGTCCGCCAGTTCTTCCAGGTTGTGCACCCAGTGCACCACCTCGCCGGTACGCAGGTTGGTGGTCGTCACCTGCACATCCAGGTCGGCCGCGGGATCCGAAGGGGTCTGGATGACGGCCGAGCGGCGGGTGATGGGAATCACGCGGAGCGCATGGGTCGTCTCCAGGACATCCAGATAGCCGTAGACCGTGAAGTATTTTGCGTCGTTCTCGAACGGATCGAGACTCGCGTCCTCACAGCCGGCCAGCCCGATCAGAAGGACGGCGGCCCACAGGAACGGCCGGCCGGCGCGCGCCGGCCGGGCGCTGGATGCGGGGACGTTGTGTGTACACGTTGGCGTCATGGCAGGAAGGTACGCAACACGGACTTTCGGTGCCGAATCAGTTTGCCGCCGGGTGCCGCAGGTAGTACAGATGCCCGTCCTCGGCGCCGACCAGCAGGTCGGGGACGCCGTCGCGGTTCCAATCGACGACCGTCGGGCTCGTGGTGTGGCCGGCCAGCCGGCCCGCGGCGAGGTCGCCCATGTCGGTGAAATGGACGATCCCGTCGACCTCCCCGTCGTTCCGCAGCAGCGCGACATTCCGGCTGTTGACGAGGATGTCGAGGTCCCCGTCAGCGTCCCAGTCGACGATGGCCAGCTTGCGCCGGCCGCTGCTCCCGTAGAGCCCGTTGTTCAACTGGAGCGGGCCCGGGGCCTCGTTCCGGGCCTCGTTCGACGAGCTGAAGGCGGACGCGTTGGTCCCGTGAAAGATGCGCCGGCCCGGCAGGAGCACCCGCTCACCGCTTCGGAGGGCCCGCTCGTACAGCGCGAGATACCCTTCGTGGTCGAGCATCACCAGATCCATGAGTCCGTCGCGGTTCCAGTCCACCGCCGCCGGCGTCGTGCGCCACTGGGTGGCGAGCGTTCCGGGGGCGGGATCCCACCAGTTCCACGCCGGCTTCGGCGGCGCACCGGGCCAGTCGACCTGCACGGGGCGCGCGGCTTCCAGCGTTTCGCCGGCGTTTCGGTACCATTCGACGCGTCCCCAGATCGAGTTGACGACGAGGTCCTTGCGGCCGTCGCCGTCCCAATCCGCCACGGACAGGGTCGTGTAGCCCCACTTGGCCTCCGCCGGACCCTGGATCGACCCGTTCGGCCCTGCCTGGAGGCGGATGGGGCGGCCCCCGGCAGTCAGATAGTGCGGCGTCGCCCAGCGGGGCGGGTCTCCGCCATCGAGATTCTCGATAAAACCGATGTAGCCGGCGGTGTTGCCGGCGATGAGGTCTTCGTCGCCGTCGTCGTCCCAGTCGACACTCACCGGCGTCACGAGCGCGCCGAACTTCAGGAGGCCCGCCTTCTGCCTGAAATAGACCGGCGGCTTGAAGACCGGCATCCGATCCGCGACGCGGCCGGTGTGCTCGATCAGCGCGACCCGCCCGTCTTCGTCGCCCACGACGAGGTCGACGTCGCCGTCGCGATCCCAGTCTACCGCCACGGGGATGATCATCTGGAGATCCATCGCGATCACGCCGGCGTCGGACGCCAGGTACCGGCCGGCCGCATAGACCGGCGCTTCGCGCGACCCGATATTTTCGAACCAGGTGAGCTTGTCGACGAACTCACCCGCGATGAGATCGAGGTCGCCGTCGCCGTCGAAGTCGGCGGCATTCGGGGTCGGGGCCCCGTACACGTCGATCGGCGCACCGGCGGCCTGGAGCCGGCCGCGGTTGACGTAGGCGCCGGCGTCGTTTTCGACCAGGTAGATAAAGCCGTGGAGCGGCCCGTTGGTCCATTGGCCCTGCGCGTCGAAGGCGTTGTCCCAGCCGTAGTCGCCCCAGTCATCCACCCCGACGAGGAGGTCGAGGTCGCCGTCGCCCTCGTAGTCGACCCGTTTCCACTGGTTGAAGCGGCCCTTGACGATGTCCTTCAGGATCGAATCGGGCGGAAAGAGCGGCGCCGGCATGGAATCCAGCGCGGTGCGAAAATCCTGCAGGATCGCGCCGGGGACCAGGACGTCCGGCTCGCCGGCCGGAAAAGACACCTGGACGTTGCGGATGGCGTCGCCGATGCGGACGGGCGGCTCGAACACGGGCACGGCCTCGCCGGAGCGGTTCTCGAAGACATAGAGCCCGTTGAACGGCACATCGGGCGACGACACGAGCAGGTCCATGTCGCCGTCGAAGTCGTAGTCCATCGGCAGCGGCCACGCCCAGAGCCCGACGCCGAGATAGGGATCCGCGTCCGGGTTATTGTAGGCGATGCGGACGAAGTCGCCCAGGGTGGAGGGCGGGGCCGCCTCGGGCGGCGAGACGCACGAGGCGCCGAGCGCGACGCACAGGCAGAGCGCGCTGAGGCCGGGTGCGGCGGAGGGGGGATGGATGATCATGCGGTTGCGGGATGCGATGGGCCGGGCAAGGGCCTCCAAAATGAGCAATCCGAACCACATAATCTATCCCGTCCCGCGTCAGGTTGCGGCTTACACGGCATCGGTGCGCCGGCCTAACACCCGTTTCCCATTCCACCCGTCCGTCTCCGCCCGCTGTGCGGCCTATGTTGACGCTATCACCGGGGCCGACGAAGGACGCCGACCAACCGCTCCATCAACCGCAGGGAGATCGTCATGAACGCCCATCCTTCCTTCGCATCCCGACTGCCGCTCGTCGTGCTCTTCGCCGCCGCATCGGCTCTTCTGCCTGCTACCCGCGTCCTGGCGCAGATCGAAACCAGGCTGCTTCCGCCGGCCGCAAACGAATTCGAGGATTTTGGGACCGCCATCTCGCTCGACGGCGACCGGCTCCTGATCGGCGCGCGTGGCAACGACCTGAAGGCTCCGAACGCCGGCATCGCCTACCTCTTCGAGCGGCAGACCGACGGCGCCTGGGTGCAAACCGCGACGCTGAGCGCCAGCGACGGGGGACAGCTGGATCTCTTCGGCGCCGGCGTTTCGCTCGACGGCGACCGCGCGCTGGTGGGAGCCATCTTCGACGTGGTGAACGGCTATCAGTCCGGCTCCGCGTACCTCCTCGAACAACAGGCCGACGGCTCCTGGCTCGAAGCGGCAAAACTGGCGCCGGTCGACGGCTCCATCGTGCAGAGCTTCGGCTCATCCGTCGCGCTGGACGGCGACCGCGCGTTGATCGCGGCCGACTTTACCAATCTGGACAACGGCGCCCTCGAACGCGCCGGCGCCGCCTATGTATTCGAGCGGCAGGACGACGGGAGCTGGATCCAGACCGCCATGCTGACCGCGGACGAGCCGGAGGCCTGGGACTTCTTCGGCCGCTCGGTAGCTCTCGAAGGGAATCGCGCGCTCATCGGGGTCGTCGGCGACAGCAACGCGATCGGCGTCGAACAGGGGTCGGCCTATGTTTTTGAGCGGCAGGCCACCGGCGCATGGACCGTGGCCGCGTACCTGGTTCCGGGCGACCCGGCGTCGGGAGCCAACTTCGGCGCCTCGGTATCGCTCGACGGCGATCGGGTGCTCATCGGATCCAATTCCGAACAGGCCTCCGTGTACGAACGACGGAGCGACGGCACCTGGGTCGAGGCGCCGCTCCTCGTCCTCGATCCCGCAAATCCCTACCAGACGTTCACCTATGCCGTCTCGTTGAGCGGGGACCGGGCGCTGGTGGGCGGCGCGGGCAACGACGAAAGTCCGGTCCTCACGCGATGGGTGCATCTCTTCGAACGCCGGCCCGACGGCACCTGGCCGCTCGTCGCGCGGATCGGCGCCAGCGAGCCCCAGGACGCCGACGAGTACGGCCGGCCGGTGGCGATCGAGGGCGACCTCGCCGTGGTCGCGGCGCCGCGCCGGGATGAGGTGGCCCGGGGCGCCGGCGCGGTGTACGTCTATGACCTGGCGTCCCGGTCGCGCATCGCCAGCGTCTCGCTCATCGATGCCGACACCGAACTGCCCGTGCCGGGGCTCGAGGCCATCGACGCCGACACCACGCTCAACCTGAACCTGCTCCCGAAATACCTGAATCTGCGGGCCAACCCGGTGGGCAACGTGGAGAGCGTGCGTTTCGCGTGGACGGCGGCGGACACCATCCACACGGAAAATCGCACGCCCTACGCGCTCTTCGGAGATCTCAAGGGCGATTATACGCGGGCCGAAATCGAAGCCGGCAGCCATATCCTGCTCGCCACGCCTTACGGGCTGAACGACGCGACCGGGATGGCCGGCGACACCCTCCAGATCACGCTCAATTTCGTCCGCGACACACCCGGCTTGCTGATCACGAAACTGGCTTTCATCGACGTCCCGTTAAATGAAGTCATCTACCCTTACGTCGTGCAGGACGGCGACGTGTTCGACTACAGATACTGGCCCCCACCCAATTTCAGCATCCGCGCCGATGTACAGGGACCGGTCGAGAGCGTGCGGTTCAGTATTCCGGAACTGAACTACGACCATCTCGAGGAAATGCCCCCCTATGCGCTGTTCGGGGACATCAACGGCCAGTATATCGAGGGAAACTATGCGACGGGGGACCTCACCTGGTTCCTGTTCGGGCACTTCACGCTCACGGTGACCGCCTACGCACAGCCCCATGGCGAAGGCGAAGCCGGCGAGCCCTACGTGGTGCACCTGCTGGGCAAGGTGACCATCGAACCGCCCGATCGCATCGCCGGCGATGACCCCCCGGCGCTTCAACGGGAAGCCGCGACGATCCCGGACCGGACCACGCTCGAAAGCGCGTACCCCAATCCCTTCAACCCCACGACGACGCTCCGCTTCGGACTGCCCGAAGCCCTGAACGTGCGGCTCGCCGTGTACGACCTGCTCGGCAGGGAAGTCGAGCGCATCGTGGACGGCGTGCTGGACGCCGGCTGGCACGAAGCGGTGTTCGACGCCGGCGACCTGCCGAGCGGCCTGTACCTGGTCCGGTTCGAGACCCCTACGGCGCGCTTCACCCGGCGCATCCTGCTCCTCAAATAACCGATCCGCACCACCTCTCCCCCGCGCCGATTTCAACACGGCAACAAATCGCGTAAGTTGGTGGCGCCGCGCCGGAACGGGTGCGGCGCCTTCTTTCATCCACCCCAATAAACATCATGGCCGTATTACGCGAACGCCCGTATCCGGGCATCAACTTTCTGGTAGACCTCGGAGACGGCAACGCCAAAAGCCTGCAAGCCGGCGTGTCCGAGGTCGTCTTCCCGGATGCCCGGCTCCACACCCTCGCCTTCCGCAGCGGCAACCAGCCGACGAAGGATGTCCGACACCTGGTGACGACCACCCGCTACGGGACGCTCATCCTGCGGCGTCACGCCATCGGCGCGCTCGACTGGTATGCCTGGTGGAACGCCCTGCGCGATGGGGAGCCCGACGCCACCCGCAATATCACGATCTCGCTTCTGAACGAGTCGCGTTCGGACGTCGTGCTCGTATGGAAATTCCAGGGGGCGATGCCGGTGAACTATACCTTCTCCCCGCTGGATGCACTGGGGACGGAGCCGCTCATGGAAAGTCTGGAGATCGCCTTTGAGCGTTTCGAGATGGCGTGAGGGCTCGCCCGCTGGCGCTCCATATCGCATGCGTCGGTCACGTTATTCGCCGATCGTTGCCGACGGGAAAAACGTGGGGTGATCCATGCGGTCAGTCCGTATATAGTATGCAACCCCTCGGCGGCACGCAGTGCCCCTCTTTCGATCACACCTGTTTTCGATCCTCCGCGATCTACCGCGGTGCGTTCTCCGCAACAGGGTACACGCCGTCTTTCCCATTCGCCTGGCCCGTATCGTTCCATGTCCATGATCCAGGATCATTTCCCCGTTGCGCGGCAACGAAATACGCAATGCACCGCTATCCTTATCTCCCTGATGCTCTGGTGCGCAGTAGGTGCCGGCGTCGAGACGGTATGGGCGCAAACGGATGAGACGCCGCCGGCACTGGTCGGAACCCCGAGCGTGACACCCTCCCAGATCGATCTGTCCGGGGGTAACGTCGAGGTAACCATTTCTTTTCAGGCCACGGATGCGGGCGCGGGCGTCCAACTCGCGAACGGCTATTTCGTATCTCCCGACGGCGAAACGTTCATAGCGTCGTTCCAGGCCGCCAACACGGCGGGCACCCCGCTCGACGGTACCTGGACTGCCACCACGGTGGTTCTAGCGAACTCGCCGGCCGGCACCTATGCGCTGCACATCGAGATGCTCGATTTCGGCTTCAACCTGGCGTCGGTCGATACGGACGTGACCCTGACCGTCACGGGAGGCGACCCCGAACCTCCCGTCGTACAGGGCATTCCCACCCTCTCGCCGCAGACGCTCGACCTGGAAGCCGGGGATCAGACCGTATCCGTCGTGGCATCGTTAGCGGACAACCTGTCGGGACTGAACTCGGTCACGTTCACGCTCGCGACCTCCGAAGGGATCGGCGTGAGCGCCGTCAACGCCGCGCTGGCGGCCGGCACCACGCTGGACGGCACCTGGCAGGGCGACATCCCCGTTAGCGCCGCGCTGGTGGCCCTTTTCGCACCGGAAGGCAACCTGTACCTCCAGATCACGGTGACCGACGTCGCCGGCAATTACGCCCAGATCGACACCGGCGTCGAACTCGAGATCCTCCGCTCCCGAGCGCCCATCACCTTTCAACTGGACACGGCCCGTCTCGAGGCGGTCGGCCTCTTCACGCCCTTCGAGCTTTTCGAGGCGTCGGCCGGCATGCGGCTTTTCGTGGACCTCCTCAGCGGCCCGGATGCCGGCGTGCACGAACTCAGTCTGTTTCCGGATGGGTACTGGAAAACGACCGTTCCGGTCAATCAGAACCAGGAACTGACCTATGTCTTCGCGATCGACCCGGATGCCGACGGCGCCAACACGGGCGACTGGGTGTATGAACTTGACGGTCCCGATGGCGGCCGCAGCCTGACCGTGACGACCGAGGCCATGACCCTGCCGCCGGCTACCTTCGATGACACGGGCAACGATCCGATTGACGCCTCGTTCCAGGCGAGCGTCACCCGAGCGTTCACCCGGGAGGATTTATCGCCGGTCGCCTTCGACGAGCCGGATGCGGTCACGCTGATGCAGCTCCAGTTCGGAACCCTGGACCGGCCGGTCCTGGTCGCCATGCGTCGTTACGCGGCCGACGCCGGCGGCGCCCCCCCTTCGGGCATCGTGGTACGGTCAGAAAGTCAGTACTGGACCATTGACCTCGTGCCGGCCACGGCCGCGTTTTCAGCGAACCTCACGCTCGACCCGGCGCCGCTCAGCGGCATCTCGGATGCCGGCGCGCTCCGGCTGCTCCGGCGCTCCGGGCAGCAGGCGCCGTGGACCGTAGCCGGCCAGGGCCTCGACGCGGACGGGCTCGTTGCGGCCGGCAATCTGTCGTCCTTCGGGGCCTTCACGCTGGGCTCGACCACCGCAGGCAACACCTTCCAGCCCCGCCGGCCCGACGCCCCCTCGAATCCCTCCCCCTCGGATGGCGACGTACGGGTCGCCGTCGATGCCGAGCTTACCTGGGCCGAGGCGGCCTTCGCCGACGTGTATGACCTGTACCTCTGGCCCGCCGCCGAGCCGGAACCCGCGCAACCGGCGATCGCCGGCCTGGAAACACCGCGTGCACCCACACAGGCGTTGCTGCTACAACGCAATACACCGTATGCGTGGCGCATCGTCGCCAGGAACCTGGACGGCGAGACGCCGGGGCCGGTATGGACCTTTACAACCCAGACGCTGCCCGACTTGCAGGTACAGGATATCCAGGCACCGGACGGGGGCTTCAGTGGACAACCCCTCGATATCTCCTGGGTGGTCGTCAATGCCAGCGATGTGCCCACCGAAGAACCCGTCTGGTTCGACGAGATCGCGATATCGAGCGATGCGTTCTTTCTGGCGGATGTCGAAGTGCTCGCTCAGGCCGTAAACGGGAGCGCGTTGTCCGGTGGCGAGCGCTACGCCGCATCCTCCACCATCAGGCTGCCGGAGGATGCCGTCGGGACCTACTACCTGCGGATTACCGCGAATGCCGAAAACCTGCAAGGCGAATCGAATCTGGACAACAACGCGGCGCAGGTCCCCATCGAAATCGCGCTGACGCCTCCGCCCGACTTGCAGGTCGAAGCGCTCACCGCTCCGCTCAATGCGTTCTCCGAACACATCGTCAACATAGGCTGGTCGATCACGAACGCCGGTACGGGCACCGCCACCGTGGCCGGTGGCTGGACCGACGCCCTGTACCTCTCCCCCCTGGCCTTCTTCAACCGGGAAGAGGCCGTGTTGCTCACTACGCATTCCGTGACCGGCGACCTCGCCCCCGGACAGGTCTATACGGATACGGCGTCCGTCGCCCTGCCGGCGGGCATCTCGGGCACCTACTACCTTTACCTGGCGGCAGACGATGCAGACGATCTCTTCGAACACAACGGAGAGGACAACAACGTATTCCAGAGCGATCCGATTACCGTCACCCTCTCGCCCCCACCGGACATGGTGGTCGTGCGTGTTTCGGTGCCCGAAACGGTCGAGGCCGGCAGCACCATCCAGGTAATATGGGACGTAGAAAACCAGGGGCCCGGTGCGGCGAGCGAAAAAAGCTGGCAGGATAACCTCTATCTCTCGCCGGCGGCGGAATGGGATGCGCGTACCGCGATCGCGTTGACGCGCGTCGGTCGGTTTGGCACGATAGCGCCTGACAGCCTTTACAGGGCCGAGGCGGCGGTGAGCATTCCCGACGGCCTCGAAGGCCTGTATTATCTCGTGGTAGAGACGGACGGGGGGCGATCGATCTTCGAACACACCTTCGAAACCAACAATCGCGGCAGCGCGCCGTTTCAAATCACGCGGCCGCCCTATCCCGACCTCGCCATCCGTCAGTTCACCGCACCGACGTCGGCCGAAGCGGGTGCCACGATCGACGTGCGCTGGGCGGTGGCAAATGAGGGTGACACCGGGGCCGCTCCCGCCTGGAACGATCGGCTCTATCTATCGAAAAGAGCCCTCTGGGACTCGACCGCCACGCCGCTTATGTCAATACCTGCGGCGGATGCACTGGATGTGGATGGTTCCTATACCCGCGCGTACACGGTTCAGCTGAAAACCATCGATGCCGGCCTGCATTATCTCCACCTCCGCACCGACGATGCGGGCAGCCTGTTCGAATTCCCCGACGACGCCGTTAACAACGTGCGTTCCGTGCCCATCGAGATCGCGCCCTACCCACCGGTCGACCTGGCCGTGACGTCCTTCACGGCGCCGGCAACGGGCAGCACGGGCCAGCCCATCGATATCCGCTGGACGATCGAGAACCTCGGCGAAGGTGCACCCCGACATGCCCGGTGGGACGACGTCCTGTATCTTTCCGCGGACCAGCGCCTCGATCCAGACGCCGACCTGGAAATAGCCCGGACACCACGCTCCGAAGGACTCGCCCCGGGGAGCAGCTACACCCGCTCCGCCGCCGTCACCCTCCCCGATGGCGTCGACGGCACCTTCTACCTGTTTGTGCAGACCGATGACGCCGGCCAGATCGCCGACGCCGTTCCCTCCAACAATTCCGCCGTCAGCGCTGCGCCGTTGACCATTGCGCTATCGCCGAACGCCGACCTCGTGCCGACGGCGATCGACGGGCCGGCATCCGGCATAAGCGGCCAGCCGGTGACGATCTCGTGGACTGTTGAGAACCGCGGCGAAGCCGCAGCAGCCGGCCTCTGGAGCGATGCCGTCTTTCTCTCTACCGACAAGACGATCAACGCGCAGGACGTCCGGCTCGGCACCGCGGCCTCGACGCCGCCGCTCGCTGCCGGTGCGACCTACGAGACCAGCCTCGACGTCACACTGCCCATCTATTATTCCGGCGTAAACTACATCCTCGTCGCCATCGACCAGGATGACGACGTGTTCGAAGGCCTTGGGGAAACCAACAACAGGGCGGTATTCGAGCTTTCGATCGATACGCCGCCTCCGGGCGACCTGGTCGTGACCGACATCGTCGTCCCGGAGACCGGCACGCCGGGCGAACCCGTAACCATCGCATGGACCGTCCAGAATCAGGGTGAAAACGCCGTACGAGGCCAGCTCAGCGACGCCGTGTATCTCTCGACCGACGACACGTGGCAGCTTGAAGACCCCCTCCTCGGCGCGACACTCCGCTTCGTCGACCTGGCCCCGGGGGCTACGTTATCTGTCCGTAAAACCGTCGATCTGAGCCGGCTGTACCGCAGCGATGCCGAAGGGAACATCACCGGCGAACTACCCGGCCTCGCGCCGGGGACTTATCGCGCCATCGTGCGGGTCGACATCCGAAACAACATCCGCGAAACCGACGAGGCCAACAATGCCACTTCCTCGTCGGATCGCATCGCGACCGACCTCCCGGTGCTCGACCTCGGCGGCTCCATCACGGTGTCGCTGACGACGGGCGCTTCACGGTACGTGCGTGTCAACGTCCCGGAAGACGTGACGACCTTTAAAGTGACCGCGACCAGCGACGCGGCCAACGCCAGCAATGAGGTGTTTGTGCGCGGCGGAGCGGTGCCGACGCGTACCGAGTTCGACGTGAGCACGCGCGACCCCTTCGCGGGCGACCAGGACGTCCTGGTGCCCGCCGGCGAGCCCGGCTCCTATTTCGTCCTGCTATTCGCCCGCCAGGGCCCCGAGGCGGCACAGCTAGTGACCCTCGCTGCCGAACCGGTTAGTTTCGAGTTGGCCGGAATCGACATCCCGCGCGGCGGCACGGGCGGAGCGGTTACCGTCAAAATGACCGGTGCGGCGTTCGGCCGGCGGTTGCGCGCGGCGCTGGAGAAGGATGGGGCCCGGTATCCAACCTTCGACATCCTCCGAACGAGCGCCGTCGAGGCCTACGCCACGTTCGACCTCAGCGACGTGCCGACGGGACGTTACGATGTCGTGCTCGAACAGAACGCATCGTACCTCACCGAAACCCCCGGCGCCGGCGAGCCCTACGAGCCCGACGATATCGTTCTCCGTTCGGTGCTTGCAGACGCCTTCGAGGTCGTCGATGCGCCGCGCGTCGAGCCGGAAATCAGCGCGACCGCCCCCACGATCCTCCGCGTCGGGCAGCTGTTCACGACGGATATCGTCGTGGCCAATCGCGGAGATAACGACATGGTGAGCCCGCTCCTGCTGGTAGGTACGAGCCCCGCCACGTACACCACCCTGCACCCCGACGAGACCGTGACGGGCGGGCTCAAGCGGGTCCTGGCACTGGGGGAGGGTCCCTTCGCCGGCATCCTTCGGCCGGGTGAAGAGCACCGCGTGTCGTTCCTCGCGCAGGCGCCGGATTCGAGCGCCTTGCTCGAACTCTACGTCGTCCATGCCACACCGAACGGTATGCCGTTCGATTTCGACCGCGAGCTGCGCGCCGCGTCGCTCGACACCGAGGCGTTCGGCCTCGAAGAAGCAACCGACGCCATGCGCAGAGAACTGGCCGGCTCCGGCTGGAGCGGCTACGAAAGGCTGCTGACGAAGACGGCTTCCCGACTGGCCAAAAGCGGCATCCAGGAGACCGACGGTAGCCGGCTGCTCATGCATGCCGTGCAGTCGGCTCTGCAGTCGCTTCAGACCCCGCCGTTCTTTACCCAGACGGGATCGGTGTTGTCCCTCGCCCCCAACCTGCCGATCAATGATTTGCCCCCGTTCAATGTCATGAAGCTGGGCGCATCGGCCGACTGCTCCGCGACCCGGCTCGCGCAGGACTTCGCCACCCTGGCCGGCGCGGCGGCCGGCATGGCCTCGCCCATCTGTGAAGGACCTACCGGCGCCAGCCATCTCCTGTCGTTTATCACAGGGGGCGTCGAAGGCGGCAAGATCGTCTACGGCAACGATTCCGAGGTGGCGAACAAGGTTCGCCATCACGACGATGCCGTCCGGAGTTTCGATGAGGTGAGTACCGACGCCATTCTTGCCGCCGATCATTCGCTGACGTCAAAGATCAAGGCAGAAGGCTGCGAAGGCCCCATCCTTTCCATGCTGCCCGATGAAGATCTCGACCACCTGGGCGTCATGGTGAACAAACCGTCCATGTACATTGACGATGGCCAGGTCGGGATCCCCTACAATGACCCCTTTAACGACGAAGAGGAAGAACTCGGCCTCGGAAAGCATGTGCCGGGATGCGATCTCGTGACCGGATTTGGCGGGTTTCAATCCGCCGATGGCCGCGCCACCAACATCACCGTACGGCGCATTCCGACACCGGCCGAGCCCGGGTGCAAGCCGGGGTGTACGGTGATCTACAGGGCCACTATCGAGTTCGAATTCGGCGACCGCTACGATTTTAATGAGAACGACCGGGGGGAGTACGATCTGATCGCCCGCAATCTGCAGGACTGCGGCGTCGCCAAAGGGTTCGATACGCAGGTCAACCTGGAACAGAGCTTCATCAGTTCGTTCGAAATTCCATCCAACCCCAAAAAGTGCAAGCGTCCGCCGCCGCCGGACTTTGACATCCCGTTCGGGCCGCCGATCACTCAGATCCTGGTCGTCGTGTCGATCGACCCGAACGATATGATCGGGCCGGCAGGCTATGGCGACGAGCAGTGGGTGTCGGTCTCGGCGCGGCTGCCCTACACAATTCGTTTTGAGAACGATCCCGTCAAAGCGACGGCGCCGGCCCAGGTGGTGACCATCGAACAGCAGCTCGACGCGACGCTGGACGCACGCTCGTTCCGGCTCGGGCCCTTCGGCTTTGGCGATTTCACCTTCGAACCGCCCCCCAACGTCTCCGCCTATACCGACCGGCTCGATGTACGCGACGCCCTCGGCGTATTCGTCGACGTCAATGCGGGCATCGATATCGAGCAGAACCGCGCCTTCTGGGTGATCCGGTCGATCGACCCGGCGACCGGTGGGGCGCCCTCCAACCCGCTGGCCGGTTTTCTCCCCGTCAACGATTCGCTGGGGGCCGGCGAGGGCTTCGTGAGCTACTCCGTGCGCCCGGACCGTGAGGCCGTCACCGGCGACCGCATCGACGCGCTGGCACAGATCGTCTTCGATGCCAACGCGCCCATCGAAACGCCTCCGATCTTTAATACGGTCGATGCCGGACTGCCGACGAGCGCCGTATCCGGACTGCCCTTCAAGCAGGATACCACGGCGTTTACCGTCAGCTGGACCGCCCGGGACGACCCGGACGCCTCCGGTCTGCGGAGCTATGCGCTGTACGTTTCGCGCGACGGCGACCCGTTCGAGGTCTACCAGAAAGACCTCGAAACCACCCAGGTGATTTTCAACGCCGACCGGGACCACCGGTATCGGTTCTTCACCATCGCCTCGGATCAAGCCGGCAACACCGAGCCCCTGAAAACGGAGGCCGACGCCGTAGTTCAGGTCAATACGGAAAGCGTCCGCGAAATACCGTCGGCCTTCGCACTCGGCCAGAATTATCCGAATCCGTTCAATCCGAGCACGACGATCCCGTACGCACTGCCCGAGTCCGGCGATGTCGAGCTGATCGTGTACAACGTGCTGGGGCAGCGGGTGCAGCGCTACAGGATGGGCACCCAGCCGGCCGGAAACTACACGCACCGGGTCGACCTGTCCGCCCTGGCAAGCGGTGTGTACTTTTACGAATTACGGGTCGGCGATGCGAAAGACTTCGCGTTTCGCGCCGTAAGGAAACTGGTGCTGGTCAAATGAGCCCGGCGCCGGCCGACGCGGCCATCACGAGCCGGCGGCGAGGAGCCAGACCGCGAGCGCCAGGAACCCGAGCAGCAGAATCGGAAACTTGAGCACGGTCAGCACCTGCAGCCACCACGGCGACGGGGGTCGCTTGCCGGCCGAATCCTTGATCACGCCCTCGGTGATAAACGGGCACCAGTAGTCGCGCACGAAGGCCTCCTGAAAGAAGCCGCTGTGGTCGAGATCGTGGAAACGATCCTTGACGAGCGGCGATTGAAAGCCGAACCGCCCGCTGGATCCATACCCCCAGGTCATGAACTGGGCCAGCACCGGCCAGGTATCGCGCCATCCGCACTCGTTCAGCAGGCGCTGCGTGGGGTATTCGTGCGGGTCGATGACGGTGAGGCGATCCCGAAGCGCGCTCCATCGGAAATCCTGGGGTAACACCGCGCCGCAGAGGATGAGCCGGTTGATGGTGATGCGCGGGTTGCGCTGCAGCACCTCGCCCAGCACGTACGTGCCAAAACTGTGGGCGACGACGGACACCTTGACCGACGCGGGATCGTCGATCACCGCCAGCAGCTTCTCCTCCACCCGTTCGATGACGCGCCGCTTGGCCCACCGGAACGGCAGCAGGAAGCGGACCACATCGAAGTACTCGTAGCCGGTGCTGACGGGGTTGAGCTGGTGATCCTCCTCGCGCAGGATGGCGGTTACGTCGTCGAACCACCGCGCCTCGGTCCGGATGCCGTGGATCATCACCACGAGATGATCCCGGACGATGTGCCCCAGCCAGCCGCTGGCCATGTCGAAGCTTTTGAAGAACGTGCCGTAGGTGTTGCCGGCCATGTCATCCGGGTAGATGTAGATCTCCACGTCGAGCGACGCCTCGCGCGCCGTGAGATCGTCCCGGAGCACGTCCGCCATGACGAGGGCCACATCCTCGGGCGCAAACGCGGCCGCGCCGGTGCCCACGGCGGGGAACGCGATCGAGCTCAGCCCCATGGGCTCCAGCAGCGCCATGGCCTTGCCCACGATCCGCCGGATGGCGGTTCGGGCCTGGTCTTCCGTCGGGAGATGGAGGTCGTCAAACCGGCGGGAGATGGCGTGGAACACATACTGGCAGGGCGCCGGGATGGCGCCGGCGCCGGTCACGACCACGTCGCCGACGTCGTGATGCCCGGCGTATTTCGCCTGCGCATCGAGCTTGTAGGCGTCGCCGGCCGCCCGGTGCAGGGCGCGCGACACGCCGCCCCCCATGTTCAGGCGGTCGTCGTCCGAACTCACCAGCACCTGCGCCCTGGAATCGAGGATGTCCCCGATACGCAGGGTCACGGTCGAATTGCCGATCGTATAGCGTTGCTGGATCTTGCCTTCGGCAACCTGGTCGGGCAACTCGGACATGGGCGTCAGCGGCTCAGCGGTAGGGAATCAGCGAAACATCTCGAGCGCCGCAAACCCCATTCCGAGAGCGCCGGCGGAGTCGCCGGCAGTCGCCCATTCGAAGCGCGTGGTGACGGTCTCGTTGTCGATGGGGCTGGTCCGGTATATCGGCCACGCACGCTCGGTGAATCCTTCCATCACCCAGTCCATGTACTGGTCCCGGAATGACGCCTCCGCCAGCCCGCCGCCGATCACGACGAGCCCGGGGTCGAACACGCGCACCAGATCGGCGATGCCGTAGCCGAAGATGAAGCCCTGCTGTTTGAACAGCTGGATGGCGAGCGCATCGCCCTGGGCCGCGAAATTCCGCAGCTGAAAGGCTTTTTCCTCGATGGAGGTCTCCTGGCCGTTGAGCGGGTGGCCGGCCCATTCCGGCTTCGCCAGCTCGAGTCGGAGCCGCCGGCGCAGCGCCACGAGCGACACCCACGCCTCGACGCAGCCCTTCCAGCCGCACGAGCAGGGCGGCAACGCGCCGTCGTCTTCCTGGAACGGCGACGAGATGTGGCCGACTTCCAGCGCGAGGCCGTTGGCGCCTTCGTAGATCTTCCCGCCGGGCATCACGAGCCCGCCGGCGAGGCCGGTCCCGGGCGCCACATACAGCAGGCTGCCGAGGTGCTTCCGGCGCACCATGTATTCGCCCAGGGCGGCGGCGTTGCCGTCGTTGGTGACGTAGACCGGCATGCCGGAGCGATCGGCGAAGATGTCCTGGATGTTCTTCCCCACCCAGTCCTGCGCCAGGTTGGCGCGTCCCCAGATGACGCCGCCGCTGTTCGCCGCCGGCACGTCGATGCCGGCCGCGCGGATGGCGTCGCGCGTCGTGCCGGCGCTGGCGGCCAGGCGCTGCAAGGCGTCGTTCAGCTGCACGATCGTCGCTTCGTACCCCACCGCGACGCGGCTCGGAACCTCCACGAAGTCGCTGGCCTGCTCTCCGTCGCTGTTGACGAGCACCGACTTGATCGTGGTGCCCCCGATATCCAATCCTGCAAAATAGCGGTCTTCCGTTGTCCCCATGGCGTCCGATGTGATGGTTGAGGCGATCTCTCTAGCAAGATCCGCCCGTCGCCTGAAGATAACGCTGTTCGGGCAAAACCCAATTGCGGAGCGGCAAAGTTCGGCGCCGGCCGCTATGTGTTAAAAAAATAGCATTTTTCTGTAACCCCTTCCGGACGCGCCACGTAAGGACCTACACACTCTTCCGATGAGTGGTTCTAGGAGCACCGGGGCCTCACGCGCAACTCACAGGCCCCGGTGCCTTTTTTTTGGCGCCGGCGGGTGAAGTCGGCCTCAGGGCATCGGCTGCACGCGGCCGTTTTCGGGCATGGCGAGCCGGCTTTCGTCGAACGGTTTCGAGAAGGAAATCTCGTCGGCCCACGCCTCGTTCTTGAAGCCGGTGACCACGCCGTCCACCACGTTGAATCCGCGAAAGCGGGTCGCCACGGTCAGGCCGTCGACGGTCGTGTAGTTCGCGTAGTAGAACAGCGTCTCGCGCACGGGTTCGCCGGCCGCGGGGGGTCCGCCGCCGAAGGTGACGGTATAGCGGATGCCGTCGACCATCGCGGTTTCCTGGTTGAGGTAGAGCGTGTAGGTATCGTCGGGCGAGTCGCCCACGCCGGCGTCGTACGACACCTTCACCACATCGTGCGGCATCCCGTTCAGGGTGTCCTCCGGCAGGACGGTATAGTGCAGACCCGGGTCGGCGAGGATGAAGGGGATGGATTCGAAATAATAGCCGGTCGTCGCCCAGAAACGCGGATTGATGCCCTGCAGGGTGTCCGGACTGATCCAGGCCTTTTCGCCATCCCAGGCAAACCGGCCGCTCGCCGGTCGCGGGGCGTCGGGGGTGCCAAGTTCGAGCAGGTCGTGGTAGATGCGGCGGGAGCGGTTGTCCGCCACGAGGCGCGTCTTGAAGCGGATGTTCGAGCCGGCGTTGGCGTACTCCCACGTGTAGGAGCTGGTCGGCGCGGCAAACCAGGCCTCGAGACCGCCATGAGCGTCGATGGCGCGGAGCAGGAGCCGGCCGCCCTCGGAGGCCTCGAGCCGGGACTGCGCGTCGTTCGCCATGCTGCGGGCCAGGTCGGCGTCGCCCGGGGGCGGCGGTTCACAAGCGGCAAGCGCCAGCACGGCGATGAACAGAACAAAGAGCTTTTGCATGGAAATCGGAGGGTAGGGTGGCGTGATGGCGGGATCGGGACAGCCTCAAACGGCGAACCTTTCGCACAGGGTAACGCCTGAACCCCACGCGACGTTTTCTCCGACGCCAGATCTTTCTTTTCAGGTTTCTTTTCAGGTTTCTTTTCAGGGGGATACGTGGGCACCGCATAGTCTGGCACCCGTTCGCGTACATTGCCGCCCCCTCTTCCCCTCGTGCATCCCTTCCGGTTACCTCTATGCGGGCCTTCTCGACGTGCTGCTTTGCTGCACTCCTTACGCTCACGGGATGCGTTTCAACCCTTCGCGGCGTGGATGTCGACGATTCCGACGTGCTGAACGGCCTCAACGAGCGCGCTGCCGGGCTGTACGGCCGGATCGCCTTGCGCGACGGCACGTCGCTCGCGGCGATCGATCTGCTCGTAGGACATGACTCAACGACGTGGACCGCCGGTACGTCCGGTCTTCGCCGGGTGGATCGATCCTCCATAACGGACATCACGCCGGTCCGTCGGAGCAGACGCAGCACCATCCTCAAGGGCGCTGCCGTCGGGGCCGTCCTCGTGGGGACCGTCTTTGCGCTCTCCTTCGGCGAGTTTTTTATCGTGCCGACCACCCTTGGCGCAACGCTCGGCGGCGTGGGCGGTGCGTTATGGAAGCGGCGCTCGATGCCCGGTGCGGCGACGATCACGCTGGCAGGCGCCGATCCGATCCGGGCCGACCACCTGACCCTCGGTCCCGATTCGGCCTCATGGGCCGAGACCCGCCTGGGCCGCCGGGCCGTGGCGACGTCCTCCCTGTCGCGTGTGGACCTGCCTCGCCGGCTTTCCGTACGACCCATCCTGTTCGGCGCAGGCATCGGGGCGGTGGTTCTGGGGGGAGCGGCGTACATCGGGCTGGTCCGCGAGGACACAGGCTATGAGGCGTACGCCCTCCTGCCGGCGGGGGTCGGGGCCCTGCTGGGCGGAACGGTGGGCGCCCTGGCACGAGGCCCCAGGCGCGTTTACCTGTTCAATCGCGTCGAACCCGATCCAACGCGCACGCCGGGCGACAACAAACCCTGACAGATCAACGGATCGGCTCGGGATCCTGAAGCGAGATCGCGCGAAGCGCCCGTTTGACGCGATCATCCTGCTGTGAAGCCGGTATCGCGTACCGAGACGGGGGTGGCGCGGGGTTACTCGAACACCAGCGTGCCGTAGCGCGTGAATGCGTGGAACGACTCGCCCACCGGCACCCAGCTCCACGTGCTCGACGGTCCCCCGTCGTAATCGACGCGGTAGAAATTGGCCCGCCAGCGCATGCCCGGCCCGGGCGGCACCTGCTGCAAGGGGGTCAGCAGCGTGTAGGGGACGAACACCTCCGCCCGCCAGCCGGCGATGGCGGCGCCCGATAGCGCCGGCCCGCCCTGGATCGATACCGCCTTGCGCGTCATCCTCTCGCCCTCATACTGCCACGGAATCCACCCGAAATACCGGTTTTCGAAGTTGGGAATGAGCAGCGGCAGCTGGTAGCCCAGCGGCGAAATCTCGTATTCGAAGTAGACCGGATAGCGCTCGTCGGTCCAGACGAAGAACTCGTACACGTCTTCCGTCCACAGCTTCAGGTAGTCGCCCTCCAGCGTGGCCGTGAGGAGGCTGTCGGTGCCATCGAACA
This sequence comes from Rhodothermales bacterium, assembly GCA_041391505.1. Taxonomy (NCBI): domain Bacteria; kingdom Pseudomonadati; phylum Rhodothermota; class Rhodothermia; order Rhodothermales; species Rhodothermales bacterium. The sequence goes on from JAWKNW010000002.1 coordinate 80,784, forward strand.
GCACGTAGAGCCCCGTCTCGGAATACAGCATCTTGACACGGGCTTCGTAGCCGTGCCCGTTGTCGCGGCGAACGGTCAACGGCGTCCACGCGGCGCGGTCCCAGGCGGGGTTGTCGCCGTCGCCGGTGACGGGAAAATCGGCGGTGGAGGGGACGGCCATCCGGGCCTCCGGGACCTCCGTGGGCGTGGGCGGCGAAGGTTCGCAGGCCGTCACCAGCAGCATGCAGGCGGCCAGGACCAGGAAGCGGGTTAGCAATGGGATAGGCATGATTCCTCAGGGGTGGGCGACGTGCTGAAAGACCAAGCGTACCGGGCCTAGTCGGCCGCGATCGGGACCGGCATCCGTGCGCCCGACGCGACGAGCCAGGCGTCGAGCCGGCTCCTGAGCGCGGCGGCTTTTTCGGGCATGTCGGCGGACAGGTCGCGCTGCTCGCCGAGGTCGTCCGAGAGGCGGTAGAGTTCCACGGAGCCGTCGTCGTAGTGCTCGATCAGTTTGTAGTCCCCTTCCCGGACGGCCCCGCCGAGCCGGTTTTCGCCGTGAAACGCGTAGTTCGGATAGTGAAAAAAGAGCGCGTCGCGCCGGAGCGGGCCGGAGCGGGTGAGGATCGGAAGCAGGCTTTCGCCGTCGAGCGGGCGGTCTGGGGCCGGAGCCAGGCCGGCGGCCTCCAGGATCGTCGGGTAGAAGTCCATGCTCACGACCGGCTCGGGCGAGACGGTGCCGGCGGGGATTTTACCGGGCCAGCGCACGATCAGCGGGACGCGGAGCCCTCCTTCGTAGAGATGCCCCTTCGCTCCCCGGAGCGGCGCGAGGTCGGCGACCCCGCCGTAGGCGCCGTTGTCCGATGTAAAGATCACCAGCGTCTCCTCGGCGAGCCCGAGCGCGTCCAGCTCGGCCAGGACGCGGCCGACGGCGGCGTCCATCGCCTCGATCATGGCGCCGTAGCGCTGGCTCGCGTCGAGGCCGTCCCCGTGGTCGGTGAAGCCGGGACGCGCCGTGTATTTCGCGACAAGCGCCGCCGGCGCCTCCATCGGCCAGTGGACGGTATAGGGCCAGAGGGCGACAAAAAAGGGCTGCGTCTGGTGGGAGCGCATGAAGGCGACGGCTTCATTCGCCAGCCGATCCGTCAGGTATTCGCCGGCGCGCCGGTCCGCGATGGCCGGATTGCGATAGGGGTCGAAGTAACTCGGCGGCCCGCCGAAGCTGACGCCGCCGACGTTGAGGTCGAACCCCTGAAACTCGGGCCGGCGTCCGGGCTCGACGGAATCCATCTCATCGTTTGTCCCCGAGAGGTGCCATTTGCCGATGAAGGCGTTGGCGTAGCCGGCCTCGCGGAGCCGCTCGGCGATCGTGACGTGGTCGAGCGCGAGGTAGTTGTACATCTCCGCGGCGCGGAGGGTGGCGCCCGGCGGCTGGAACTGCGCCTGGTCGCCCGTGATGTGGTTGGTTATGGCCAGACGCGCCGGCGAGAGGCCGGTCATCACGGCCGCCCGCGTCGGCGAGCAGACCGGGGCCGCGGCGTAGGCGTCGGTGAACCGCATCCCCTCGGCGGCGAGGCGGTCCAGAACCGGCGTATCCAGCAGCGGATTGCCCTGGACGCGCAGGTCCATCCACCCCAGATCGTCGATCATGATGAGGACGATGTTGGGGGGACGCTGGGGGGCCGGCCGACAGCCGGCGAGGAGGACGCTCGCCAGGAGGACGATCGCGAGGCGTCCCGCCGCATCGATAGAGCGTAGTGTCATGTAAAACGGAGGCGCTGTGTGCATGCTCTGGTTTTTCGTCGAACCGGAGGCGGTGGGGTTTATGGGGGGCGGATCAGCTACGCCCCCATCGCCTGAATCAACGCTTTTATGTAGCCAAAACAAAACGCGTGTCCCTGGAGCGCGCTCGCCGGATCGTCGTGCTGGGGGATGTGGTCCGGCATGACCATCCCGTCGTAGCCGACGTCGCGCAGCGCCTTGATGACCTGGACAAAATCCATGTCCCCGTTGTCGGGCCACACCTCCTGGAAGTCGTTCCACCCGCCCTTGATGTTGCGCAGGTGGATGTTGAAGATCTGGCCGCGCCGGCCTATCCATTCGATGATCGGGAGGATCTCCGTGCGGGGATCCGTCAAGCCCTCCGCCGTTGACCCCAGGCACAGGTTGAAGCCGTGCGAGGGGCTGTCGTAGAGCTGGGCGAAACGCCGGATGCCTTCGCGGACGTCCGGACTGTTCCAGCGGCTGATGCCCCGGTACCCGATCGGCGTGGGGGGATCCGCGATGTGGTTGCCGAGCCGCACGTTGTACTCCTCCGCCACCGGGAGCACCCGGTCCAGGAAATACGTGATGCGGGCGTAGAGCTCGTCCAGATCCACCTGCCCCGCCACGGTCAGCTCCGCATCCATGCCTCGCTGGAGCGCCTCCTCGTAGTTCCAGGTGGAATACCGCGAGTTGCCCCGACCGGGATCATTCGTTCTGCCGGTGCGGATGACAGGGAGGATCGTCGTGTTGTACAGCAGGAGACGGACCTCGCTCTTCGCGGCGACCTGGATCATCTGCTGGATCATCTCGATCTCCCGATCCCGCTCCGGATCCTTCGCGAGCATGATATGCGGCGTCGCCACCCGGTCGATGCCGGCGGACGTCAGCGGCAGGTGATAGGCGACGACGCGGATGCCGTAGGCGCCGGCCGCATCCACGATGCGCAGCGAGTCGTCGAGGTCCCACCCGACGCCCTCGATGAGGCGCGGGCTCCCGGCGTCCATGTGGTAGACGCCGTGGCGGGCCAGGAACTCGAGATTCTCCTTCGTGACCCCGCCGTGCTGGCATCCCACCTTCATGCGCGCCGCGGGTCGGCCCTGCGCCCTTCGGGTTGCATAGTCACCCGCGCTGACGGCGGCGATGGATCCCCCGGCGGCGACCCGGACAAAGTCTCTGCGTTTCATCGTGTTCACCTAATTCGCGGCGGGCGTTTCGCACAAACAGAAACGCTGCACGGTGACCGTGACGCCGAACTACCCCGATCTGAAGGGGTCGAGACGAACACGGGGATCGGCCCATCGATTCGCAGGCGGAAATAGCCCGTGACTGCGCCATAGGGCTCAAGGTAATCCCCTCTCCCTTGCTCGGCAACATGCATGCAGTCTCGCGAGTGGGGTTTCCCGTATGCGCCACCTGTACACGGCCCCCCGGCGCTCCCCATGCGCGATACCAGGTGCCTTGCTCCGGAATCGCCTTGCACCTTGATCCCATTCGACGCGGCATCCAGTATGCTGGGTACACACCTAACCACGCCCCCCTGGAGACCAAGCCATGTCTTTTCCAAGCACGTGCGACTTCAGGGCCATCCGATGCCTGTTTCTTTCGGTTCTCCTGGGATGCCTGTTCGGCACACCGGGAAAAAGCCAATCGCTCGACTACGCCTTTGCCGTCGGCGCATCTCACACGTACGACAATTACTCCTATGCCAACGGCCTGGCCGTCGACCGGGACGGCAACACGTTCATCACAGGCACCCTGGAGCATATCAATCTGCCGTCTACGTACGACTTCGACCCGGGCCCGGGCGAATACATCCTCACAGGCAAACCGTCGACGGGATGTATCGAGGATACGTATCTCGCGAAATACGATCCTTCAGGCCAGATCCTGTGGGCCTTCGTAATCGGTGGTCCCTCCTGCGACCGGGGCCATGAAGTTGACGTTGACGACGAAGGGAATGTGTACATCGCCGGCCGGTTTAACGGAACAGTAGATTTCGATCCTGGCCCGAACGAATATCTCCTGACCGGCGAAAATTTCAAGGCCGGCTACCTCGCCAAATATGCTCCGGACGGCACGTTTCTGTGGGCCATCGGCCTGAGTGGTGCCTTTGAGATCGCAGATATCGCCCTCGCACGGGATGGGGACGTCTACGTAGCCGGCGATTTTTCCGGAGACATGGACCTCGACCCAGGCGAGGAAGAATATTTGATTTCGAGTGCGGGCAGCAACGACCTTTTCTTTGCGAAATACGATCGCCAGGGAGGTTTTCTGTGGGGACACCGCATCGGTGATGTTGGCTTCGATCGCGGTATTGCCATCGGGATCGACGCACAGGACCACCTTCTGGTGGGCGGCGTTTTCACCGGTACCATCGATGTCGCCCGCGGCAACCAGATCATCTCACTGACCGCTGGCGCCGGCCAGGACGTGTTTATGGTCAGTTACGACCGGAATGGCCGCCATCGCTGGAGCACACATCTCGGCGGGGAGAAGGCCATGGCGCTGAAAGACCTGGAGATCGACGCGTCCGATGGCTTCTATGTGACCGGATGGATGAGTCCTGATGACCCAGTCGATTTTGACCCGGGTGCTGGTGCGTTCATCCTGTCGAGCACCACACAGAGTGGCTTTATCGCCCACTACGCGTCCAACGGCGACTTTCTCATGGCGATGAAATACGGAGAAGGAGGGAGTGTGCTGAATAGCGCGGAAGTCGACGTTTCGATGCGGGGAGAACTGTATGTCGCGGGCACGATGGTCGGGGAGACCGACTTCGATCCCGGGCCGGCAGCATGGTTGTTGGGCAGCCGTTCCTCTGAAGACGCTTACATCGCCAAATATTCTGCGGAAGGAAAACTGGTCTGGGCCTTTGAGATCAGCGAAGCGTGGTACGGCATGTATGTCGAAGGGTTTGAAGTGGACGATTTCGGGGTCATCCATCTGGCAGGTCACTTTGGCGGTGCCTTTCAGAACTTGCTGGATTTCGACCCCAGCAACACCTCGTATATCGTAGACTACATAGGCGAAAGCCAGGACATCTACCTCGCCCAGTATCGCGATCCGCAGCCGCTTTATCGCGTGAACGCCGGCGGCGAAAAGATCCCTGCCGATCTTATCGACTGGCAGCGGGATACCAGATCCACCCCCTCGTCTTTCTTGCTGGCTACTGGCTCGAACAACAAAACCGGTAGAAATCAGCAGCCCTTCCTCAATCCCACGCCGGTGCCTGATGCGCTTTTTCAAAGCTATCGTTGGGATCCTCGCGAATCCCCGGAAATCCCCATGAACTGGGCATTCCCGGTCGATGAAGGCGACTACACCGTGTGCCTCCTGTTCGTTGAAGGCGAAGAGACGTACTGGAGCGCGGGCGCACGCGTCTTCGACGTCGTCGCCGAAAACGTCGTGGCCGTGAATGATCTGGACATCTACGCAGAAACCGGCGGCGCCACGGCCCTTCGCTCGTGCTTTTATACACAGGTGACCGACAACGCGTTGGATCTATCGCTGAGTCCGGAAATGGCATACGGTCGCCCGCTGATCAGCGGAATCGAGATCACCAACGTTACGGCCTCGGTCTCGCGCGCGACCAGCGCCAACGATCCCGCGGAGTTCGCTCAACCGGACACGCGTTCTGGGTCGAGCCTCGAGGTGCCTGTCGCGACCCGGCTGGAGCGCAATTTCCCGAATCCCTTCAATCCGTCCACCGTCATCCGCTTCTCATTGCGGGAATCCGCCGCGGTGCGGGTACAGGTGTACGACCTGCTCGGGCGCGAAGTCGCGCGCCTGGTAGACGGGGTGCGTGACGCCGGCAGCCACGAAGTAACCTTCAACGCCGGCGACCTGCCGAGCGGGACCTACCTCTACCGCCTCGAGACGCCGGCAGGCAGCTTCGTGCATCGGATGGTGCTGGTGAAATGAACCCGGCGTTGCACCGTTTGACATCCAGACGCTGATTTGCACCATGACAGCGCGCTGGATCAACGCGAACTGACGTTTGACACGGCCTTAGATCAAGCAATCTCCCTAACCCTCCCCCTGTCACATCCTGTTGGATAACCGTTTTACACATTCCCCCCTGAGGAATCAGGCATCATGCTATACAATCTGCTTAACTCGATCAGAACACTCAGCTACGGAATCGCCCTCACGATCGTCATGGTATCGACCAGCGGGGAGGCCCACGGTCAAGCAGGCACCAAGTTGATTGCGAACGATGGCGCAGAAGGCGACCGTTTTGGACGGTCGGTATCCGTCTGGGGCGATACAGCCTTTATCGGAGCTCCGGTGGACGATGACACGGGATCGGCCCGGGATCCGTCTACATTCTTGAAAATAGGCAGGGGATTGGGTACAGGTGGGCAAGTTGACCGCGAGCGACGGGGGTCTCAATGATTTATTTGGTTCATCGATCGCCCTTGTCGGCGACCGAGCGATCATCGGCGCACCGGGCGACAGTCAGGACACACCGTTTGAGTACGAAGGTCAAGGGTCGGCATACATCTTCGAACGACGTGGAAACGAGTGGATCGAAGTCGCCAAGCTAGTGGCCAGCCAAGGCGCCTTACGGGGAGGCTTTGGAGGCGCTGTAGCGCTGTCAGGCGATCGCGCTTTGATTGGTGCATCTGGCTACGGTTTCGGGGGTAACCCTGGGGCCGCGTATCTGTTTGAACGCAAGGGTCGTGCCTGGATTCAAGTAGCCAAACTAACGGCCAGCGACGGTGAAGCCCGGGACAAGTTCGGGCATTCCGTTGCGCTTTCCGGCGCTCATGCATTGATCGGTGCGCCCGAAAACACGAACCACGGGCGAGCTTCAGGGGCCGCGTACCTTTTCGAACCCGAGAATGGCTCATGGCGAGAGGTCGCAAAGTTGGAACTGCCGGTGCTGAATGGCGGTGCACGTCGGGCGCAATTTGGGGTCTCGGTCTCTCTCGAAGGAGAAAAGGCGCTGATCGGGGCTCCCTGGAGCGAAGTGATGCCAGCCAGCGGTAATTCGCACGGCGCAGCCTATGTCTTCGCGCTGACTGATGACACATGGGAGCAGGTCGCCCAACTGCAAGCGAGCGATGCCTCACCGGGCGATCTCTTCGGCTCCTCCGTGACGATGTACGGCGGGCATGCGCTCATCGGAGCCATCGGTGCTGACGAGACAGCCTCGGATACCGGATCGGCTTATGTATTCGAATGGACGGGAGGCATGTGGACACAAGTCGCCAAGCTGATCGCAGGCGATGGCGAACCGTACGACGGATTTGGAAGTAGCGTCGCCCTGTCCGCAAAAAATGCCCTGATTGGAGTTGCAAACAACGATGAGGCCGGCAAAGATGCCGGCGCGGCCTATATATTCGATTTCCCTGTCGATATCAACGTTGGCCATATTTCCAGCGTGAGTGGTCGCATGGACGATGGACCCGGACAAGCAATGGGCCCGATCAACAACCGGACTCACAATTATCCGAACCCATTCAATCCAACCACTACCATCACCTTCGCTTTGTCCGAGCAGGCCCAGGTGCGCCTGACCGTCTATGATATGCTGGGCCGAGAAGTCGAGCGCCTTGTCGATAGCATACAGGAAGCCGGCAGCCACGAAGTAACCTTCAATGCCGGCGACCTGCCGGGCGGGACCTACCTATACCGCCTCGAGACGCCGGCAGGCAGCTTCGTCCAGCAAATGGTACTGCTCAAGTAATTCCCGAAAGGTGTAAACTCCATTATCAGCTACCTCGGTGCCGAAAGGTCATGGCATCGGGGTAGCTGATGCCATTTCGCGTGGGATCACGCGGGGAAGGCGGACCCCCTTAAATCTGGATTCGTGTGCTCATGACTCCAGATTCCCACACGTTGGAGAATCAGGCAAATCCGGGGCAGTTCACTGGCATGCCGAACAGATCACTTGCTCATTCGCTTCTTACCTATTGTGTTGGTTTTTACCCAGCCCTTTGATTCACCTGAGCATATTTGGGTGAAGTCACCTTGAGTGCGGTATGTAACCACGTCCACGCCTGCGTTGAGATGGAGCATCATTGCACTATTCGTGTTGGCGAGCGTGTATACGGGCGTATTGCTGGCTACGACAACCCGCAATTGATCCGCCTTATAGGAGCTATCCGAGCAATCGAGGCGCCCGCTAGCATCGGCCTCGCTTGCCTTGGCTGACGCTACCGATCCAAGGTCTCCACCACCAATCAGTACAGTGTATTGAGCAAATGCATCGTCAACGAGGGCCTGGATCTGCTTGCCGGTGAATGAATCCTGGCGCTCAACTCCGAATGCATTAGAGCTATACGAACGCGGGCTGATAGTTACACTGGTTTTCCCGTCCATTGCCTCGCGAATGAGGAAACTCAATTCAAATCGACCATCACCCACAAGTGCAGCGGCAATCGTACTCAGGGGTTTCTCGCCTTTGATCATGCCAACCTGGATAGCCGAGACATCAACGGAATAACCGTTTGCCTCCAGCAACTGCACCGCAGCCTGTTGCGCTTCTGTAGCGGACTTATTGTAGATCCTCGTGCGTGTGTCCTGAGGTACGTTGGTTGTTGTCGCGCACCCTATGGACCATACAAGGGCAGCAAGTAAAAAGAGATGACGCATAAGAATGAACTGCGCTGGTGAGATGTCGGTTGATCATCGACGATCAATCGTCGCACACCACAATGCATGCGGACACATCACCCCCCACAACAGCAGTTCGCTCGTAGGATCGCCCAGGATGCGCTGGTTGCGCTCGACATGCAGCCGCGCCGCCTTCCCTCCCCAACGTACAGAGCCCGCAGGAGATACACAGCGGCCTTGAAGGCGCTCAGGCGGACGCGTAGCGGCTCGGAGTCCCACACGAGGGTCAGCTTGTCCTCCTCCCCTTCCGTGTGTGGCCTGGGAAGCCCGTGGCGGGCGCAGAGGCGGTAGATGTCGGCGGCTTCGGTTCGGCGCATGCTGGAAGGAAGCATGCGGGGGAGGTGTTTCAAATTCCGCACAGATACGGATTCGCGGCGAAAATCATAAGCAAATCAATTAACCCGCGTCTGCGACTGAGTTGCTGACAGTTTAGGCGCGGAGGCGTGTTGTATCTAATTAGGTTGCCCCTGAGAATAATCTCGCGATCGTCATGGCAAACACAAGGACTGTTCTTCGTCTTACAACTGCCGTAATTTCTTTTTGATTGGACTGGGACTAATTTGGGTAGCTGGCGCCATAGGCGCTGTCATTGCCGTCTTCGGGATAGGAGACGATAATTATGCAATGGTGTTCTTTGCTGGACTGAGTGGGCTGGCAGCAGCGATTTTCTTTTTTAGAAATGGTGCCGGTTGGCGCTATTCAGTTCATTTATCAGGCAAGCTTTGGGGATTCCTAGATGAAACGACGCGTGAACTGAGGTCTGACGAGTAACTCGCCGGATGGATGTAGCACCACAGCTAGCAGCAGACGTTCGGGCGATTACCGCAGGATTTGAGGGCGGGATAAGCAGCAAGGCTTTGTGTCCATCCGTCATACCGCAACGACCCCCATACATAACACGTCATTCCAGTATAATTCATATGCATCGACTCGCACTCCTCTGGGCTTGCATCGTATTTTCTAGTTGCCTCTTTGGATGCGATGCCTTGTCGGGATCCAGTACCAGATCACAGATACGGTACTCCGCCAAGGGTTCCGCGACGGCGGAGGTCAATATAACCTACATGGACGCGTCTGGGGAGATCATCCGACTTGATCGAATCTCGCCACCATGGGAGTACACGTTCGATGCGGAAGATGGATCACAACTCCTTTACATCGGTGGGCAGTTGATGACCGGTTCAAGTGTGCTGTTTGAAATCTACATCGACGATATCTTCAGGTCATCTCGCACTCTGACTCGCAGGCTTGACACTGGCGGTACTACAGCCTGGGGCGACTCGGTATCTGTTCTCTTGAAGTATCATCTGGTGAGCGGGAGAGATGGCACGACGTTGTTACAGACGCCGACCGGTCTCGACACTTTGGCCGTCCAAGACTTTACCTTACAGGAGGGCCCCGCATGGATCGAACGTCGGGAATTTGCCGTGACGCCCGGATTCGAATCTTTCCTACGCGCAGACGTAGGCCAGCTTGTTCAAGGATTCGGGTGCGTCTCGCTAGATATTTCCTTTGAGCCAATCCCAGGCAGGACAATTGTACTCACGCATACGAATCAATGCGAGCTGGGGCCAATGACATTTTCGGTGCAAGCCGAGGTGCCTGGGTATTAACTCGTATTCATTTGACGTAATTGAGAAGTGAGGGCGGCCACTGAGGCGACTCGTGGCCGTCCAAGCATCCGCCGCAGAAAAGGCTAGTTTCGCCCCTTCCTCGCCCTACACGCCCTCTGTTTGCAACTATCCGAGCAGTACCTCCTCCCCTTCCCTACCGGCTCCGAACACCCCGTCCAGGCGCACACTCGCGGGTTATCGACCGTCTACCTACCCTTCTCCCTTCGTTCCGCATCGGCCTTCCTGAGGCACTCCGGGTGATACCGCTTCTGCTTCCCGGTGTGCGACTGCCCACACCATATGCACGGGTAGGCGATCAGTCCACGCTTTAGTTTGTCTGCCCCTTCCCCAGCCCGAGGAGCTTCGGGCGCTTCACCAGCTGGGTGCAGACGTTTCCCAGGAGGTTCTTGTCTACCGCCTGCTTCACTGTTTGCCCCAAACGCAAAACGCCGGCTCTGAACCAGAGCCGGCGTTTGAACCGTTGTGCCCAAGAATGGACTCGAACCATCACGAGGTTGCCCCCACTACGCCCTGAACGTAGCGCGTCTACCAATTCCGCCACTTGGGCTGCTTAAACGGGGCGCCATAATACAAACGACACAGCGCCTCGCGCAACAATGTCGGCTCTTACGCATGACCCCGGAACGGGATTCCATCAAATCTATAAAAATGCCGGCCCTACGTTTACCCACAGGCCCACCGCCCGCATTTTTCGATTCCCGATCTCCGATACACGATCCGCATGCACCGCTTCAGCCTCCTCCTCGCCGCCCTCCTGCTCCTGACCGCACCCGCGACGGCCCAGACCCGCCGGCCCGTCCCCTACCCTGTTATCCCGTCGGTCCAGTTCCAGCGCGGCCTCGATGCCGGCACCCGGACGGTAACCGGCCGGCCCGGACCCAACTACTGGCTGAACGCGGCCGACTACACCATCTCGGCCACCCTCGACCCGCAGACGCGCCGCGTCCGCGGGGAGTCGAGCGTGCGGTACCACAATAATTCGCCGGACGCGCTGACGGACGTGTTCGTGCACCTCCACCAGAACCTCCATGCCCCGGGCGCCATCCGCAACCGGCCCCAGAAGCTGACGGACGGGATGCCGGTGTCGCTCGTCCGCGTCGAAGGGACGGACATGGCGGAGGCCGAGGGCTTCCTGCGCGGGCCGGGCTACCGCATTCAGGGCACCGTGATGCAGATCCGCCTCGCGGAGCCGATCCCCGCCGGCGGCGAAGCCACGCTCGAATTCGCGTGGGACTTTGAAGTCCCGGAAGCCGGCGCCCCCCGCATCGGCACCGACGGCGACATGTTCTTCGTCGGCTACTGGTACCCGCAGATCGCGGTCTACGACGACGTCAACGGCTGGAAGGCCGATCCCTACATGGGCAACGGCGAGTTCTATGCGGATTGGGGGACCTTCGATGTCCGCCTCACGCTCCCCGAAGGCTGGGTGATGGACGCGACCGGCGTGCTCCAGAACCCCGAGGAGGTCCTCTCGGCGCAGACCCGCGAGCGCCTGGCGCGGGCGGCGACGTCGGATGACATCGTGCACGTGGTGACGGAGGCCGACCGCAAGGCCGGCGTATCCACCGCCGACAGCCCCGACGGCCATCTCACCTGGCATTTCAAGGCCGAGCAGGTGCGCGACTTCGCGTTCGGCGCCTCGGCGAGCTACCTGTGGGACGCCACCTCGGCCGTCGTGGGCGACCGCAACGGCGACGGCACGCCGGACCGCAGCGGCATCAACGCCTTCTACCGGCCGAACATGACCACCTGGCAGCGCTCCGCCGAGTTCGCCAAGTTCTCCATCGAGTACCTGTCGAAGATGTTTATGCCCTACCCGTATCCGCACATGACCACCGTCGAGGGCGTCATCGGCGGCGGGATGGAGTTTCCGATGCTGACCCACATCGGCGGCGGGCGCAACGACCGGTCCCTCTTCGGCGTGACGTTCCATGAAATCGGCCACATGTGGTTTCCGATGATCGTCGGGCAGGACGAAAAGGCGTTTACCTGGATGGACGAAGGCCTGACGTCCTACAACACTAACGAGGCCGAGCGCGACTTCTGGAACGATTCCACCGCCTGGGCACCGGAAAACCAGGGCTACTACCGCATCGCCGGCACCGGGCGCGAGGTCGAATCCATGCGCCACGCCGACGAATACCCGCCCAACTCGCCGGCCCGCGGCATCGCCTCCTACAGCAAGCCGGCCGTGACGCTGCACGCCCTCCGCGGGCTCGTCGGGCAGGAGGCCTTCACCACCGCCTACCGCGAATACGCAAACCGCTGGATGTGGAAGCATCCGCAGCCGTACGACCTCTTCAATACGTTTGAGGATGTCCTGGGCATGGATCTCGACTGGTTCTGGACGCCCCTGCTCTTCGAAACCTGGACGCTCGACCAGGCCATCGCATCGGTCGATGTCTCGAACGAAAACGTCCGCGTCACCGTGGTCGACAAGGGCCTCACCCCGATGCCCCTCCCCGTCCGCGTCACCTACGCCGACGGCCGCACCGCGGACCAGACCGTCCCGGTAGAAACCTGGCTCGCCGGTGAACGCACCGCCGTGCTCACCTTCGAACCCGGCACCGTCACCCGCGTCGAGATCGACCCCGGCGCCTTCCTCCCGGACGTCGACCGCGAAAACAATCGGTGGCTCAACGAATAGCCCCCCTATAGTCCCCCCCCATCCGGCCGATACCCTCCCCGGTATACCCCGCATCTCCCTACCGGCTGAGACGTGATGGCATCGCGCCCCTTCTGGCGCGTACGTGCGTGGCGCGTATGCGCGATCCTTGGCTTACTCCTGGCATCGGCGCCCGCCGGAGCCGGCGCGCAGCACTACGTGTCGCGCACCTACGGCGTGGAGGAAGGGCTCGTGCAATCGCAGGTGAACGCGTTTTTCCAGGACAGCAAGGGGCACCTCTGGATCGGGACGATGGGGGGCGTGAGTCAGTTCGACGGCATCTATTTCGTCAATTCGACCGTCGAGAACGGCCTGTCGGGTAACCAGGTCACCGCCTTCACCGAGGATGCCGACGGCCGCATCTGGATCGGCACCGACCGGGGGATCACGGTCTATGTGAATGACCGCTTCCACCGCATGCCGCTGGAGGGCGAGCTGGGTACCGCGTTCGTCACCGACCTCCTGCGCACATCCGACAATACCATCTGGATCGCCACGACGGCCGGTCTGGGCCGGTATCAGGACGGCCATCTCCTGCGCTACACCACCGAGGCCGGCCTGCCCGACAATGTGCTCCTCGCATTGAACGAAGGGCCGGATGGGAGGCTCTGGATCGCGACGCGGGACGGCTTCTGCAGCCTCGAAGCCGGCTACCGGTTCGACTGCCACCACCCCGAGGCCCTGCTACCCGCCCGCCAGATCGACGACATCCTCGTCGACCGGGATGGCCGTGTGCATATCGCGTCGTTCAGCGGGACCGCGGTGATGGAAGACGGAACGATCACCGTCACCAACGACGCCATGCAGCTGCCGGTCGACCGGACCACCGTCCTCCTGATCGACGACGAGGGCGCCATCTGGGCCGGCACCGACGGCGGCATCACGCGCAGGGAACGCAGCGGCGAGACCACCGTCGTCAGCAAAAGCGCCAACCTGCTCGTCCGCGCCCTCTTCGAGGACCGTGAGGGCAACATCTGGGCGGGGACATCCGGGCAGGGGGTGATCCAGTTGCGACACACCGCCTTCACGCAACAGAACGCGCCGCTGGGGATCGACGAAGACGTGATCCTGGCCGTCCATGAGGACGCGCTCGATCGGCTCTGGATCGGCACCCTCACCCAGGGCGCTTTCGTTCGGGATGGCGACGCTCTGCGACACTACACCGCGGCGGACGGGCTGGCTTCGAACCACGTCCGTGCCTTTGCGCGCGATGCGCGCGGCGACATGTGGATCGCCACGGCCGGCGGCGTCAGCCGGCTCCATGCGGGGCGCTTACTCCCGCCGATGCTTACCAACTACTATGTCTACACCGTGCTCGCCACGTCGACCGGCGCGGTATATGCCGGCTCGATAAACGGCCTCGCTCGCATCGACGGCGAGGCCATCATCCCGATCCGCACGACCACGCCGGCGATGTCGACGATCGTCTACACCCTCCGCGAGGACGAGCGGGGCGTCCTCTGGGCCGGCACGTCGCGCGGACTGGGCTACATCGAGGGAGATTCGCTCGTCCTGCTGCCGGCGCTGGCCGACATCCCCGTGGCGAGCATCACCCCCGAGGCCGACTCCCTCCTGTGGCTCGGCACGCAAGGGTATGGCGTCCTCCGTTTCGACCGGCATCGTGGTGTCGTGCGCGACACCATCAGCACAGCGGATGGGCTCAACGGCGGCACCGTCTATTTCACCGTCAGCGACGCGGACGGCTACCTGTGGATCGGCACCAGCCGCGGGGTCAACCGCTTCGACGTGGGGCATTACCGCGACGCGGGCGAGATCATGATCCGCTCCTTCGGCAAGTTCGAGGGCATCATCGGCGTCGAGACCAACATGAACGCGGCGGTGGTCGACACCCGGAATCGGCTCTGGTTCGGGACCATCCTCGGCCTGATGCAATACGACGCGAGCGTCGCGCCCCAGAAAACCGCCCCTCCGCCCATCCACGTCAACGAGATCCGGCTGTTCTGGGAGCCGTTCACCCCGAAGGCCGACGCAACACCCACGTTCGACCACGACCAGAACCACATCACGTTCGACTATCACGGGCTGAGCTTCACCAACCCCGAGTTGTTGCGCTACCAGTATTACCTGGAAGGGTTCGACGACGGCTGGCTCCCGCTTACCGAGAGCCGGACGGCCACCTACGCCAATCTTCCTCCGGGCGACTATACGTTTCACGTCCGCGCCCGGAGCAACGCCGGGGTGTGGTCCGATACGCCGGCGACCTACCGGCTCGTCATTACGCCGCCATTCTGGCTACGCCCCTGGTTCATCGCGCTGAGCAGCCTGGGCGCGCTGGCCCTCGTCTTCGGGATCGTCCAGCTCCGCACCTACGCGCTCAACCAGCGGCGGAAGCGGCTCGAGGAGATGGTGACGTCGCGCACCGCCGAGCTGGAGCGGACGCACACCGAACTGCTCGCCACGCGCGAGAAAGCGCTCGCCGCCGCGCAGGCGAAGACCAATTTCATGGCCGCCATCACCCACGAGCTGCGCACCCCGATGAACGGCATCATGGGGATGAACGACCTGCTTTTCACCACCGACCTGGACGGGGAGCAAAAAGAGTATGCCGCCACCATCGCCGACTGCAGCCGGAGTTTGATGGAGATCATCGAAAACCTGCTCACCTTCTCCGACCTCGCCGGCAGCCAGCGCGAGGTGTCCATCGAGCATCTGGATATGAACGATCTCCTGATCGACGCGATCGGCCCCATCCGCCGCGACGCCGAGATCAAGGGGCTCGACCTGCAGGCACATGTCGCACCCGACGTGCCCGAAGCGTTCGAGGCGGACCGCCGGCATCTGCTGCAGATCCTGAACCAGCTCCTCGGCAACGCCGTCAAGTTCACCGAGCGGGGGATGGTGCGGCTGGATGTCCGCCGCGTACGCCCGCCCGAGGGCGCGCTGAGCGACACCTGGCTGCAGCTGGCCGTGCAGGACACCGGCATCGGGATGAGCGAGGAGCAGATCGCCCTCGCATTTGAAGCCTTTTCGCAGGCGGACATGTCGCTCACCCGAAAATTCGGCGGCACCGGCATCGGGCTGGCGCTGGCCAGCGAACTCACCGCCCTGCTCGGCGGCCACCTGCAGGCCAGCTCGCGACCGGGCAAAGGTTCGACGTTTTACGTGACCATCCCGGTGGACGTCCCGGCCGATGTCGGCGCGGGTTGAGTGAAGATTGGCGTAAGCCGGCCGGGATCTTGCGTGCGGCCAAAAGCAGGTTGTATTTTTTTGCCCCGACACGGAAACCCCGCCCGGCGGTTTCCGGTTTATACGCCTCCCGTTGATCCTCGGTAGCTCAATGGCAGAGCATTCGGCTGTTAACCGAAGGGTTGTAGGTTCGAATCCTACCCGGGGAGCCTGAGAAGCCCGAAGCGTCATCACGATGCTTCGGGCTTTTTTACGTAGGATACCACGCGATGACGGCTCAATTCCGGAACGGGCGCTACGCAACCCGGCATGGATGTACGATGCGGGGTTTCTCCTCGAAAAAGCGCGTCATGGATGGGGGCGCCGGCATCTGATGATCGGCTACGGCATCTCCGCTAATCACGGCCAGGCCGGCGGGAGCACGACGTGGGGCAGCGCGGTCTCTTGAATTTCGCCTCCAGCCAGGGTGACAAAATAGGCGTTGCTTTTTTCATCGAGCGCGACGACCTGTTTGACCTCCCCGTTCTCGAAGTATATCCCCGCGCGGTCGTCGCACGCGTAGCCGGGCTTAAATTCTCCTCGTTTGATCTTCGACCAATAGAGCGGTTTTCGCTCCCCTTCGGCGTCGTAGTGCGGACAGTGGCTTCCTTCGATCAAACCCAGGCCTTCCACGGTGGTCAGTTCGCCCGGCCGCGAGTCGGTGGTGCCGTGCTCGAACCAGCACAGCGAACCCGCACTTCCTCCGCCCAGCACCACCCCGTTCTCCCACGCCTTGCGCAGCGCGAGATCGATCCCCTGTGCCTTCCAGATCGCCATCATATTCAGCGTGTTACCCCCTCCCACAAGGATCGCGTCCATCCGGGCAAACACGGTCTCGAAGGACTCTTTCTGGCTGTAGGATGAAATAAACGAGCGCTGCACGAAGGGTCTGATCGGCAGGTCGGCACATGTCTCGAACCAGCGCATGACGTAGCCGGTCGCATCGCCGGTTGCCGTGGGCAGAAAGCAGATCCGGGGATTGGTTTTGCCGGTCAGCGAGGCGGCGTATTTCGTAAAGCCTCGATCAAAGTCCCCCCCGTAGACCAAGATTTTCCTGACGGCGGAAGGTGCGGGTTCAGGTCGCGACCCGGGAAGCGGCAGCATCGCCGCCGGCACGACCGCGGCCGTTTGCAAAAAGTCTCTACGTTTCATGATTCACCCCATGGGCGTTTGCGATTTCTGCCGGCGGCACTGCGCCGGCGCTCTACCTTGACGCGTTTTATCGCCCAGCCGTTTACATCGGCATCGCAGCGCCTGCCCGATGACGGGCAGGCCAGTCTCCGACCAGCATAGGCGCCACGCCCCGGCGACAGGGTGCGGATGATTCTGATGCCGGCGAACGCTATACTTTTACCGCATTCCTCGACCCTCTTCACCCCGGGACGAGCGCCGAGACCCGCAGCATCAGATGATCCCCTCCCCCCGCACCGCAATCGCCGCATGTCCGATCAACCGCCCAACCCCGCCCGCTTCAACCGACGCGAATTCCTCAAGCGCACGAACGTCACCGTCGCGTCGCTCCCCTTCGTGACCGCAGCGCTGGCCGCCCCACCGTCGCCGCCGGAGCCGCTCGTCGAGGGCGAAGCGCCGGTCCGCTGGCTCGACGGCGACGCGCCGGCCGCGTTCGCCGGCGCCACCTGGGGCGTACCCTGGCCTCGGGGGGCGCATCCGGCGGACACGTCCTTTGCCCTCGAATCCGAGGCCGGCGCCGGCGTCCCGGTGCAGTCGTGGCCCACGGCCTTCTGGCCCGACGGCTCGCTGAAGTGGACCGCCCACGCCATCCCGGCCGATGCCGTGCCGGCGGCGCGTTACCGCCTCGTTCCCGGACAACCCGCCCCCCCGCCCCGCCGGCTGACGGCCGTCGAGACGCCGGACGGCATCGCCATCGACACCGGGGTCCTCACGGCCCGCATCGCGAAGACGGGAGAGGTCATCGTGAGGGACATCGCGCGCGGCGGAGCGCTCATCGCGCAGGACGGCCGGCTCGTCTGCCTGCTCGAAGATCGGACGCAGCCGGGCATCAAACGGGAAGAAGCCTTCACGGGCCGCATCGACGCCGTGACCCTCGAACAGTCGGGGCCGGTCCGCGCGGTCGTCCGGGTCGAAGGGCGGCACGCCCGCGCGGAACGGGCGTGGCTGCCGTTTACCGTCCGGCTCTATTTCTACGCCGGCGGCGAGGCCGTCCGCGTGATGCACACCATCGTGTTCGACGGCGACGAGCACAACGACTTCATCGCGGGGCTCGGCCTGCGTTTTTCCGTGCCGATGCGGGGCGAACTGCACGACCGGCACGTGCGCTTCGCCGGCAGCGAGGGCGGCCTCTTCGCCGAGGCGGTTCGCGGGCTGACGGGGCTGCGGATCGACCCGGGCGAGGCCGTCCGCCAGGCCCAGGTGGCCGGACGCGCCACGCCGCCGCTGGACGCCTGGAATCCCCGCGTGCCGCCGCGCCTGCCGTACGTGCCGGCCTACAACGACTGGACGCTGGACCAGGTCACCGCCGACGGCTTCCAGATTCGCAAGCGCACCGCCGACGGTCAGACCTGGCTGACGGCCGCCCAGGGACAGCGCTCCGATGGCTTCGGCTACGTCGGCACGCCGGCGGGTGGGCTCGGGTTCGGCCTCCGCCATTTCTGGCAGAGCTACCCGGCCCAGCTCGACATCCGCGACGCCGCGACGGATACCGCAGCGGTTACGCTGTGGATGTGGGCCCCCAACGCGCAGCCTATGGACCTCCGCCCCTACCACGACGGCATGGGGCAGGACACGTACGACAAGCAGTACAATGGCGGACTCGAAATCACCTATGAGGACTACGAGCCGGGCTTCGACACCCCCGAAGGCGTCGCCCGCACCAGCGAGCTGTACCTGTGGGCCCTGTCGTCGACGCCGCCCCGGGAGCGCCTCGCGCAGCTGACGGCCGCCGTCCGCACGCCGCCGGTTCTCGTCACCACGCCGGCGTACCTGCATGCCTGCGACGTCTTCGGCGGGATCTGGGCGCCGGTCGACCGGTCGACCGCGGCGCGCGCCGACATCGAGGACACGCTCGACGGGTTCTTCGACTTCTACCGGAACCAGCGCGAGCAGCGGCGCTGGTACGGCTTCTGGAACTACGGCGACGTGATGCATACGTACGACGCCGACCGCCACGAGTGGCGCTACGACGTGGGCGGGTACGCCTGGGACAACTCGGAGCTGTCCACCGACCTCTGGCTCTGGCTGCAGTTCATCCGCAGCGGACGCGCCGACCTGTTCCGGTTCGCCGAGGCCATGACGCGGCACACCGGCGAGGTGGACGTCCACCACACCGGCCGCTTCGCACCGCTGGGGTCGCGGCACAACGTGCTCCACTGGGGATGCAGCGCCAAGCAGCTGCGCATCGGTACGGCCCTGAACCGGCGCTATTATTATTACCTCACCGCCGACGAGCGTGTCGGCGACCTGATGCGGGAGCAGATCGAGGCCGGCCGCGCGCTGCAGCGCATCCCCCCGGGCCGCAAGCTGGCGTCGGCGGAGAAGCCGGGCGACCTCGACCGCGCGCGGCCCACCGATCCCGACCGGATCGGGGTGAGCGTGGGTACGGACTGGGGGTCGCTCGCCGGCGCCTGGCTGACGGAGTGGGAGCGGACGGGCGATACGCGGATGCGCGACCGGCTCGTGGCCGGCATGCAGACCCTCGGCCGGCAGCCGCACGGCTTCTTCAGCACGGGGCAGGTGATGCACCTCGACACCGGGGCCTTCGACCTCGTCACCCACGACGAGGTGGGCGTATCGCACCTCAACGCCGTTTTTGGCCTCGTCGAGGTCTGCGCCGAACTCATCCAGTTGCTCGACGTGCCGGAATTCGAGCAGGCGTGGCTGCAGTATTGCACGCTCTACAGCGCGCCGGCGGAGGAGCAGGAACGGCGGCTCGGTCAGTCCTTCAGAAACAACGGATTGCGCCAGGGGCACTCGCGGCTGACCGCCTATGCCGCGCGCGCCACGAACGATCCGGCCCTCGCGGCGCGGGCGTGGGACGAGTTCTCCGGCCGCGGCGGGCGCATCCCGTCGGCGCGGGCCCCGGAGACGACGCGCCTGGCGGGCCCCGACGTCCTGCGACCCATCGACGAGGCGCCGACGGTGTCGAGCAACGGCACGGCCCAGCTGGGGCTCGCGGCCATCCAGTGCCTGGCGCTGGTCGGCGATCGCTGGGGATAGGCGTTCGCCGGGCCGTCACCGGTTGACGGAGGCCTTGAGTCCGTCGCGGAGCGCGCGCCAGAGAAACCGGAAGAACGGGTCCTCGTCCCGCACATACGCCGTTTCCCCCACGCGCAACGGCTCGTCGGGACTGGCGGGATTGCTCTCCGCGATGAGGACGCCGTTGACGAAGAAGGTCTTGAGCCGATCCTGCAACCGCCTGGACCGATCGACCTTGTCGACAAACCCCATTTTCAGGTCGCGGTAGGCCACCCGCACCTCGCCGTCGGCCCGGGCATCGTCTACCCGGATGTCGAACGCGAGGCTGTCGACATACCCGCTCCCGATGCGAATGCCCTTGAGGTTGGTGAGGACAGGCGACACGAGTTCGGCCGACATGCCGCTGAGGGTGCCATGGTAGCGCATCATGAAGGTGGGGACGTGGAGCGGCATTTCGAACGCGGCATGCAGGATGCCGGCGTCTTGAAACCGCGCGCGGGCATAGAGCAGCGCGGCGCCGCCGTCCGGCCGCGTCGTGTCCGGCTCGGAGGAGATGCCGCTGCCGGCGAGGTTGACCTCGTCGAACCAGACCATGCCCTGCAGCTCCCCGTCTTCCTCCATTTCCCGGTACTGGATGTGGGCCGTGCGGAGCGAGAGGGCGTCGAGATAGACGGGCATGCCGATGGCCTGGAGGGCCTCGTGAGGCAACATCGGAGTGGGCTTGTTCGGGTCCTCCGGTAGATGTTTATCCTTGTACACATCGAGAAACGCTGAATCGACAGCGATCACGTCGATGCGGATGGCCTGCTGATCGAGGAGTGCGCGGTAATCCACGCCGGCCAGCCGGACGCCGGCGATCCCGGTCGCGATCCGATTTGTACGGAACGCGACGCGGCGCATGAAGGCTTCGTCCGCAAACATGGGCGTCACGTGCATCGAATCCACATCCAGCCGACCCTGCCGGGTGGAGCCGGCGATGCCGTCCAGGGTGACCGCATGCAGGCTGTCGGCCGTCGTCCACCGGACTGACGGTATGGCAAAGCGGAGATCCCGGCAGAACGCGACGCGCGTGGTGTCGCGCAGGCCGGCCTCGCTGAGTTCCAGTCCGATGATTTCGAGGTCGAACGCGCCGAGATACGGCGCCGCGCCGAGCCGCAGCGCCGGCAGTGTGATGCGATCCACCGACACATCGGGCAGCCGACCGACGAGATGCGCCATCGAAATGCCGGCCTCGTCGTCAGGGGCGGACGCTCGTTCGCCATCGACCGTCAATCCCTCCAACGCGATGGCGCGGATGGAGATGCGCCGATCGATCAGCCAGGGCAGCAGCCTGATGCCCTGGACGGCCAGCAAGGGGATGCGGACGTCAATGCCGGGCGTCGTGGAATCGCCATCGGCCACATAGGCGATATCGCGGGCGACAAACGACCGCGTCAGGAGCGACAGGCGGAACGCAGAGACGGATACGCGGCCGGGCCGGCCGGCCTCGGCCAGGGCGCGATTGATGCGCGCCTCGACGAACGCCGCGTCGATGTGCTGCCGCACGACGATCGCCCCCACCACAAGCAGCGCGACGACCCCGGCAAGGAGTATCAAGAACATCCGGCGTTGCATAGAGGATGGTGTTCGATCTGGTGGGATACTTTTGAAGATCATCACATCCGCATTAAACCTGCCCCCCCTGTCCCCCCCATGATCCCCCAGGATCATGAGGTTCGCTGTAGGACTCGCGGCACAGCTCGGGTAGGAAGATCGGTTGACGGCGAGCCCGCTGCGCGTGTTTCCCGCGCCGGGGACTTCCCGGATTGCCGAACTTTTTCGTAGGTTCTCTCCAGACCGCACTCGCGATCCCCCGCAACCCGTGACCTTGCATGCCCATGACGCGCAGACACTTTATCGCCGCCACCTCCGCACTCGCCGCCTCCACGCTGGCGGCACGCTCTGTTTTCGCGTGGACACGGCCGGCCGAGCGCGCTTTCCGGCTCTGCCTGAACCCCGGCAACATCGGCGTCGCCGCCAACCAGCAGACGCTGCTCGACATGGCGATCGCGCACGGGTATGAGGCCATCATCTCGATGCCCGACCAGCTGGCCGCCTTTTCGAAGGGTGAGATGGATGCGCTGGTCGGCAAGATGAAGGACCATGCGATCACCTGGGGATCAGGCAACCTCCCCGTGGATTTCCGGACGACGGACGCGGCCCAGCAGGAGGGACTGAAGGCGCTGCCGGCGATGGCGAAGGCGCTTCAATCCGCCGGCGCCACCCGGATGAACACCTGGATCATGCCGTTCCACAACGAACTGACCTATACGCAGAACTGGAAACAGCACGTAGCCCGTCTCCGCGCCTGCGCCGAGGTGCTCGAAGATCACGGCATCCGGCTCGGGCTCGAATATGTCGGGCCCAAAACCCTTCTCGTCCGCGGCCGGTACCCGTTCATGCGGACGATGGCGGAAGGCCTCGAACTCTGCGACGCCATCGGGACGCCGAACATGGGTCTCGTGCTCGACAGCTTCCACTGGTACACCGCCGGCGACTCGGCCGACGACCTCCGCGCCCTCACGCCGGCGCAGGTCGTGACCGTGGACCTCAACGACGCCCGCGTCGACCTCTCCCGCGACGAGCAGCTCGACGGCACCCGCGAACTCCCCGGCGCCACCGGCAAGATCAACCTGAAGGCCTTCCTCACCGCCCTCGTCGACATCGGCTACGCCGGCCCCGTCCGCGCCGAACCCTTCAACCAGCCGCTCCGCGACATGGACGACGAGGACGCCCTACGCGCGACGCACGAGGCCATGACGCGCGCGTTCAAACTGATCGAGGCGTAAGCGCCGGACCGGGTTGTAGGCGCAGTCCTACGCCGGCTGTCTGCACACTCCGACAGGGTATGATCCCGATTACGGTATCGCTCCGGCGAGCGATCCGTTAGGTTGTTTACTGGCGGGGCCAACAGGCCCCTAGTTTTCAACCAGATGAGGAGGAGATTATGAATACCCCGCAACCCACGCAGACCGCCCGTAACCATGCCGGCCCGGGTCTTTACCGGCTCAAGGTGCTCGATGGATTCGAAGTGGCCAACCCCGACCTCGACATTCGCGGCTGGGAGGTTTTCGGCGTCGATGGCGCGCACATCGGCATGATCGAGGATCTCATCGTCGATCCCGACCGGCTCGAAGTGCGCTACGTGTTCGTGCGGATGACCGAGGACGCGTCGGACGATGCCGCCTATGTGATCATCCCGATCGGGATGATCTCGGCGGACAAACGGGAAGACAAGGTGCACCTTGTGGGCGTCGAAACGGCCTACGTGCGTGGTCTACCCCACTTTCTGGGCGACCACATCGAACGGTCCTTCGAGCGCTCCACGCGGGAGACACTTTCCCGGAAACCGGACGCCACCTCGGCCCCCGACGACGATTCGTTTTACCAGCACCCGCATTTCGACGGGAATCGATTTCTCGAGCGCCGGCGGCGCCAGCTCATCGACCGCGCAGGCGCCCTGACGTCTACGCTCAATCGAAACCCTTACCTGCGCCGGCGCATCCGCTGAGCGCCCCGTAGCGTGCAATCCCCTGCGACGTAGCCTTGTGAGGCAGCAGGCCGGCTTCCCATCCTTCGGCCGCTACGCAGGGAATGCCCTTTACCGAACTCCGTAGCATGGCATCCGATCACGCCCACACGACCCATCGCGATACCGGCGGCGCGCGGCTTCTGGCAGCGCTGTTCCTGAACGCCGGCATCACCGTCGTACAGGTCGCCGGGGGACTCCTCTCCGGCAGCCTGTCGCTGCTGGCCGACGCCGTGCATAACGCAAGCGATGCCGCCGCCATCGGCATCAGTTATTACGCCTTCCGGATCGCGGGCAGGAAGGCCGATCGCGTGCGCACCTTCGGGTACCGCAGGGCCGAGACGATCGGCGCCCTGATCAATCTGGTCGCCCTGATCGTCATTTCGCTGTTTTTGATCGCCCAGGCCGTGGAACGGTTCGCCGCACCCGAACCCATCGACGGCACCATGATGCTGGCCGTGGGCGGCATCGCGTTCATCGAGGATCTGATCTCAGCCGTTCTCCTGTACCGCGACGCCGGCCACAGCCTCAACATGCGCAGCGCGTTCCTGCACATGCTGGGCGACACCCTGGCGACCGTCGGCGTGATGCTCGGCAGTGTGGCTATCCTGGCGACGGAAGCGTACTGGGTCGATCCCCTGCTTACCGTGCTCATCTCCCTGTACCTGATAAAGCACAGCTATCGCGCGCTCCGGAAAGCGATCGGGGTCGTGATGGAAAGCGCTCCGGCGGACATCGACTACGATGCCGTCGTGGCCACGATGCGCGGAATCGACGGCGTGGAGGATGTCCATCACGTGCATCTGTGGCAGCTCGACGAACAGCGGACGGCGCTCGAAGCCCATATCGTCGTCGCATCCGCTGCGATGCCGCGGTTCGACCAGCTCAAAGAGCGCATCAAGCGCGCCGTGCGCGACGTCCACGCGATTCAGCACACGACCCTCGAAATGGAATTGAGCCCCTGCCGGCATCCGGAGAACGGTGTTGTCCCGCTCGAGTGAGCCGGACGCGCCGCTGCCTGCAACCATTTCTGCCCTTTCCCCTCGCCGCGCTTCGTCATACCTTGTGTGTTAGGCCGGCCTTGATGCACGCCGGCACAAAGATAGGAAGACACACCATGAGGCCACAGCGTACGCTGGCCGGCAGGGACCGTACGATCGGGCTGGCCGGCCTTTTACTGCTAGTATGCACGAGTCCCTCCACGACGCGGGCGCAGGCCCTCGGCTCCTGTGAGCCAGCGCTCGCCGAGGCGTACCTCGACGTCAACAACGTCCGCGCCCGGATCCTGAATAACGGCGGGCTTTTTTATCGCGGCGAGCCGCACGTCTACAACGTCCCGAAAGGCTCTTCGTCCAACGCCATCTTCGCGACCAACATCTGGATCGGCGGCTTAGTCGGCAACGAGACCGTGCCTAGAGTGGCCGGCTCTATGTATGGCCCCTGGGAATTCTGGGCCGGCCCGCTTGACGAAAATGGCAACCCACCCGGCGACTGTTCGGAGTACGACCGACTCTATTCTGTCTACCGGGCAGATATCGAGGCCTACGAAGCCACCGGCGTCTCCACCGACGACCTGCGCGACTGGCCCACCGGCCTCGGCGCACCGACCCTGGCGCCACCACGCAACCGGATCGACGACGACGGCGACGGCGAGGTCGACGAGGCCGGCGAGGAGATCGCGTTCGACATCAACGTCCCGCTCGCGGAGCGCACGAATCGGGTCATCGACCTCGCGGCTGGCGAGCGGCCTGCAATCCTCGGCGATCAGACCATCTGGTGGGTGATGAACGACCTGGGCAACGTGCACGAGCGCAGCGATGGCCTCCCGCTGGGAGTCGAGGTCCACGGCATGGCCTTCGCCTTTGTTCAACCGACAGGATTGCGAAGTGCCACCACTCCCGGCTTCGGCCCATTGTCGGACATGACGCTCTACCGCTACACGGTATTCAACCGAAACGACCGGATCTTACAAAAGACGTACTTCACCATCTGGTCGGACCCCGATCTGGGCGATTTTGCGGACGATTATGTGGGATCGGACACGACGCTGGGGATAGGCTATGTCTACAATTCAGACAACGAAGACCTGTCGGGCGAGGGATACGGCTCGCCACCGCCGGCCGTCGGCTACGATTTTTTCCAGGGCCCCATCGTGCCCTCCCCCGGCGACACCGCGCGTGTCCGAGACCGGCTCTTGCCGGACATGCGCAACCTGCAGATGACCTCGTTCGCCTTCTACTACGGGGGCGGGTGCGTCACCTGTGAACCTATTGTTGCCCAGGACTTCTACTATTACATGCAGGCGCGGTGGAGGGACGGCCAGCGGTTCACCTACGGCGGAAACGGCCGCGATGTGGTGGGCGGCGGCTCCACCGTTCCGACCTCGTTCATGTATTCCGGTGACCCGTTCACGAACACAGGATGGACCGAAGGCAATCCAGATCCCTTCAACCATGCGGTGCCTCCCATCAATCCGGGCGATCGCCGATTTTTGCAGTCCACAGGGCCGTTCACGATCGAGCCGGGGCAAAGCCAGGAGATCGTCTTCGGCGTCGTATTCGCCAGGGGGACCGATAACTTCGAGTCCGTCGCCGCGATGCGGCGCGCCGACCGGGCCGGCCAGGCCTTCGTCGACGCCGGCTTCCGTCAGGCCACTCCGCCCGACAAACCCGAACTCACTGCCACCGCTATCGACCGCGAGGTCGTGCTGGAGTGGAGCAACCCGCCGACTTCCAACAACTACCTCGACGGGTACCTGCAGCTCTCCCCGCTCGCCCAGACCGCTATCGACGCACCCCTCGCGGAACGGTCGTACGCATTCGAAGGCTACGACATTATCCAGTACGCCGACGCGGCCGACACCGTCGGTGCCGTCATTGCCACGTACGACGTCGTCAACGGCGTCACCCGCATCGTCGAGGGACTCCCCAACGAACTCAACGAAGAACTCGCCCGCGGCACCGACTCCGGCATCCAGCATTTCCATCGCCTCCAGAATCTCACCAACTACCGCACCTACCACTTCGGGGTGCGCGCCTACGCCTACAACGAGACCTCCTTCCCCCGCATCCTCCGTGGCCCCGTCGCCCGCGTTACCGTCACGCCGGCCCGGCCGATGGACGACGCTGCGGAGACCGCCGTCGAGGCCGCCGAGGATTTCGAGGCACCCGACCTGGTCGGTGTACCGAACGGTCTTACCGACGGACGCATCTGGGCAGACATCATCAACCCGGCACGTGTCCGGGAGGCCACCTACACCGTCGAGTTTTACGACATCGAGGTCAACGCCCCCGCCTCTGTCGAGGACGAGAACAACCTCGATCCCGCCCCCGCCCGCGCCGAGAAGACCCTCCGCACCACCGCCACCACGTACGACATCAAGCGCAACGGCGCCGTCGTCTTCGACGGCTCGGCCACCGGCCGGCCGGCGCCCTTCCGCGAAGATGTCGCCCAGATCGACGGCCTGCGCTTCAGCGTGATTGCCCCCGAACCCGGCATCAAGGGCTTCGCCGCCGTGGCGAACCATGCCGGCCCGATCGACCCGCCCGACATGGCGGCCTTCGCCTTCAACAACTCGGGCTTCCCGGTCCTCGAAGGCACCCTCACGCCGGAAGGTTCGTATCCATCCAACGACCGCCCGACCGAGGGCGTCCAGCAGGCGCTCAGCCCGGCCAGATGGGGCTTCCACAAAGGCGGCGGCACGAGCATCAACTTCGGCCCGGCCGATGACGGCGGCACCTTCCTTGGCCGCGCGGTGCGCAACGACAACATCGAACGCCTCGGCCTCTTCGACTGGGAGATGCGCTTCACGCAGGCCTGCGCCGACGGCATCGACGGCGTGATCGAAGAAACGGACTGCCTGGCCTGGCGCGCCTTCGAGGACGGCGCCATCGTCGAGGTGCCGTTCTCGCTCTGGCGCGTCGGCGCCGGCACGTTCTCCGATCCTTCGGACGACGTGCGGCTCATTCCGGGCATCTGCGAGGAAGCCTGCGATGCCGGCACGGATCCCCTCGTATTCGACCTCGGCGGTGACCACCCGATCTCGGGCGGCGACAACGACCCCTTCACCGACTGGGTCTACTGGAATCTCCCCGAAGACCAGACGGCCGGAGAGGCGGGCTACCGGGCGTTTTTCTCGGGAGCAACCACGCAGACGGGTGGCGAAGTGTTCGCCCGCACGGTTCTGGTGAACTTCAACGGTGGTACGCTGCCGGATGTCAACGCGCCGCTGCCGGAGCCGGGCACCGTCTTTCGGATCTACACGAACAAGGCGCCCAGGGCCGGCGACGTCTTCACCATCGACACCCGGGGGTTCGGGGTGAGCGAGCCGGATGGGCCGGCGGACCTCGACGCGATCGGCATCGTCCCCAACCCCTACGTCGGCGCCTCGATCTACGAGCGGACCCGGAGTACCGACGAAGTCCGCTTCACCAATCTGCCTCCGGAGGCCACGATCCGCGTCTTTACCCTGAACGGGACGCTGGTGAAGACGATCCGCAAAAACAGTCCCGACCGGTTCGTCCGCTGGGACCTGCGCACCGACAACGACCTGCCCATCGGCAGCGGCATCTACCTGATCCACGTCGAGGTCCCCGGCGCGGGCGGGCGGACCCTCAAGTTCGCCGTCGTCAAAAAGAAGGTGAACCCGAGCGGGGTGGTGGAGGGGCAATAAATGGAATCCATTATCACGAACACCCCAAAAAAATGATTGTCATCTCGACCGCTTCCCCGCGGATGCGGGGAGAAGCGGAGAGACCTCCCGATGAATAACGCCATGCCAACAATGAACATGTCGTGCATGACTCGGGGAGGTCTCTCCGCGCGCCATCGCAGAGGCGCTGGCTTGGTCGAGATGACAATGCTCTGAACGGGGAGGTCTCGCGCGCCATCGCAGAGGCGCTGGCTTGGTCGAGATAACACTATTGGAATACAGGAAACGGACTGTTATGAGCTCCTTTGGTCGCATGCATAAACTACTCCTCCTCATCGCCCTGCTGACCCTCGCCGGCAGCGTGCGGGCCCAGACCGTCGGCTCCTGTGAGCGCGCGCTCGGAGACGCGTACCTCGACGTCAACAACGTACGTGCCCGCATTCTGAACAACGGCGGGTTGTTCTACCGGGGCGAGCCGCACGTCTACAACGTCCCGAAAAGCTCTCCGTCCAACGCCATCTTTTCGACCAACATCTGGATCGGCGGCTTTGTAGGGAACGAGACCGTGCCGCGCATGGCGGGCTCCACCTACGGCCCGTGGGAATTCTGGGCCGGTCCGCTCGATGAAAACGGCAACCCGCCGCTCGACTGCGCGGCGTACGACCGGCTCTACAGCGTCTACCGCGACGACATCGCCGCCTACGAAAAGACCGGCAAGGCCACCGACGACCTGCGTGAATGGCCCACCGGTCTCGGCGCGCCGACGCTGGCGCCGCCGAAGAACCGGATCGATGACGACGGCGACGGCGAGATCGACGAGGCCGGCGAGGAGATCGCGTTCGACATCACCGTCCCGCTCGCCGAACGCAAAGACCGGGTCATCGACCTTGAGGCCGGCGAGCGGCCGGCCATCATCGGCGACCAGATGATCTGGTGGGTGATGAACGACCTCGGCAATACCCACGAGCGCAGCCGCGGCGAGCCCGTCGGCGTCGAGGTGCACGGCTCCGCCTTCGCCTTCAAGCAGGAGTTCAGGGCCGATGCTGCCCGTTCCTTTTCCCTCTCGCCGATCGGCGACGCCACCTACTACCGCTACCGCATCTTCTACCGCAACACGCAGCCGCTGGAGCGGGCCTTTTTCGGGATCAAGGTCGACCCCGACCTCGGCGACTTCGCGGACGACTACGTGGGGTCGGATACCACGCTGGGCCTCGGGTATGTTTATAACTCAGACAATGACGACGTCAGCGGCGAAGGGTACGGCAGCCCGCCGCCGGCGGTGGGCTTCGACTTCCTGCGCGGCCCCATCGTCCCCTCCCCCGGCGACACGGCACGTCTTGGCGAACGCCGCATCCCCGACTACCGCAACCTCACCATGACGGCGTTCGGCGGCATCTGGAAAGGCGCCAACACATGCGGAGACCCGACTTACGCGCTTGACTACTACTATGAAATGGACGGGCGCTGCAAGGATGGAAGCCGCTGGTCCGTCGGCGGATGGGGCTATCCGGGAGAGGTATCCAACATCCCGACCAACTTCCTTTTCCACGGCGACCCGTACACCAACACGGGCTGGACCGAGCGCAACCCTAACCCATTTACCAACGCCGACCCCCCCAGAAGCCCGGGAGACCGGCGATTTATGGTATCCACGGGTCCATTTACCATCAACCCGTCGGACGAACAGGAGCTGTTCTTCGCCGTGGTCTATGCGAAAGGCACCGATAACTGGGAATCGGTCGAGGCGCTGCGGCGTGCGGATGCCTCGGTTCAGGCCCTGTTCGACAACGACTTCCGGCTGGCCGAGCGGCCCGACGCCCCGGAGGTGACGGTCACCGCCATCGACCGCGAGGTCGTCCTCGAATGGAGCAACCCGCCCACCTCCAACAACTACCTCGACGGGTACCAGCAGCTCTCCCCGCTCGCCCAGACCGCCATCGACGCACCGCTCGCGGAACGGTCGTACGCTTTCGAAGGCTACGACATTATCCAATACGCCGACGCGGCCGACACCGTCGGTGCCGTCGTCGCCACGTACGACCTCGTCAACGGCGTCACGACGATCATCGAGGGCCTGCCCAACAGTTTCCACTACGAACTGGCACGCGGCACCGACAGCGGCGTCCAGCATTTCCATCGCGTTCAGAAGCTGACCAACTACAATACCTATCACTTCGGGGTGCGGGCGTATGCCTACAACGAGGCGACCTTTCCGAGCATCATCCAGGGCGCCATCACACGCGTGACCGTCACGCCGGCCCGGCCGATGGACGACGCCGCCGAGGCCGCCGTGGAGGCCGCCGAAGACTTCGCCGAGCCCGACTTCCCCGGCGTGCCCTCCACCCAGACCGATGGCCGCGTCTGGGCCGACATCGTCAACCCGGCGCGTGTCCAGGATGCCCTCTACACGGTCGAGTTCTACGATATCGACGTCGACACCGAGGCCTCCGCCGGCGAAGCGGGCGTCGTCGACCCCGCCCCCGCCCGCGCCGAGAAGACCCTCCGCACCACCGCCACCACGTACGACATCAAGCGCAACGGCGCCGTCGTCTTCGACGGCTCGGCCACCGGCCGGCCGGCGCCCTTCCGCGAGGACGTCGCCCAGATCGACGGCCTGCGCTTCAGCGTGATTGCCCCCGAACCCGGCATCAAGGGCTTCGCCGCCGTGGCGAACCATGCCGGCCCGATCGACCCGCCCGACATGGCGGCCTTCGCCTTCAACAGCTCGGGCTTCCCGGTCCTCGAAGGTACCCTCACGCCGGAAGGTTCGTACCCATCCAACGACCGCCCGACCGAGGGCGTCCAGCAGGCACTCAGCGCGGCCAGGTGGGGCTTTCACGCGGGTGGCGCTTCGAGCATCAACTTCGGCTCCACGAGCGATGGCACGACCTTTCTCGGCCGCGCAGTGCGCAACGACAACACCGAGCGCCTCGGCCTCTTCGACTGGGAGATGCGCTTCACGCAGGCCTGCGCCGACGGCATCGACGGCGTGATCGAAGAAACGGACTGCCTGGCCTTGCGCGCCTTCGATGACGGCGCCATCGTCGAGGTGCCGTTCTCGCTCTGGCGCGTGGGCGTCGGCACGTTCGAGGACCCGTCGGACGATCTTCGGCTGATCCCGTATATCTGCGAGGAAGCCTGCGGAGCCGGCACGGATTCGCTCGTGTACGACCTCGGCGGCGACCACCCGATCTCGGGCGGCGACAACGATCCCTTCACCGACTGGATCTACTGGAATCTCCCCGAAGACCAGACGGCCGGAGAGGCGGGCTACCGGGCGTTTTTCTCGGGAGCAACCACGCAGAGGGGTGGCGAAGTGTTCGCCCGCACGGTTCTGGTGAACTTCAACGGCGGGGTGTGGCCGGATGTCAACGCGCCGCTGCCGGAGCCGGGCACCGTCTTTCGGATCTACACGAACAAGGCGCCCAGGGCCGGCGACGTCTTCACCATCGACACCCGGGGGTTCGGGGTGAGCGAGCCGGATGGGCCGGCGGACCTCGACGCGATCGGCATCGTCCCCAACCCCTACGTCGGCGCCTCGATCTACGAGCGGACCCGGAGTACCGACGAAGTCCGCTTCACCAACCTGCCTCCGGAGGCCACGATCCGCGTCTTTACCCTGAACGGGACGCTGGTGAAGACGATCCGTAAAAACAGTCCCGACCGGTTCATCCGCTGGGACCTGCGCACCGACAACGACCTGCCCATCGGCAGCGGCATCTACCTGATCCATGTCGAGGTCCCCGGCGTCGGGAGCCAGACGTTGAAGTTCGCCGTCGTCAAAAAACAGGTGACTCCAAGCGGGGTGCTCGGCAATTAAGGGGCTTCCGGCAGCGCGAACGCCAGGTAGGCGTTGCCCTGCTTCGTCCCCGCCTTCCCGCCGCCGCCGGCCGCGATAACGACGTACTGCCGGCCGTCCACCGCGTACGTCGCCGGCGTGGCGTAGCCGCCGGCGGGCAGCTGGTACTCCCAGAGCACCTCGCCGGTGCGTTGATGAAACGCGCGGATGCGCTCGTCGCGCGTGGCGCCGATGAACACGAGCCCGCCGGCGGTGGCGATCGGCCCGCCGATGTTGAAGGTGCCGGTTGGCGGCAGGCCGCGGGCTTCGAGTTCGGGGTAGGTGCCGAGCGGCACCTGCCACACGATTTCGCCGGCGTTGAGGTCGATCCCGTTCATCGTCCCCCAGGGGCGTTTGGAGATGGGAAAGCCCTCGGGATCGTACACCTCGATGTGCCCGTCGGCCACCCAGTCGAAATCGTGGTTCGCGTTGGCCGGCGCCGGCTGCATCGTCATCGTCTCGGGCTCGTTGCTGGCGTTGACGAAAAACATGCCGGTCGCCGGGTTCACCGCCCCGCCGCCCCAGTCGGTGCCGCCGTTGAACTGCGGCGAATAGATGGCGCCGTCCACCGTGGGCGGCTGGAAGAGCACGGAAGGACCGTACCGGTCGAACAGGCGCGCCTTGATGTCCGCCGTGGCTTCGGGGGTGAGATCGGTGATGTCGGCCTCGGTGAAGCCCTGTCTGGCATAGGCCGGCGGCTTCGTCGGGAACGGCTGCGTCGGCCAGGACTGCTCGCCGGGGATGGCCGACTGCGGCACGGGGCGTTCCTCGACGGGGAAGATGGGCTCGCCGGTTACCCGGTCGAGCACAAAAAGGTGCCCCATCTTGGTGGTTTGCGCCAGCGCCGGCCGCAGCTGCCCGTCGATCCGGAGATCGACGAGGGTGGGCGCCGACGGGAGGTCGTAGTCCCACAGATCGTGATGCACGGCCTGAAAGTGCCAGATGCGCTCCCCGGTCCGCGCGTCGAGGGCGAGCAGGGTGTTGGCGAAGAGGTTGACGCCGATCCGGTCCGACCCGTTGTGGTCGTACGTGGCCGAGCCGGTCGGGACGTAGACGACGCCCCGCTCGGGATCGAGGCTCATCCCGCTCCAGTTGTTGACGCCGCCGACGTGCTTCCACGCGTCGGGCGACCACGTGTCGTACCCGTATTCGCCCGGCCGGGGGACGGTACGAAAGACCCAGGCGAGCGCGCCGGTGCGGACATTGAAGGCGCGGATATCGCCGGGCGGAACGTTGAGGATGCCGTCGCCGGAGGACGACCCGATGATGAGCAGGTCCTCGAAGATCGCCCCGGGCGAGGTGGCGCTCATGGAGCGGCTGCCGAGGTCGCGGTCGATCCCGACTTTAAAGTCCACCGAGCCGTTTTCGCCGAACGACGGGACGGGCCGGCCGGTCCCCGCGTCGAGCGCAAAAAGCCGCCCCCCCGCGACATAAAAGAGCCGGCGGTCGGTGCCGTCGGCCCAGTACGTCAGTCCGCGGCCGTGCGGCTGCCCGTTCCAGGGGCGGACCCCGTAGTCGTCCGGATCGAAAAACCAGCGCATCGCCCCCGTGGCCGCGTCGAGCGCGAAGGCGCGCAGACCGGGCGACAGCGCGTAGAGCACGCCGTCGATGACGATGGGATTGCATTCGATGGTGAGACGCTCGTCGCCGGGCGGCTCGAAGGTCCAGGCCAGCTCGAGCCGGGCGACGTTACTCGTGTCGATCTGGGCCAGCGAAGAGAAACCCTGCGAGCCGGCGTCGCCGCGGTAGACGGGCCAATCTTCGGGTTGCGCCGGCGAGGGCGAGGAGCATCCGATCGCGAGGGCGGCGATCGGGAGGCATGCGGCGAGGGCGTACTTCGCAGTCATGGGCGCGGGAGGCAGGTCGATGGGGGCAGCGAACTACAAGGTACTCCGCACCGATCAGACATACATCAGGCTGCGTGCCTCGTCATCCGCTGCGTGGCGCGTTTCGCGGCGCGCGTAACCTTTCCCGCGGAGCAGCCGTTCTTCGTGCATCCCCGGAAATGATACGCCCCGAAACGATACGCCCGGAAACGATACAGCCGTACGCGCCGCCTGAAGTGGATCGACCCCGCTGGCCCGAGCACCCCTAAAACGGAACTCTCCCATGCTGAAGAACTACCTGAAAATGGCCGCCCGCCGGCTGCGGCGCGAGCTGGGTCTGACCTTCATCAACACCACCGGCTTCGCGATCGGGCTGACCTGCTGCCTCCTCATCAGCCTGTATGTGCGGCACGAGCTGAGTTACGACCGCTACCACGAGAAGGCCGACCGGATCTACCGCCTGACGACGATAGCCGGCGTCTCGGGGTCGAACACCCACTTCGCCAGCGCCGCCCCGGTCATGGCGGCCGTGTTGCACGCCGAGTTTCCCGAGGTGGAGGCCGCGGCGCGCGTCATCAGCGGCGCGGAGGTGGTGCGCGTGGGCGACATGCGGTTTCGGGAGGAGCATTTCTACTACGCGGACTCCACCGTTTTCGAGGTATTCAGCTGGAACTTCATCGCCGGCGACCCCCGGACGGCGCTCGATCGCCCGAACGATGTCGTTCTGACGCGCACGTCCGCCAGGCGGTACTTCGGCGACGCCAATCCAGTCGGCCGGACCCTCCGTGCCCGGGATACGGACTACACCGTGACGGCCGTCATCGAGGATGTCCCCGCCCCTTCCCACTTCCGGTTCGATTTCCTCGCCGCGCTCTCGTCGCTGTCCTACAGCCGGAGCGAGGACTGGCTCGGGAATATCGATTTCAAGACCTACCTCGTGCTGGCGCCGGGCGCCACGCCCGAGGCGCTCGAAGCCAAGCTGCCGGGGCTGATCGATCGCAACGTCGGCGGGATCATCAAACGGCTCGGTGCGCTCTTCGAGCTGGAGCTGCAGCCGCTGACGGACATCCACCTCCACTCGCACCTGCTGAACGAACTGGAGCCCAACAGCAACATCACCTACGTGTACATGTTTTCGGCGGTCGCCGTCATCATCCTGCTGCTCGCCTGCATCAACTTCATGAACCTGTCTACCGCGCGCTCCGTCGAGCGTGCGCGAGAGGTGGGCATGCGCAAGGTGCTGGGCGCCTATCGGCGCGAGCTGGTGATCCAGTTCCTGGCGGAAACCCTCGTGCTGACGCTCGTCGCGTCCGGCCTCGCGCTGGGGCTGGTCTGGCTGATCCTGCCGGCGTTCAACGGGCTCGTGGAGCGGGATCTATCCCTCGGTTTTGCGGGCAACGGAACGCTGCTCTTGACCTACCTCGGCGTCACATTGGGGATCGGCGTGCTGGCCGGGAGTTATCCCGCGCTGTTCCTCTCCGGCTTCGCGCCGGTGCGGGTGCTGAAGGGCGCGTTCAAGACCGGGCTGGCCGGCGTGTGGCTGCGAAAGGGGCTCGTCGTCTTCCAGTTCATGGTCTCGGCGACGCTCATCATCGGCACCTTCGTCGTGCAGCGGCAACTCGACTATGCTCGAAGCCAGGAGCTTGGTTTCGACAAGGAGCAGGTCATCGTATTGCCCCTCTACCAGGACAGCGCGCTCATGCAGCGCGCGCGGTCCATCAAGGAAGAGGTGCTGCGGCAGCCGGGCGTGCGGAGCGCCACGGCGGCTAACCATTACCCGGGAGGCCCGGCGAACGATCAGGTATACTTTCCCGAAGGCAAGGGGCTCGACGAAAGCATCCATCTGTGGGTGTATAGCGTGGATGCGGACTACCTCGAGACCCTGGGCATGACGCTGGCGGAGGGCCGCGACTTTTCCGACGCCTTTCCGGGGGATTCTTCGGCGCTGCTCGTCAACCAGACGGCCTTGCGCCAGATCGGGTGGGATACCGCGGAAGGCAAGCGATTCTACGACTTCGACGGGGAGAATTTCGAAGAGGATCGCGTCGCGCACCCCATCATCGGGGTGGTAGAGGACTTCCATCTGGAGTCCTTCCACGAGCCGATCCGCCCCCTCGTGCTACGCGTCGATCCCGGCACGCCGGGCCAGCTGCTCGTTCGCGCGGAAAGCGGGCATCTGCCGGATGTGCTCTCCTACCTGCAGCGCACCTGGGAATCCACCGCCATCAACGCACCTTTCACCTACAGCTTTCTGGATCAGCGGTTCGAACAGCTCTACCGGACGGACGAGCGACTCGGGGAGATCTTCGGCTATTTCGCCGGCTTCGCCATCTTTATCGCCTGCCTCGGCCTGTTCGGGCTCGCCACCTTCACGGCCGAGCAGCGGATCAAGGAAGTGGGCGTGCGGAAGGTCCTGGGCGCATCCGTCGGCAGCATCGTCGGCCTGCTCTCGAAAGACTTCCTCAAGCTGGTCGGCATCGCGTTCGCCATCGCCGTGCCGCTGGCCTACTTCAGCATGCAGCGCTGGCTGGCGGGCTTCGCCTACCACGCCGAGATGGGCGCCGGCCTCTTCCTGATCACCGGCGCGCTCGTCGTGGGCATCGCGCTGGCGACGGTCAGCTACCATGCCGTACGCGCCGCCCTCGCCGACCCGGTGGAGAGCCTGCGCTGCGAATGATCGGTCCGGGCCGCGTCAGTCGATTTTTTCAAACAGAAGATGCCGCACCCGGCCGTTGGAAACCCGCATGCCGGTGACGACGCCGGCCGAATCCCGCTCAAACGCCGCGACGCCGAAGAACCAGAGGGTGCTCGAAAACACATCCTGTTCGCGCACCGTCAACGGGAACTCGCCGTGCCGGATGTGCTGCGCCATCAGCTTGCCGTCTGACACGCCCACGGTGTAAAACGTCTCAAGCTCCGGGCTGTAGTAGCGCCCGGCGAACGCCTGGAGGTCGTCCGCCGCAGGCTCCCACGGGCGCTGACGGTGGTAGTCGGTCGCCCCTTGCCGGCGCACGGTGAGTCCTGTCACGCCGCCGTCCGGGGCGATCTGGAAGACGATGCGGCCCTCCCGGCCAACGGCGTCGAAGTCCGACGCCGACCGCGCGGCCAGCGCGATCGGAAACGCGCCGTCGATCCCGGCGGTCAGGCGATCGCCATCCTGCCCGACGATCACGGTGCCGCCCGCGGCGTTCATATAGGTGCCGGCATAGCGGGCCAGCCGTTCGGGCGGCAGCGCCACCGCGGACGGCGAAGTCGGCGCCGGCGGGCCGTCGGCGGTAAAGCGATCCGCAAAAAAGGCGTCGGCGACTTGATCCGCCAGGCTTCCGGCGCGGAAGGAAGCGAGATTGCCGAGCACGATCACGCCGGCGTCGAGATCGGGAAAATACGTCAGCATGGTCCGGTAGCCGGCGTCCGCTCCCCCGTGCTGCAGGCGGCGCAGCCCCTTGTAACGATCGACGACGATACCCAGGGCATAGTCGAGCGTGTCGCCGCTGTTGAGCACGCCGCGTTCCTGCATCGTGGCGAAGGCCTGGAGACCGCCCACCTCGCCGGTGTGGAAGTTGCGGATCCATCGCGCGAGGTCTTCCGCCGTGGTGAACAGGCTCGTGGCGCCGGCATTCGCATAGCTGAGGACCGATTTTTTCAGTCCGCCATTCGCATAGTGGTACGAGTAGGCGCGTCCGTGGACGATCCGTTCGTGGTCGTCGTAGATCTGGGTCGACGCCATGCCGAGCGGATCGAACACGTTCGTTCGCATCCAGTCGCCGAAGGCCTCGCCGGTCACGGCCTCCGCCACCCGGGTGAGAAGCATGAAGCCCGTGTTGCAGTACAGGTGTTCGTCGCCCGGCCGGAAGTTGAGTTCGCGCTGTCGGACGATGAGCCGGTAGAGGTCCTCCTGTCGGATGACATCGTCCATGCGGCCGCCGCCGAGCGTCCACAGGTTCCACTGGTCGCGCAGGCCGCTGGTGTGGTTGAGCAGCTGCCGGAGGGTGATGGGGACGCCGAAGTCGTGCAGGTCGGGCAGGTACGTGCGCACATCGTCGTCCAGCGACAGCTTGCCCTGCTGCGCCAGCAGCACGATGGCGAAGCCGGTGAACTGCTTCGATACCGAGGCCATGTGGAACGGCGTGGCCGGCGTGTTGGGCGCCCCGAACTCGAGGTCCGCCATGCCATAGCCTTTCGCGAACCGCAGGCGGCCGCCCTCCACCACGGCCACCACGCCGCCGGGCGTTTCTTCGCCGTAGGATGCCATGAGGCGGTCTACCTGCTCTTCGGGCGTCGCGGCGATCGGCCCGACCTGCGGATACCGCACGACATACCGCCCCGTCGCCTGCTTAAACCCGCTGACCTCGATGCGGTAGTCGCCGGCGCGCGACGTCTCGAACACAACGTCTTCCGGCCCCCACGCCGACTCGTCGAACGTGCCGATCAGGACGTCCGACGGATCGTAGACGGCGACGACGACATCGACCGTCTGCTGATCCACCGCACCGGAAACGAATTGACCGTCCTTCAGATCGACGAGATAGCGATGGGTCGCCTCGGCCTCGATTTCGGCGGCGATGCGGTCGCCGGCCGCCAGTTTTACTGCCGGCTGGGCGGACAATAATTGCACCGCCAGAAAAAACAGGCCGGGAAAGAACCGAATGACGCGAGGCATGGAAGGAAGGTGCAGGTGGAGAGGGCATCGAGCGGTATAAACATACCGTTTGGCCGGCCGCCGACGCAAACCGCGCCGGCGCGGCGCCGATTGCCGAACGGCGCCGGCTCGGCTATATTCCCCCGTCGAACATCCATCCTGGACTCACACCATGCCACCCAGCTCCGACTCCCCTCAGATCGTCGTGCTCGTGCACGGGATCCGCACGCAGGCGCCGTGGGCGGAGATGGTCATGCATTGCCTGGAAGACGAGCCGACGGTACAGAAGGTCATCCCCGTACGCTACGGGTACTTTAACATGTTCCGGTTTCTGACGCCCGTCCTCACCCGGCGCGGCCCCATCCAGCAGCTGGCACGCGAGCTGCGCGACATCCGGAAGCAGTACCCCGACGCCCGCCTCTCGCTCATCGCGCACAGCTTCGGGACGTACGCCACGGCGCAGGTGCTCGACAACGAAACCGACATCGAGATCGACCGGCTCATCCTCTGCGGCTCCATCATCCCCCAGGATTTTCGGTGGGACAAGGTGGCCGACCGCGTCCACCACGAGATCTTGAACGACTGCGGGACGCGCGATATCTGGCCGGTGATGGCGAAGTTCATGACGTGGGGATTCGGGCCGTCGGGCACGTTCGGGTTCGGGAAGAGCCGCGTGCGCGACCGGTTCCACAACTTCCGCCATAGCGACTTCTTCAACCGGGACTTCGTCGAGACCTACTGGAGCCCCTACATCGCCGCCGGCGAAATCAAACATTCGGACTGGGAGCTGCACCGTCCGACGCCGCCGTGGTGGCAATCGCTGCTCGGGATCGTAAAGCTCCCCATCCTGCTCGTGCTGCTCCTGGCCGCCACCGTCGGCTGGCGCGCCGTGCGGAACGAGGCGGCCGACCGCAATGCCCGGGCGGTGTGCGTCGCTCCGGGGCGTCTGTTGTGGGAGAAACTGCCGCCGGTCGACGGCGCCGTGGCCGCGCCGTTCCGCCTCCGGATCGAGATCCGCGACCGCGTCGTGTCGGTCGACACCATGCGCCAGCGCATATACTGTATCGGGACCGACGCCGAGCGCACCCGCCGCATCGTCAACCGCACGCCGGCGGAGGAGCGTTACAGCCGCCTCCGCGGCTATTTCGGGGGACTGACGAGCGACGCGTCGACGGTTGAACGGCTGGTCGAGCGCACGACATCCCCCGAGACCGGGTTCGTGACCGCCCGCCGGCTCGAAGCCGGCGACGCCGTGCGCATCGAGGTCATGCCGACGGCCTCTGCGGAACCCGCGGCCGTCTACAGCCTAACTACTACCGTCGGGGATCGACCCTACACGCTGGAAATCATCGAATGAGATGCCGTTGAAACGCCTGCAAACGTTCTGCCTCGCGGCCATCGGCCTGCTGCTGACGGCGACGCCGGCCCGCGCGCAGACCGATTTCCCCGTCGTGTACGTCGACGCCCGGATCACGGCGCCGCTGTACCGCGACCAGCTCCAGGCCAGCCTGACCGCCATCGAGTCCGGCATCGCCGCCTCGTTCGTCCGCTACGTCGACGATCTCGGCGCGCTCGACTTCATCGTATGGAAGGTCGGGCCGGCGCCGTCGGACACCGACGACAACCGGCTCATCATCGAGATCGAGGGCATCGAACGGCTCCTCGGCACCGAGATCCGGGCGCACTTCTACAGCGTCGTCGCCGGCGCGGGGATGGTGGACCTCGGCGCGACGGACGACGAGGGCAAGATCAACTGCAACCCGATCCTCTTCGATGCCATCGACGAAAAATTCGCCCAGGACCCCGAGCGGCTCGCCGGCGAGATCGACCGCTGGATGGAACAGCACGTCACCGACAGCTTCGGCGCCATCCTGACGCGCAAGTTCCTCGGCCACATCACGCTCGCCCTCATCACGCCGCCGAACCCGATCCTCGACTTCGACAAGGGCGCCAACCTGCTGCCGATCCCCATCCGGTATTCGGCCTATTTCCCCGAGGACACCACCCAGTTTCGCGCCGAATTCCGGTCGTCGTTCGTGGGCACCGCCGTCGACGGGCGGATGCTGCTCCGCCCCACGGGCAGCCTGAGCGAACCCGGCTTCGCGGACGACATCCTCGTCTCCATCTCCTGCTCCGACGGCGACCAGCGCTGCTTCGATTACCCCAACCTGGAGCTGAAACCGGACGACGATATCGCCGGCCGATGGGACGACATCCGGTCCGTGCTCAGCAACGACCACCTCCAGGAGCTGCGGCTCTTCATGGTGAAGTACCGCCGCCGGCCGTACATGCATACCACGGGCGGCCTCATCACCGAAGAAACGCCGGGAGGGATGTGACCATGCCGCGAACCCTCTTGCTCCTGCTCGCCCTCGCCCTCACCCCCGGCCTCGCCGCCGCGCAGGATGACGTGGCGACCTCCCGGACCCGGCTGAACCAGGCGAAAAACGTCCTCAAGAGCCGCG
This sequence comes from Rhodothermales bacterium, assembly GCA_041391505.1. Lineage (NCBI taxonomy): Bacteria > Pseudomonadati > Rhodothermota > Rhodothermia > Rhodothermales > Rhodothermales bacterium. Next base: position 121,793 of record JAWKNW010000002.1, read on the forward strand.
ATTACGACCGCGCCGTCGTGCTGCTGGAGGACGGGCTCGCGCAGGCCACGACCGAACGCGACGCCGAACTGCAGGCCTCGTACGAATTCCAGCTCGGCCTCACGTTCCAGCAGCGCGCGTTGAAGGCCCAGAGCGCCGGCGACGTCGCGCGCGCCGTCACCCACTACGAACGCTACCTCGTGCTCCAGCCCAATTCGGGGAGCGCGCTCAACAACCTCGCCCAGCTGTACCTCGACACCGGCCGGCCCGCCGACGCCGAGGCGCGGTACAAAGAGGCCATCGCGCTGGACGACGACTACCGGGGCTTCTACGCGCTCAATCTCGCCAACCTGCTCCGCGACCAGGGGCGCCCGAAGGAGGCGGCCCGGTATTACCAGCTGGCGCTCGACGAGCGGCCCGACATGCCCGAGGCCATCGAGGGCCTCAACGCCGTCTACGCCGAGGCCGACGTGCCGGCGCTGATCACCCACATCTGGCGTCAGATCGACAACCGGCGCGAGATCGGCGCCGCCCTCGCCGCCCTGCAGACGCTGACCCGCCTGTATTCGCCCGGCGCGACCGATCCGGCGATGCTGCGGCAGAAAGCCGAACTCCTCACCTGCGTCGTGGTCAGCCTCAGCCGCGCGCGGCTGGGCCCGCCCCTGCTCGACGAGCAAACCGACAGACCGGCCGACCAGCGCGAGATCGCCCGGCTCCTGCGCGGCCTGGCGGACGACGGCGACGTGGGCGCCGGCGTGCGCGAGGTGATCGACGCCTTCACCGCCCTGCCCGAACTCGACGCCAGCAATACGTCCTGGTGGGCCGACAAAGGCGACCCGGACATGGACCCGAAAGAGGGCTGGTGGCCGCGCGACGGCTACCGCATCCTCCTGCGCGGCCTCGGCGACTGGCACCGGCATCTCGGCGACGACGCAAGCGCCGAAACGTTCTACCTGTACGCCCTCCAGCTCACGCAACAAACGGACCGCGAGCCCGATCTCGAAGCGCTCGTGAATCTCTCCGAGCTGTATGTCGAACAGGGTCAGATCGACCGGGTCCGCCAGATGACCGAGCAATACGGCGTGCGGCTGTTCCAGGGCAAAGGCGCGGCGTACAAGAAGTCGGACTACCGGAAGATCTACGCCTATCACCGCACCCTCGGTATCCTGTACGCCACCATCGGCGTGTGGGGTGACAACAACACCGTGGCCTCCGCCATCTTCCAGCTCGAACACGCGCTCGACGTCCGCGTGGAGTACAACGAACGCATCGCGCGGCGCGACGCGCTCCCCCGCGTCTCGCTCGACGCGCGGCTCGTTACCTTCCTGGCGCAGGGGTATGAGGAACTGGGCAACCCCGGTCGCGCCAATGCCACGCGGCTTCGGTATGCCGAACAGATGGAGGAGGAAGGCGACCGCGCCGGCGCCGTGCGGCTGCTCCGCGCCATCGATCAGACCGCCCTGAACCCGCGGCAAACCCGGCAATATGCGGCGCTCCGCAACCGGCTCACGCAAAACCAGTAGAACGGGAGAATTTTCCACCGCTGGTCGAGCCCGACGACCCACTCACCATACCATCCGCCTCGATGAAGAGAGCCTGTTTGCTGCTGGCCGCCGGATTGCTCTGCCTTCCGGCCTCGGCCCAGGACATCGATGTCCCCTACACCCAGTTCACGCTCGACAACGGCCTCAACGTGATCGTTCACGAGGACCACTCGACGCCGTTCGTCAGCGTCAACATGTGGTACCACGTGGGCTCGGGGAGCGAGAAGACCGGCCGCACCGGCTTCGCCCACCTGTTCGAGCACATCATGTTCGAGGGCTCCGGACACGTGCCCGAGGGCAAGTTCGACGAGTGGTTGGAGGCCGCCGGCGGCAACAACAACGGCTCGACCACCGGCGACCGCACGAACTACTATGAGGACGTGCCCAGCAACGCACTCGAGCTGGCGCTCTTCCTCGAGTCCGACCGCATGGGCTTTCTGCTCGACGCGATGTCGCCCGAAAAGGTGGATGGCCAGCGCGACGTCGTGAAAAACGAGCGCCGGCAGTCGTACGAAAACCGCCCCTACGGGCTCGCCTTCCCGACGCTCGGCGAGGCCCTCTACCCGGCCGATCACCCCTACCACTGGCCGACCATCGGCTATATGGACGACCTCTCGGCGGCGAGCTATGAGGACGTGGTCGATTTCTTCAAGCGGTATTACGGCCCCAACAACGCGAGCCTCTCCATCGCCGGCGACGTCACCGCCGAGGAGGCCCGCGCGGCGGTCGAGAAATGGTTCGGGGATGTCCCGGGGTCCGAAACCGTGACGCCGATCGACGCCCCGCCGGCGTTCCTGGATCAGGAAAAACGGATCCTGCTCGAGGATGACGTGCAGCTTCCGCGTCTGTACATGGCGTGGTTGACGCCGCCGGCCTTCGAGCCCGGCGACGCCGAGATGTCGCTGCTGGCGGATATCTTCGCCGGCGGCAAAAACGCCCGCCTCTACAACCGCCTCGTGTACGACCTCCAGATCGCGCAGGATGTCTTCGCCTTCCAGGACGCGAACAGCCTGTCGTCGGCCTTTTACATCGTGGCCACCGCGCGCCCCGGCGTATCGCTGAGCGAGCTGCAGGAGGTGATCCAGGAAGAGATCGACCGGATCAAGACCGAGCCGCCCACCGAACGCGAACTGGGCCGCGCCGTGAACCAGTACGAGTCGCAGTTCCTGAACGCCCTCCAGTCCATCGGCGGGTTTCGTGGGAAAGCCGAGCAGCTCAACAGCTATTACTACTACACGCGGAATCCCGACTATTTCAACGAGGACCTGGCCCGTTTCAAGGCCGTACGCCCCAACGACATCCAGGCCATGGCCCGCTCGTTCCTGAAGGACGACGCCCGCGTCGTCCTCGGCGTCGTCCCCGAGGGCGCCACCGACCTCGCCCCCCAGCTCCTCCCAGCCGGCCGCTAGGTATGAGGACTCAATGTCATCTCGACCGGAATCGCCACCCGAGTGGCGATGAAGCGGAGAGACCTCCCGAGGTCGTGCAATACGTCAGGAGGTCTCTCCGCTACTCCCCGCGCATGCGGGGATCCGGTCGAGATGACATCGGAAAGAGTAAGCCGTTAACCCCATATTCCCCCCCCCACATTTTAATGTGGGGACCAGACATACCATGAAACGCATCCTCGCCGCTATCGCGCTCCTTCTCCTGGCCCCTGCCGCCCTCGCGCAGGTCGACCGCTCGACGCCGCCCATCCCCGGAGCGCCTCCGATGCTCGAGGCGCCGGAGATCGTCCGCTTCACGCTGGGCAACGGCCTGGCCGTGGTGATGGTCGAGAAGCACCAGGTCCCCGTCGTCCAGCTGACGCTGATGGTGCGCGCCGGCGCGGTAGACGACCCGGCCGGCAAGACCGGCCTCGCCAGCCTCACGCTCGACATGATGGATGAAGGCGCCGGCGGGATGGACGCGCTCGAACTGGCCGACGCCGTCGACTTCCTCGGCGCCTCGCTGTCGACCGGCGCCGGCCTGCATACGGCCTCCGTCGACCTCTTCACGCCCCTCTCCAAGCTCAACGACGCGCTCCGCCTGATGGCCGATGTCGCCCTGCGCCCGAACTTCGACGCCGCCGAGCTGGAGCGGATGCGCATCGACCGGCTCACCGACCTCGTCCAGGCGCACGACGAGCCCAACGCCATCGCCCTGGCCCAGTTCAACAAGACCCTCTTCGGCGACGGCCACCCCTACGGCACGCGCACCGCCGGCACGGAGGCCAGCCTGCGCGGCTTCACGACGGAAGATCTCGCCGCGTTCCATAAAACCTACTTTAACCCCGCCAACGCGACGCTGATCATCGCCGGCGACGTCACCCAGGCCAGCATCCAGCCGGCGCTGGAGACGGCGTTCGGCGGCTGGCAGGCCGGCTCGAACCCGACGGCGACGGTCGCGCCGGCGAAGCAGGTGAAGGGCCGGACGATCTACCTCGTGGACAAGCCCGGCTCGGCGCAATCCATCATCCGCATCGGCCGCATCGGCGCGGCGCGGGATACCGACGACTACTACGCCCTGACGGTCCTCAACACGATCCTCGGCGGCTCGTTCACCTCCCGCCTCAACCAGAACCTGCGCGAGGACAAGGGCTACACCTACGGGGCCGGCTCGCGCTTCAGCTTCCTCCCGGTGCCGGGTCCGTTCCTCGCCACGGCGGCCGTGCAGACCGACGTCACCGGGCCGGCGCTCACCGAGTTCATGAAGGAGCTGCGCGGCATCCGCAATCCGATCCCGGCCGAAGAGCTGGAACGCGCCAAGAACTACGAGGCGCTGCAATACCCGCAGGCGTTCCAGACCGTCGGCGACGTGGCCGGCGAACTGGAAGACATGACCGCCTACCACCTGCCGGCGGACCACTTCGCCACCTACCAGCGGCGCATCCTCGCCGTCACCGGCGCCGACGTGCAGCGCGTGGCGAAAAAATACGTGGACCCGGACAACCTCGCGATCATCGTCGTGGGCGACCGGGAAGTCATCGAGCAGCAGATCAAGGACCTGAAGCTCGGCAAGATCGAGTACCTGTCGGTGGAGGATGTGCTGGGTCCGGTGCCGGCGATGGATGGGGGGATGGAGTAAAGCTACACCGTCGAAAGCGCGACCATCCGCGGATCGCCGGTGCGCCCGGGGTGTCGCCCGCTACAACCGCCTGAGCGGGTGCGAACCCGTATCACTCGGCATCCTCCAGCATCCCATATCGAGCGAACAGCAGGGACATCACGGCCAGACCGACCAGCGATGCCACGATGTCCCAGGGATCAACGACGTTCGCGCCTCCCAGATTCTGCGGAGAAAGCTCTTGTGTGAGGACGTACGTGCCCACAAGCACGACGGAAAGGGCTAACAGCACAGGCCTGGAAAGTCGCCGCAACACCGGGAGGGCATACGCCTTGCCGGCAGACACGAGTCCGAACACGATCGTCAGCACGACGATCGCCTCGATCAGGCTCGGGAAGGACAGAGCGATGATCTCGAGGACAGGCGATGTGTCGCGGGATAACACCCAGGGACGCACAATCAGTTTGACGAGGACCATCATTCCCAGGGCGCCGAAGAACACCTGCGCAACGTAAGGCCTGATGTGAGGATGAGGTCGGGGCATAACTACATCAATCCATAAAAATCACGTGCGGTATGCCCTTGAGCGTGTAGCAACAGCCGGGTGATCGGGCGCTCGCGGCAGGCACTCAAAGGTTAACTACCCCCGCCTCCACATTCTCCCGCACCTCGTAAAACGCCGGCGCGATCGCAAACATCGCCCGGTAGTCGGTGTCGATGCGCTCCCGGATCACCGGCGCCCATTCCTGATCGACGAGCGCCACGACGCACCCGCCAAACCCCGCTCCGGTAAGCCGCGCCCCGTACACCCCTTCCGTGGCCAGCGCCGAGTCGACGATCCGGTCCAGCGGCGCGCTGCTCACGGCGTAGTCGTCGCGCAGGCTGGCGTGGGAAGCACTCATGAGCGCGCCGAGGCGCTTGAGGTCGCCCGATCGCAACGCCATGGCGGCCTCTTCCACCCGCGCGTTTTCGGTGACCACGTGCCGGCAGCGGCGGTAAACGCCGGCGGGCATCGCGGCCTCGTTCGCCTCGAGCACGCCCGTCGTTACGTCGCGCAGCGATGCGATCGCCGGGTCGGACCGACGGAGGATCTCCACGCCGGCCTCGCATTCGCCACGCCGCTCGTTGTATTTCGACGACGCCAGCGAACGGGGCGCCTTGCTGTCGACGATCAGCAACGCGGCGTCGCCCAGCACCATCGGGATTTCCAGATACTGCAGCGAGCGGCAATCGAGAAACAGCGCGTGGCCGGCGCGGCCGAGGCGCGAGGCAAACTGGTCCATGATCCCGCACTGGAGCCCGATCCACCGGTGCTCGACGTGCTGGCAGAGCAGCGCCCCCTCCACGGGTTCGATATCCAGCCCGAACAGCTCCTGCAGCATGAGCAAGGAAGCCACCTCGATGGCCGCCGACGAACTGAGGCCCGACCCCAGCGGCACGTCGCCGAAGATCACCGCGTCAAACCCGTGCGGCAGCGGCCGGCGGGCGTGCACCTCCGCCGTCACCCCCCCCACATAGTCGCGCCACGAGGCCCCCTGCCGGCCGGCGTCGTCGAGGTCGAATTCGGCCATCTCGTCGAAATTCATCGAGAAGAGGCGCACCGAACGGTCGTTCCGCGGCGCCGCGAGCGCATAGACGGCGTGCTCGAGCGTGACGGGCAGCACGAAGCCGTCGTTGTAGTCGGTGTGGTCGCCGATCAGGTTGACGCGGCCGGGCGCGCGCACGCACACCGTCGGCAGACGGTCTCCGAACGCGCCGGTCCAGGCGTCCCGCATCCGGGTGAGGATCGTCTCTGGCATATCAATGGGATGGCTTGTAATGCGTCTCGCTCATCGCGCGGAGGTGTTCGGCGCTGGCCTCGGGCAGGATGTCGCGTTGCGGATTGCCGAGCATCTCGTAGCCGACCATAAACTTCTTGACCGTCGCCGAGCGGAGCAGCGGCGGGTAAAAATGAAGGTGAAGATGCCACTCGGGGTGCGGCCGGCCGTCGGTGGGCGCCTGATGGATCCCGGCGGAGTAGGGAAACGATACCCTGAACAGGTTGTCGTACCGCGTCGTCAGCCGCTTGAGGATGTCGGCCAGGGCCGCGCGTTCGTCGGCGGTGAGCCGCGCGAGGTCGGGCACGGGCCGGCGCGCGACGACCAGCGTTTCGAACGGCCAGAACGCCCAGTACGGGACCAGCACGGTGAAGTGTTCGTTTTCGCAAACGAGGCGGTCGCCGAGCCGGCGCTCCGTAGCCAGGTAGTCGCCGAGGAGCGTCGACCCGTGCGCCGAGAAATGCTGCAGCTGCTGGACGCTCTCCTTCGCCGGCTCCACCGGCACCCGGCGCTCCGCCCAGATCTGCCCGTGCGGATGGGGGTTGCTGCACCCCATCATCGCCCCCTTGTTCTCAAAGATCTGGACATATCCGATGTCGGGGTCGGCGCCGAGCCGCGTGTATTCGTCGACCCACACCTCCACCACGCGGCGGATGTCCGCCACATCCAGCTCGGGCAGGGTCAGATCGTGACGGGGAGAAAAGCAAATCACCCGGCACCGGCCGCTTTCCGATTCGGCCCGAAGGAGCGGATCATCGGATGCCCACGCCGGCGTGCCCGGTTGCAGCGCCGCGAAATCGTTTTCGAACACGAACGTATCGCCATACCGGGGATTGGTCTCGCCGCCCGCCCGGGTATTGCCCGGGCAGAGATAACATCCCGGGTCGTAGGTCGGGCGCTCGTCCGCCGGCACCTCTTCCACCTGCCCCTGCCACGGCCGTTTACCCCGGTGGGGCGATACCAGCACCCATTCGCCCGTCAGCGCATTGCGCCGGCGGTGAACGCCATCGAACAAACCAGGAGATGCCTCAGACACGCTGAACCCGGACTGGAGGAAAAAGGATGCCGGCGATCAGTTGGATCCCCCGGGCAGCGCCTGGCTCAGCCGCTGCAGCGACTTGAGGTCGCGCACCGACTTCACGTTGCGCAGCGCGTCGAGCTGATCGTGCGTGCGGCCGATCGCCGCGTCCAGCCGGGCAATGTCCGTCGACGAGACCTCGCCGGTGGCCTCCGCCTCGTAGCGAAACAGCTTCACGCTCGCCACCAGCAGGTTCACGATCTCCGTCGCGTTGACCATCGTGGCCTGCAGCGCCTTGATGCGCTGCTTCTCGAACTCCCGCTCCCGCCGCTCGCGGGTGCGAAGCACGGTCAGATCCCAGAGCGCCCCGATCAGGACGACTACCAGACCTACAAAAATCTCGTCCAGCTCGAAGGGCTCGAAACGAGCCAGAAAGGCCAGGAAGGCTTCAAACACATCGAAACCAAACCCCAACGAGACGACGAGTTGAACGACGCACAACACGATGGCAACCAGCGTTGCGCGCAAATGGAACAGTGAATGCATGGAAAACTCTGTGGCTTGCAGTGCAGATCGACCGATCGTGGATCGGCTCTGAAGATACGGCTCGTCACAATGTACGCCCAAATGGACTATCGAGCCCGATCTCCGCGTTGCCCACCCGGTCCTTGCGTGGCGTATCCGAAGTGGGTCGATACGCACCACGAGCAGGTTGTTCTTGATTCGTTTCGCAGGCTCCGTCATACGAAAGCCGGCCCGATGCCAGGAAAATCGGCTTTTATATTTGCATGTACAAGCATACGGAGTATATTGCGTCATGTCCGAATCGAAATCGCTCTACTGCAACTGCCTCTATTATTCCGCGAACGCGTTCGCGCGGGCGATGACGCGGCTGGCAGAGGACGCGTTCAGCGCGGTCGGCCTCGCCCCGTCGCATGCGCTGCTGCTGCTTGCGGTCAACAAGGAGCCGGGCATCCAGCCGGGCGAACTGGCCCGCATCATGCAGCTCCAGCCCTCGACCGTCACCCGGCTGGTCGAGAAACTGGAGTCGAAGAAGCTGGTGGAGCGCCGGTCGGACGGCCGGGCGTCGCGCGTTTTCCCTACGGAGGCCGCCCTGGCGCTCGACGCGCCGCTTCGCGAGGCCTGGAACGCGCTGTACGTGCGCTACGGCGACCTGCTGGGCCAGGCGCCGGCCGCCGAACTCGCGGCGCGGCTCACCGAGGCGACGGCCCGGGTGGAAGACGCCACCTGAGCCGGCGGACGACGCGGCACATCCCGCTCGCTCCGCTCGATTCCCGGACATTCGGTATCCATCATTTGTATGCACAAACAATAATAACACCTATGAAAACGAACATTGGCATCCTCGGCTCCGGAACGGTCGGCAAGACGCTGGCCGCCGGCTTCCTCCAACACGGCCATGACGTGATGATCGGCAGCCGCACGCCGGCGAAGCTGTCGGACTGGGCGGCGCAGCATCCGGGCGTCCGCGTCGGGACGTTCGACGAGGTCGCGGCGTTTGGCGACCTCGTGGTGCTGGCCACCAAAGGCACGGCGGCCGAGGCGGCGCTGACCGCGGCCGGCGCGGCAAACCTGAAAGGGAAGACGATCGCCGACGCCACCAACCCGATTGCCGAGAAGCCGCCGACGCACGGCGTCCTCTCGTTCTTCACCACGCTGGACGACTCGTTGATGGAACGGCTCCAGCGCGCGTTCCCCGAGGCCCACTTCGTGAAGGCATTCAGCTGCGTGGGGGCCGCGCTGATGGTCGACCCGCAGCTCGAGTCCCGCCCGACCATGTTCATCTGCGGCAACGACGCGGGCGCCAAAACGGAAGTCACCGGCATCCTCGATGCCTTCGGGTGGGATGCGGAAGACATGGGCCCCGTCGAGGCGGCGCGCGCCATCGAACCGCTGTGCATCCTCTGGTGCATTCCGGGCTTCGTTCGCAACGACTGGGCGCACGCGTTCAAGGTGCTGCGCTAACACCCAGGTGCTTCCTGCACATTACCGCCGGCCTGCGATCCGGGAGCCGAACCCGCACAAGGTGTCCGGAACCCGGGTCGCGCGGGTCCGGCATCCACCGACCACACGACGCACGGAGCCCATTGCGGAAACGCAGGTATACTGACACTGCTTATACAGTCATATCTTGCACCGAGCAAGCCATCGTTCCACGCGCACCTTTGCTGGAGGGCCGGGCCTATGACCATGCAAGTCAGGGACACCTTTCGATATAAGAGAAAAACGTACGAGATCGAATCATGGAGCGCCGCCAATCCGGTTCCGATCGAGTCCCTGGGCGAAAAGCCCGTCATGGCCGGCACGTTTTGCTGGCGTGGGTATGTGGCCCTGTACGCCCTGAAACGGTCGCGCCTCGTTCTCGACACCCTGTTCGTACATCTGATAGACCCCAGTCCATCCACCGGCCAATGGCTCGATAAAAAGGGGCCCGTCTTCATGGGCGTGTCGCCGACCTATCCCACGGACAAAATGAGGTCCTGGAATAACCACTACCAGGGCTTGAACATGGCTATCGAATACACGGGCAGCGTGTTGCTCATTGATGAGTTCCTGCAAAAGGACTACGGAAATAGGGAGTTGGCCACGTACTGGCAGTACAAATCGGTGGTGGAGCTCGTTTTTGAGCACGGCGTGCTCAAGAGCCAAAACAATGTATCCGCGCACATGGCCGAAATCAGGAAAGCCGATCGCATCTACCGGCAGACCGTGGAACGATTGATCGACCGGGCATTCACCCATCCCTACACGCCATCGACGCGGAGGATCGCGGATCTATTGCAATGGCGCAGGACTTAGATTACCCGTTCCCGCACCTTCGACACCGGCGCATTCGACCACCTCACCCATCCAACCGAACACACGCATGCCAAACCGCGAGCCCAAAGCGTTCTGGCGCTGGACAGCGCTATGTTGTTGCGCCGTCGGACTCTCGGCATGCTTCGGGCAGGGCCTGAAGCACGGGGCCGATCCGAGCGTACTCATCCAGACCGATCGCGGCGCCATCGTCGTCCAGGTCGATACCCGAAACGCCCCGATCACCGCCGCCAACTTCCTTCGGTATGTCGACGAAGGACGGTTCAGCAGTGCCTCGTTTTACCGCACCGTGCGGATGGACAACCAGCCGAACAACGAGGTGAAGATCGAAGTCATCCAGGGCGGCATCGGGTTCGCCGAGAGCGACCTCCGCCTCGCGCCCATCCCCCACGAAACGACCGCAAAAACAGGGCTTCGGCATCTGGACGGCACGTTTTCGATGGCCCGGAGCGAGCCGGGATCGGCGAGTTCGGAGTTTTTTATCTGCATCGGCGACCAGCCCGAGCTGGACTTCGGGGGCCGGCGCAACCCGGACGGGCAGGGATTTGCCGCCTTCGGCGTCGTCGTCGAAGGGATGGATGTGGTTCGCGACATCCAGAGCCGGCCCGATTCGAGCCAGATGCTGACGGAGCCCGTCCGGATACGGGGCGTCCGCCGGCTCAAATGACCCGATGCGGCGACGCAGCCCGGAAGGCGGACAGCCCATGGAGTAACCCGACCCCTACCCAGCCATGAACATCGTCGAAGCTACTGACGCCGATCTCTCGGACGTCCTCTCGGTCGAGCGCGCCGCGTTCGGCCAGGAGGACGAGGCGCGCCTGACGGCCGCCCTGCTGCAGGACCCGACCGCCGCGCCCTGTCTTTCCCTGCTGGCCTACGTGGACGGCCGCCCCGCCGGCCATATCCTGTTCACGAAGGCGACGCTTCGCGAAACCGCGAGCGATGTCCCGGCGGCGCTCCTCGCGCCGATGGCCGTCGTGCCGGCGCACCAGCGGCGCGGCATCGGTCGCGCACTCATCCAGGCCGGCATCGAGCGGCTGACCCGATCGGGGATACAACTCGTCTTCGTGCTCGGCCATCCGGACTATTACACCGGATCCGGCTTCGAGCCGGCGGTACCCCGCGGCTTGCTCCCGCCCTATCCGATCGACCCGGAAGAAGCCTGGATGGTACGCCGGCTCGGAAACGCCGACGTCCGGGGCCGGGTCGCCTGCGCGGCATGCCTCGATAGGCCGGAATACTGGCGGGAATAGCGCCGGATAGGCGCCGGCATGTATCAACGCATGCGAGGGCCCCAAACACGGCGGGCCCACGGACGTTGTATCATCTATCATCGCCATGTTGGCATAACCACCGGGAGATCCATGCGCCTCGCCGCCCTCGCCCTCCTGCTCGCAGGCTGCTCCTTCCTGCCAGATCATGACACAACGCCGATTCATGTGACCATCCAGACGGATCGGACCCAGTACACCGCCCAGCGGGAGCCCGGGACACAGCGGTACGGATTCACCCTCGTTACCCGGATCGAGAACCGGAACCGGCACTGGGTTTACCTCGCCCGCTGTCGCCCGGACGACCTGCATCCCATCTACGGCATCGAATTGATCGAGCCGGCGGACGACGGGGGCGCGGCGTACAATACCGCCTGGGCCTGTGCGGGACACGATCACCCGATCGCGATCCGTCCGCGCGGCGCGCGCACGGACACGCTGCACCTTGTCGGCCCCAACGCGTGGTCGGGCGGAACCCCTCTGGGACGGCTCGAGGGCCGGTTCCGACTCTATTACGACGTCAGCCGTTGCCGCGACGAGGTCGGATGCCCCCTGCCGGATTCGCTGCGACGCTCGAATGCGTTCGACGTCCAACTCACCCCCTGACCCACACTCGCCCATGTCCGACGCCACCCTCCGCGACCACCTCGTCCGCCTCCTCGACTGGCAGGACGCCCATGTCTCGTTCGACGCCGCCGTCGCCGGCATCCCGCCCGCCTTCCGGGGCGTGCGCGTCGAAGGCGCCCCGCATTCCGCCTGGGAATTGCTTGAACACCTGCGCATCGCCCAGTGGGACATCCTCGACTTCTGCCGCAACCCCGCCTACACGCAGCCGAACTGGCCGGCGGACTACTGGCCGGCCGAGCCGGCGCCGGCGAACGATGCGGCGTGGGAAACCAGCGTCGCGGCGTACCGGGCCGACCGCGCCGCCATGAAAGCGCTCGCCGCCGACCCCGCGATCGACCTCTTCGCCCCCATCCCCCACGGGGCGGGGCAGACCTATCTTCGCGAACTGCTCCTCGTCGCCGATCACAACGCGTACCACGTCGGTCAACTGGTGCTGCTCCGACAACTCCTCGGCCTCTGGCCGAATGCCTGATCACGTAGAACCATCCACCACGGGCCGTTTCATGATCATCGTTTCCGGCAAGCTCTACATCCAGACCGGGCAGCGGGATGCCTTCGTCACCCGATCCACGGCCGCCGTCGTCGCCGCCCGCCAGACGCCCGGATGCCGCGACTTTGCCGTGTCGCCCGATCCGGTCGATCCCGACCGCGTGAACATCTTCGAGGAATGGGAATCGATGGAAGCGCTCGAGGCCTTTCGAGGGTCGGGTCCGGACGACCCGCTGTTCGCGCTCATCGTCCGCGCAGACATCGCGGAACGCGAGCTGTAGACGCCGGCGGGCAAGGCGACGAATTGTAAAGTCGAACCCCGCTGCTGGAACCTGAAACCGCTTTTTTCGTGCTTGCCCCTCGTACGATCCCACATGACTCGCCGTTCGCGCAATCGTTGTGCGTCGCGATCTTCCACGCGTACCTTATCCTATACCTTCATAGCAACCATGCGAAAGACGTTTTTTAATAGCCTTACCGGCCTCCTTGCGCTCGTCCTCATCGTGCTCGCCGCCCAGCCGGCCAACGCACAGCGCGACAACAGCAAACCCCGCCCGAGCCCGAACGCGTCCGTGTCGCAAACCATTGGCACAACCGTCATCAACGTCGAATACGGCCGTCCCGGCGTCAAGGGACGCCAGATCTTCGGCGGTCTCGAGGCATACGGCAAGGTCTGGCGCGCCGGCGCGAACGAGCCCACCACCCTGACGTTCGAGAACGACATCATGGTCGAAGGCCAGCACCTCGTGGCCGGCACCTATAACCTCTTTTTCCGCCTTGCCGAGAACGGCGAATGGGGCGCCATCTTCGCCAAGCCCGTCCGCTGGGGCACGATGTACGACGAGGCCAACAAGGTGCTCGAAGTGAAGGTGAAAGCCGAAACCATCCCGAACCAGGAATGGCTGAGCTACACGTTCGAAAACGTGAGCGAAAAATCAGCGACCCTGGTTATGAAGTGGGAAACGAAGATGGTGGGGATCAACATCGGCACGATGTGATTCGATCGTAAATCGTACATCGCAAAAGGCAAATTGGGTGCTCGCGGCCAGGTCGCGTCACCCAATTTGCTTTTTAGGCTACTGCACGCTGCCGCAAAGACCTTTCATTTTGCGATATACATTTTGCGATTTACACTCAAACAACCCTTCCCGCTTTCATGATCGCCGCCCCCTTTTCGCCGATCATGATGGACGGCGCCTGGGTGTTGCCGCTGATGAGGGTGGGCATGATCGAGGCATCGATCACCCGGAGCGCCTCGACGCCGCGGACGCGGAGCTGGGTGTCCACCACCGCCATGTCGTCGCTTCCCATCTTGCACGAGCCGACCGGGTGGTAGTCGGTCTTCGACCATTTCCGGATGTAGGCCTTGATCTCCTCGTCGCTCTGCGTCGATGGCCCGGGGAGGTATTCGCGCTTGATCAGCGGCCGGAAGGCCTCCGACGCCAGCAGCCGGCGCCCCCATTTGAATCCCTCGATGGAGATCTTCCAGTCGTACGGATCGTCCAGGAAGTTCGGGTCGATCGCCGGCGCGTCGAGCGGGTTCGTCGAGCGGAGCGTCACCGAGCCGATGCTCTTCGGCCGCAGGTTGCAGGTGTTGATCGTCACGCCGTGCCCCTTGATCCGCATCCGCCCGTGGTCAACGACATACGCCGGCAGGCAGTGGATCTGGATGTCGGGCGAGCGGACGTCCTCGCTGCTCTTGAGGAAGATGCCGGCCTCGGCCACGCAGGCCGTCACCGGACCCGTCTTGTACAGCAGGTACTGGATGCCGTGCCGGACGGCCCGGTCCCACCGATCCTCTCCGTTATAACTCACCGGCTGGCTCGCTTCCGCCGCGATGTAGACATCCATGTGGTCCTGGAAGTTTTTCCCGACACCGGGCAGGTCGTGCGCCACATCGATGCCCAGCCGCCGCAGTTCGTCCGCCGGCCCGATGCCGGAGAGCAGCAGCAGCTTCGGGGAATTGACGGCGCCGCCGCTGAGGACCACCTCCGCGTTCGCGCGAAGCGTCACCCGGTTTTTGCGCGCCTGGAGGTACTCGACCCCCACGGCCCGGCCGTTTTCGACCAGCACCTTCGACGCCCAGGCATCGGTGATCACGGTGAGGTTCTTTCGATGCCTCACGCTGTGGATGTAGGCCGTCGCGGCGCTTTCGCGGCGCACGTTGCGCTGCGTGACCTGGTAATAGCTGACCCCTTCCTGCTGAGCGCCGTTGTGGTCGGGCGTATAGGGGATGCCGATCTCCTGCGCGGCCCGCACGAAGGCGCGGGTGAGCAGGTTAGACTGAATCTGGTCCGCCACGTTGACCGGCCCGCCGACGCCATGGTATTCGTTGACGAATCGCTCGTTGTTTTCGGACCGTTTGAAGTAGGGCAGCACGTCGTCGTATCCCCATCCTTCGTTGCCGAGATCCCGCCATTCGTCGTAATCGAGGCGGTGACCGCGGATGTAGATCATGGCGTTGATCGACGTGCTTCCGCCCAGGGTGCGCCCCTGCGGGTAATGCATCTCGCGGTTGTCGACATGCTGCTGCGGGACGGTTGAGAACCCCCAGTTCACCTTTTGCCCGACGAGCTTGGTGAACCCGGCCGGCATATGGATCAGCGGCGACCGGTCCGGAGGTCCCGCTTCGAGCAGCGCCACCTTGACGTGGGGGTCTTCACTGAGACGATGCGCGACGGCGCAGCCGGCGGCGCCGGCGCCGACCACGATATAGTCGAACGCGGCATTCGGGGTAGCCATAGAGGGTGCGGGGTTGGTGGGTGTTCGCGCATGAACTTACGAGATCGCCGTCTCTTCTTAAATCGGTCGCGCGTTTTTTTGCCGCCGGAGTCGCTGTAGGATGTCGCCCGGCATCCATTCCCGTCGCGTCCTCGCCGCCGCGACAGGTCGATCTGCGTACGTTGTAGCGCGAATTTGTCCATATGCGGAGGTCACGATGGCACGTCTATCACCGCTTTACCTGCTTCTTTTCCTCGGGCTGGCGCCGGCGCTGCGCGCGCAGACGGTCTACGAACTGCGCGCCGGCGAGCGCGTCCGCGTCACCCTGGCGACGCCGGTGGAGGTGCAACTGGCGTGGACCCCGCGCACGCCGTTCACGGGGGACTTTGAGCGCTTCCACGACGACGTCCTGTCCATTGCCCGGCGCGGCGCCTCGCTCCGCATACCGGCGCAGGCGATCCTGCAACTCGACGTAAGCCGGGGCACGCAGCGCAACACCTGGCGCGGCGCGGCGCTGGGGGCGGCGGCCGGCATGCTCGGCGTCGGTATCGCGGCCTATTCGCGCAGCGAGGGCTGCGACGAACACGCGTTCTGCGTGTTCGACCGGGGTTATCCCGCCGCACTGGGGATCACGTTCGGCATGGTCGCCGGCGGCGCGGTGGGTGTGGTCGTCGGCTCGTTCGTCCGCACACCGAAATGGGTATCCGTCGAGGTCCCCGTCGCGAACGGCGTTTTCAAGCCGCAGGCGAGCGCGGGCATCGGCGTGCGCATCCGGCTCGACTGACCGGGTCCGGTCCATCCCCCAAAAAAAGAAGAGGCCCGCCGGAGCGAGCCTCTTGATGCGCCTCGAGCGGCGCCCTTCGTACGATGCCGGGGGGATCAGTTCGGCGGGGCCGTTCTGATCATGGTCGGCGGTTCCACGGTGACGGACGGCGTTCCGAAATGCCGCGCAATGGCCGCGTCGGTGACGCGCCGCACGAGATCGTTCGACTCCCACGGGGCCGATTTGGCATAGGGAGTATGGTATGCGATCAGCCGCATCGCCGCATCATCCCCTTCCGCATACAGGGCCGCAAGCGCCATGACGCGGAACTCTTCCTTGCCGTCGAACCGGTAGATGTTGTACAGCTCGGTAGCGTTCCGGCTGAAATCCGCTTTGTCGGGATAATACGTAGCCAGAAACACGATCATCCGCATGCCATCTTCCTTCTCCGCGTCGGTGCCGACGAGTTTGGTATCGATGGCGGCGGCGAGGTCCTTCCACCATTGTTCGCTCATGCCGCTCAGGTTGTACATGCTCAGCATGTCGACCTTCATGTTCTTGGCCGCGAACTCCGTCCGAATGATGTCGTCGGGCGGCGGGGGTGGATAGGAACCGGTTTGGGCGAGCACGGGGAGCGCAAATGCGCTAAAAAGAGCCGCGAGCAACAGATGCGGAATCAATCGATTCGCTGCAGGCAGGCCTCGTTTCGCCTGGGGTGTAGTTGACATGGCTTCCTCCGTTTAAGATGACCAGACGCCGGGGCGGTGTACTCCCGTCACAACCTGAACCGGGCCACCGCGATCGGTCTAACAGGATGCTGTCCGTAGATTAGTCACCCGGCTCTGCCACTGCCGTGAGGAACCCTGCGCTAGATGATGCCCGTGCAGGCAACATGCAGCCTGTAAGATACAGCCGATAAAGCCATTCATGAAGTGTCGCGCCGGCGTGTAGGTCACGCGCCGACGGGTGTCAGGTCACCACCCGGTCGCCGCGATGATCTTGTGGAAGATGTCGCTGTTCTCGTAGATGCCCGAAAAGGCATCCGATCCGGGGCCGTACGCGAATACCGGAATCAGCGTACCCGTATGCCCGCCGGTGGAGAACGTAGCCTTCATCTCGTTGTAGCTCGCGCCCGTGGAAAGCGCCAGACCGCCCGTTTCGTGATCCGCGGTCACGATCACGAGGGTGTGGCCGTCCTGCGCCGCGAAGTCGAGCGCGGCGCCGATGGCGGTATTGAAGTCGGCCATCTCCGAGGCGAGATACGCGTAGTTGTTGCCGTGGCCGCCCCAGTCGATCTGCGACCCTTCCACCATCAGGAAAAAGCCCTCCTTGCCGCCGCGGAGGTAATCGATCGCCATGTTCGTGGCATCGAGCAGGAACGAGCCGCGGCCTTCCGACATGGGGGGCATGCCGTCGGGGGCCAGCAGGAAGCCGTATTTTTTCCCGTTGTCGAGAGGAGCCGCCGTAGCGAGCGCCGTCGAGTCCATCACAAAACCGGCATCGGACAGCGCCTGAAACACGTTCCGGCCGTCCGACCGCCGCGCGAAGAACTGGGTGCCGCCGCCGGCAAAGAAGTCGACGCCCGACTCGGGCAGCTGGGCCGCGATGTCCTCGTAGCTGCTTCGCGCCGGCACGTGGGCAAAGAAACACGCCGGCGTCGCGTGCACGATCGACGATGTCGCCACAAGGCCGGTCAGCAGTCCTTCTTTCGACACGCGCTCGACGATGGTCTCGACGCTGTTGCTATCGGCATCCACGCCGATCGCCCCGTTGTAGGTCTTGACGCCCGACGCAAACGCCGTCGCGCCGGCAGCCGAGTCGGTCACTTTCTGGACGGCCGGCTGGGTCTTGATATACCCGAACCGCTCGAACCGCTCGAATGCCGAGCGCTTCACCGTGTCGTTGTAGTATAGCGTGGAGATTTGCGCCAGCCCCATTCCGTCGCCGATCAGGAGGATGACGTTGCGCGGGGCGGTCTCCGCCGGCTTGGCGCAACCGGCCAGGAGGATGACGGATAAGCCGAGGGCGCTGAGCGCGCTCAGGCATCGAAGAGCGGGTGCGGAACGGAAGAACATCGCGATAGGAAGTTGCGGATGAAGGCCACGGCGTGCGCCGGCATCCTACGCCATACAGGTTAAGCGACGATTACGGCAGGGAGGAACGTCGCCGGGGACGTCTCCAAGATATCGTTTCCGACCGATTGACGCATCGTTTCGACGTTCGTACGTTGGAGCTTCGTCCGTTTTTCGCAAGCCGAATCGCCCTGCCATGTCCGCTTCAACCCGCCGCGCCTTCCTGCACACCCTCGCCGGCGCCGGCGCCGCCCTCGCATTCGCCCCGTCCGCCTTCGCCGCCCATGCCCGCGCCAACCGGGTATACATCGGCACCTACACGAGCAAGGCCAGCCAGGGCATCTACACGGCGCAGTTCGATCCGGCCAGCGGCGCGCTCTCCGATATCCGGCTCGCCGTCGAAAGCGCCGATCCGTCGTTTCTGGCGCTCAGCCCGAACCGTCGCACCCTGTACGCCGTCAACGAACTCGCTACCTTCGACGACGCGCCCGGCGGCGCCGTCAGTGCGTACGCGGTGGACCGACGCACCGGCGATCTGCGCTTTCTGAACCAGCAGCCAAGCCGCGGGGCGCACCCGTGCCATCTGATCACGGACCAAACGGGCCGATGGGTGCTGGTGGCCAACTACAGCGGCGGCAACCTGGCCGTCTTGCCCGTCGGCCGCGACGGCCGGCTCGCGCCGCCGGCGACGGTGGTGCAGCACAAGGGCAGCAGCGTCAATACGAGCCGTCAGGAGGGGCCGCACGCCCACTCCATCCATCTCGACGCGCGCAACCGCTTCGCCATCGCGGCGGACCTGGGCATCGACCGCGTCGTCGTCTACCGCTGGGATCCCCGGTCGGGCAACCTCTCCCCCGAACCGACCTCGTCGCTCCAGACCGCGCCCGGCGCCGGCCCGCGCCATTTCGACTTCCACCCTTCCGGGCGGTTCGCGTTTGTGATCAACGAGCTGAACTCGACGCTCAGCGCCCTCTCGTATGACCGCGCGACGGGGGCGCTGCGGGAGCTGCATACCGTCTCCACCCTGCCGGAAGGGTTCACCGGATCGAACTCCTGCGCCGACATCCACGTGGCGCCGAGCGGCCGCTTCGTGTACGGCTCGAACCGGGGCCACAACAGCATCGCCGCATTCGCATTCAACGCCGCGAACGGCCAGCTTACGGCCGTCGGCCACGCCTCGACGGAAGGCGAGACGCCGCGCAATTTCTGCATCGCCCCGGGCGGCACCCATCTCCTGGCGGCCAATCAGAACACGGACACGATCATCAGCTACACGATCGACCGACGAAGCGGGATGCTCGAACGCGTCGCCATGGCCGAGGCGCCCACCCCGGTGTGCATCCAGTTCCTCGCCGGCTGAACCGGCGACCTCTAGGCCCCGTTGAGATACCGGTCGAAGGGCGCCAGCGCCTCGAACACCCGGCCGGCGTGCTCGGCGAAGTCGTCGGCCAGCGCGACGGCGTCCGGCACCTGGTGGACGGCCAGGTAGCTCTTCATCCCGAGCAGATCGATGGCGGGATGATCCCTGGCGTACCCCCGCGGCGCCGACTTCATGCGGTCGCCGGCCATCTCCCCGAAATACGCCCGAAACGGGCCGGCGGCGAGGATCTCCCGCAGCGCGTCCGGATCCTCGTCGATACGCGTTCGGATGGCCTGCGCCCAGGGCCCCGGGGGCAGGTGCGCCCCGCCCGCCAGGATCGAAGCGCCGGGCTCCAGCCGGATGAAATAGCCCGCGCGGTCGCGCTCGTGCGCCTTGCGCCCGCCGGCGACGATGTGCGCCCCCAGATGCGTCTGATATGGGGTCTTCTCCTTCGAAAAGCGTACGTCGCGGTAGATGCGCATCAGGCTGTCCTTCGCCGTCATCCCCTCCACACCGGGATCGAAGCCGGCGATGCGGCGCGTGGTCGCCTCGACAAAGGCGGAAAACGCCTCCCAGACCGCTTCGTAACGCGATTTGTTGGCGTTGAACCAGTCGCGGTCGTTGTGGGCCGCGAGGTCGGTCAGGAAGGCAAACGTGTCGGGATGGAGTGCGCCCATATCCCAAGATAACACGCCGGCCCCGGCGCCTCAACACACCGCGCCGCCTCCGCAGCGAAGTTTTTGCCGATCGATTCCGTAACCCGGCTTGCACTATATCGTATGGCGACGTACACTACGTCCTCACACGACATAGATACCTCCATTGACGCCATGATCCCAACCGCGCTCGTCGCCGCATCCATCAAACCGTTCGTGCTCTCGATCCTCGCCGAAGGTGAGAATTACGGGTATGCCATCATCCAGCGTGTGAAAGCCCTGACCGCCGGCCAGATCGAATGGACGACCAGTACGCTCTACCCCGTGCTCCACGGGATGGAAAACAACGGGTTGCTCCAGAGCGAGTGGCGCATCTCGCCGGACGGCCCGCGCCGCAAGTACTACGCCCTCACCCCGAAGGGGCGTAGCGCGATGGAGCACGAGAAGCAGTTGTGGATGGACGTCCATGAAGCGCTCAT
Source organism: Rhodothermales bacterium (assembly GCA_041391505.1). Classification (NCBI taxonomy): domain Bacteria; kingdom Pseudomonadati; phylum Rhodothermota; class Rhodothermia; order Rhodothermales; species Rhodothermales bacterium. The sequence goes on from JAWKNW010000002.1 coordinate 142,472, forward strand.
GCAGTTGTGGAATCCGTCGCCCGGGCTCGAGCTGGCCTGACGGTTCCGGAAACACCCGACGCCGATGTCCGCATACCGATTCGACCTGGAGAACGCCCTGGCGGCCTGGCGCCGGAGCCTCACCTTCAACCCGGCCTTTTCCGCCGACGACCTCGACGAGCTGGAGCAGCACCTGCGCGATCAGGTGGCCAGCCTCGTCGACGGGGGCCTGGCCCTGGAGCCGGCCTACCGCCAGGCGCTGCGCGAGATGGGGGATCATGTAACCGCGGAGACGGAATACCGGAAGGTGTACTGGGGGAAGCGGCGCCGGCGAGGCGAACTCATCCACGAACTGACCTGGAGAGCCACCATGTTCAGAAACTACGTCAAACTCGCCTGGCGCAATGTGCTCCGCGAGAAAGGCTACGCGTTCATCAACGTGTTCGGACTGGCCGTGGGCATCGCCTTTTGCGTCCTCATCTTTCTCTTTGTCCGGGATGAACTCACCTACGACCGGTTCCACCGCCTCGGTGATCGAATCTACCGGGTGCAGGATGCCGCGATCCAGCCCGACGGCCGCATGGACGACGGCTCCATCGAGCTGCCCAGCGTGCTCGGCCCGACGCTCCAGGCGGACATCCCTGAGGTGGAGCAATTCGTTCGGATCGAGCGGCGGACCGCCTACACCCGCCCCGCCGGCGCGACGAACGATGCCGTGGACGAACCGATCCTTTTCGCCGATGCGCCGTTTTTCGAGGTCTTCAGCTTTCCCCTCGTCGCTGGCGACCCGGCCGGCGTACTCGCCGACCCGGGCAACGTCGTCATCACCGCGTCCATTGCGCGTCGGTATTTTGGCGACACGGATCCCATGGGACGCACCCTCCAAATCCGTCTGGATGAGACGTACGAGGATTTCGTGATCACGGGTGTCGCGCGCGACGTGCCGGGAAACTCTACGATCCAGTTCGGCATCGTGCTGCCGTTCGAGACGCTTGCGACCTTTAGCGAGATGTATCGGGAATTGGCCACCGACTGGCATTTCTTCTCGCCAGAGACCTACGTGTTGCTGCACGCCGGCGCCGACCGCGCGGCGGTCGAGGCGAAACTGCCCGCGTTCTACGCGACCTACCACCAGGAGGACATTGCGCGGATGAAGGCGCAGGGCCGGCTGGAGGAGGGCGTCGTCCAAACCTACCGGCTGCGCCCGATCGCCGACGTGCACCTGACGGATGCCAGCGATCCGGTCTACTCGTACATCCTGTCGAGCATCGCGCTGGCCGTCCTGTTGATCGCCTGCATCAATTTCACCACCCTCTCCATCGGGCGGTCGACGCGGCGGGCGAGGGAGATCGGGCTGCGGAAGGTGGTCGGCGCCCGGCGAGGACAGCTGATCGCCCAGTTCTGGGGCGAGGCGCTGCTGCTCAGCGTGGCGGCGCTAGTGTGCGGGCTCGCGCTGGCCGCGGCGTTTTTGCCCACGTTCAACGACCTCGCGGGGAAGACGCTCGAAATCGATCTCATCGCCAACGGGACTACCGCGGCGATGCTCGTCGGGCTGGTCCTGCTCACCGGCCTCGTCGCCGGGAGTTATCCGGCGCTCGTGCTCTCCGGCTTTCAGCCCATCGAGACCCTCACGAACCGGTTGCGCCTGAGCGGCTCCAACGGCCTGACGAAAGGGCTCGTGGCGTTGCAGTTCGCCCTGTCCATGTTTCTCATCGCGAGCACGACGATCATGGCGCGCCAGCTGGCCTACACGCGGTCGCTGGCGCTGGGATTCGACCGAGAGCAGATCGTCATTCTGCCGCTCGAAGGGCTCGATGGCGAGCAGGTGGCCGATCGGTTTCGCAACGCGCTGGCCGGCGAGCCGCGGATCGTGGGCGTGACGGCGACGGGCAACATGCTGGGACAGACGGGCACGATGGGGACGGCATTTCAGCACAAGGGCAAGCGGCACGTGCTCAACGTGTTTAAGGTCGAGCCGAATTTCGTCGACTTTCTCGGTCTGGAGCTGGTGGCCGGCCGCAATTTCGATGCGCGGCGGGGCGCCGACGCCGGCGCGTCGATCCTCGTCAACGAAGCGCTCGTCCGCGATTTCGACCTCGCCGACCCCATCGGCCAGCCGATCCCGGGCGCACCGGGCGACGATCCCGAAGGCGGCCCGCGCATCGTGGGCGTCGTGCGCGACTTTCACCATCAGTCGCTCTATAAACCCGTCGGCCCGATGGTTATGACGCTCGATCCGTCATGGGGATACCAGTACGTGCTGGTGCGCATTGCGCCGAGCGACATCCCGGAAAGCATGGCCCTGCTGCGCCGCACCTGGGAGAACGTGGCGCCGGACATCCCCTTCGCGTACCGTTTTCTCGACGACGAGATGGAGGCCCAGTATCAGGAGGATCGCCGCTGGGGCCAGATCGTCCGTTATTCCGCCTTTTTCGCCGTATTCATTGCCAGTCTGGGCCTCCTCGGCCTCGCGGCGCTCTCCGTTACGCGCCGGACCAAGGAGATCGGGATACGTAAAGTCATCGGCGCGTCGATCGCCCAGCTTGTGATGCTCCTGTCGCGCGAATTCGCCGTCCTGGTGGGAGCCGGCATCCTGCTCGCTACACCGGCCGTGTACCTCGTGATGGCGCACTGGCTGAGCGACTTCGCCTACCGCATCGAGCTGTCGTGGTGGCTTTTCGCGGTGACGGCGCTGGCGGCGCTGGGACTCGCCCTGACGCTGGTCGGGCTGCAGGCGATGCGCGCGGCGCTGGCGGATCCTGTCGAGAGTCTGCGCTACGAATAGCCGGCGAAGCGAGGCGCCCGGAAACAAGCCGGGGAGCCCAACCGCTTCGGCGGTGAGCTCCCCGGCTTGCGTGGAGGCATCTTGCAGTAAAAGCGGGGCGATCAGCCCTCCGGCTGGACCGCCGGCTGGGTGCCGGAGCTCGGACGCCAGCGGGCGACGAGCGCTCGCACCCGCGTTGCAACACGCCCGCGGACGCGGTATGCGCTGATGTAGGCGAGCGGGATGAGGATCAGGGTGATCATCGTCGACGCCGACAGGCCGCCGATGACGACGCGGGCCAGCGACGCCTGGATTTCAGCGCCGGCGCCGATGCCCATCGCCATCGGAACGAGGCCGAGCACCGTCGTGAGGGTGGTCATCAGGATAGGCCGCAGCCGCAGCCGGCCGGCCTCGGTGATGGCCTCCTCGATCGACATATCCTGCTCCCTGCGCAACAGGTTGATGTAGTCCACCAGCACGATCGCGTTGTTCACCACGATACCGATGAGCATCACCAGCCCCATGATGCTCTGCATGTTGAGCGTGTCGTTCGTGAGGATCAGCATCGGCACCACGCCCACGATGGCGATCGGCACGGAGAGCATGATGATAAGCGGATCGAGAAAGCGCTCGAACTGGCCGGCCATGACCATGTAGATCAGGACCAGCGCCATGATGATGGCCAGGAGGAAATCCTTCTCGGCCTTCTCCTGCTCTTCGTACTGGCCGCTGAACACGATGGAGAAGCCATCCGGGAACGGGAGCTGCGCGAGGTCGCTCCGGATCTGCTCGACGGCATCGCCCAGCGGGACGCCCTGTTCGAGGTTGGCCGTTACGTAGGTGACGCGCTGCCCGTTGATGCGGCTGATCGTCGTGGGCGTACGGCCTTTCTCCTGGTGCGTGAGCGCCGAGACCGGCACGATCTCGCCGGCCGGCGTGCGCACGCCGATGTCGTCCAGGTCGATCGTGGTCAGGCGGTCCTCCGGGCGAAGGCGCACGCGGATGGGGAACTCATCGCCCCGGACCCGGAACTGCCCGGCCAGGACGCCGCCGACGCTCGACTGGACGGCCAGCGCGACGTCGCGCACGGAGAGGCCGAGGTCGGCGATTTTCTCGCGGTCGAAGACCAGGTTTTCTTCCGGCTGCCCTTCACGCCGGCTGACGCGGGCGTCGCGGACGCCGGGGACCGTGGCTACGCGCTCCTGGATCGTGCGGGCGAAGGCATTGGCGGTCTCGAGGTCGTACCCACGGAGCTCGATCTGCACCGCCTCCGCGTCGTCGCTGGAGCTGAAGAGCCGGTTGAGGATCCACAGACCCGACTGGGCCCGGACGCGGATCTCGGCGCCGGGGATCAGGCCGGCGACGGCGTTACGGATCTCGTCGGCCAGTTCGAGGCTGCTCACCCGCCGCTGCGCGGCATCGACGAGCGTTATCTCCACCTGCGCGTCGCCGTTGCGCACCTCGGTCGTGAATTCCTTCACCTGATCGGGCGGCACCACGGACTTCACCACCAGCGCGAGTTCGTCGAGGTACTGACGCACGACGGCGATATTCATCCCCTCGGCCATCTCCATGTCGACGCTGATCTCGTCCGCATCGGTCTGCGGCGCCAGCTCGACCGGGATCCTGGTCCAGAAATAGCCGCTCAGGACCAGCATGATGCCCACGGCGATGAACACGAGGCCGCGGCGATGGATGGCGCGCTGGAGCAGCCGGCCGTATCCCGTTTCGACGCGCTGGAAGAAGGCCGCGATGCGCGACGGCTTCGCGTCCTTGTCCTTCTGGCCGACCTTCAGGAACCGGCTGCTCAGCATCGGTACCAGGCTCAACGCCACCATGAGCGAACACATCAGGGAAAACACGATGACGATCGCCAGCGACTGGAAGAGCGCGCCCGACGTCGTCGTCGCGAAGGCCAGCGGCAGGAAGATCACACAGGTCGTGAGCGTCGACGCGATGATGGCGCCCGTCACCTGTTTGGTCCCGTGCAGGGCCGCCCGGTGCGTCGTCTCCCCCTCCGTCTCCCTTAATCGGACGATGTTCTCCAGCACCACGATGGCGTTGTCCACCATCATCCCGATGCCCAGCGCCAGACCGCCGAAGGTCATCTGGTTGAGCGTCATGCCGCTGAAGAACAGCAGCCCGAACGTCGCGATCACCGAGATCGGAATCGAGAGCGAGATGATGAAGGTCGTCGACCCGTTGCGCAGGAAGATGAACAGGATGAAGAGCGCGAGGAAGGCCCCGTACAGCGCCGAGCTCTGCACGTTATCCATCGACTGCTGGATGAACGTGCTCTGGTCGCTGATGACGGTCAGCTGGATATCCGTACGTTCCTTGTTGATGCGTTCCAGTTCGGCCTTGACCTCTTCCGCCACGGCCACCGTGTTGGCGCCGGACTGCTTCTGGACGGCGAACCGGATCATCGGCACGTCGTCGAGTTCGACCAGGCTGAACGCGTCCTCGAAGCCGTCCTTCACTTCGCCGACGTCCTGCACGCGGATAGGCTTGCCGTTGACGACGCGTACCACGGTCCGCGCGATCTGGCCTACTTCCGTGTATTCGCCGCGGGTGCGGACGTAGAGGTCGTTGAGTCCCGACTTCAGGTTGCCCCCGGGAAGCGTGCTGTTTTCACGCGAAATGGCCTGCTGGATGTCCTGCGGAGTCAGGCCGCTGGCCTTGAGCCGCTCGCGATCCAGCTCGACGCGGATTTCGCGATAGATGCCGCCGAAGATATTGATCGAGCCCACCCCGGGAATCCGCTCGAAGCGCTGGGCGAGGTCGCGCTCGATGATGCGCGTCAGCTCTTCGAGGTGACGCGTCGATTTCGCGGCGATAATGATGATCGGGAAGCTGTTCGGATCGAACTTGAAGAGGCGCGGCGGATCCACTTCCGGGGGAAGCTGGCTGACGACGCGGTTGAGCGCGTCGCGCACGTCGTTCGAGGCTTCCGCCAGATCGACGCCGCGCGAGAACTCGAGCGTCACGCGGCTCGAACCGTCCTGCGAGCGCGACGTGACCCGTTCCATGTTCGGAACGCTCGCTACCGCATTCTCGACGCGGTCCGTGATGATCGTCTCGATCTCTTCCGGGCCGACGTTGGGATAGTTGGTGGACACCGAGATCTGCGTAAACTCGATGTTCGGCAGCAGGTCGATGGGCAGGTAGCGCAAGCCCACCATGCCCAGGGTGATGACCACCAGATAGAACATCGTCGTAGCGATGGGCCGCCTGATCGAGGTATCTGTGAGAAAACTCATGGACGTATCGGGCTAAAGGAGGGGTGTCCGGCGAGCGCGGGACGCGCCTCACGGAGAGGTTTCGAGGGAGCTGTTTTTGAAGATGCCGCCGGACTTGGCTACCTGCTGCTGTTTTTCCAGGAACTGCTCCAGCAGGTCCTCGCGCTTGAGGTTCTGGAGCGCCACGAGCCGCTTCCACGTGGTAGCGCGTGCGCGGGCCTGCGGCTTTTCACCGCGGAGCAGGTGCTGCCCCAGCGTCACGACCCAGGCATTCGGATCGATCCCGCTGATGCCCGTGATATCGTGCCCTTCCGCCACCACCTGCACGGCGTGGAACTGGAGCGGCGTAGGCTCGGATAGCGGCGCCGGCTCGTTCTCCGATTCGGGCATGATCACCTCCATTTCGACGCCGAGTGTCGTCGCGACGAATACGCCCATCACACCCGAGTTCGGGTCTTCGTACAGCGCGCTGTTGGGGACGAGGGTGGCCTGCTGGCTTTCCCCGTAGAAGACGTCCACGTTGACGAACATGCCGGGATTGAAGAGTCCGCCGGCGTTCGACACCTCGATCTCGGCCGTCGTGCTGAACGAGACATCCTCCAGAAACGGCGAGATGCGGGTGAGTTTCCACACGACGGCGGTGTCGGGCCAGTTATCGCTGGAGATCCGCACCGTCTGGCCGGTCTCGATGTAGCCGAGCATGCTCTCGGTCAGCGGGATTTCGACGCGAACCCGTTCCAGGTTGCCGATCGTGAACAATGCTTCGTTGGCCGCGGCGCGCATGCCCACCTCCGCATTGCTCAGACCCACGCGCCCGCTGATGGGCGACAAAATGTTCGTACGCGCCAGGTTCGTCTCCCGCTCTTCCACGATGGCGCGCGCCTGATCCACCTGGGCCAGCGAACGTTCGTAGCTGGCACGCGCGGCGTCGGTCTGCGCGCGCTGCGTTTCGAATTCGAGCGCGGACACCAGCTCCTTGGCCGCGAGGCTCTCGGTGCGTTCCAGCTGCAGCACCAGCTCGCGCATGCGGGCCTCCGCCTGCTTGGCGTCGGCCTCGGCGATGCGGAGCGACGCCTTCGCCTGATTGAGCTGCTCGCGGAACTGCCGCGCCTCCAGGCGCACGAGCACCTGGCCCTTCCGCACGACGTCGCCGGTGCGGACGAGCACCTCGGCGATCGGAGCCGTGAGTTCCGGGTAGATTTCGACCTGGTTGTCGGCCCGAACGGTGCCTACGAGGCGTTCTTCAAGCGGCAGCGAACCCAGCTGGGCCTGGACGACCTCGACCGCCGGCGTCACCGCCGGCCCGCCGAAGCCACCGAAACCGCCGGGCCCTCCCGGACCGCCGGGGCCAGATGGACCGGCCGCCTCGCCATCGCCGCAGCCGGCCGCTATAAGGGCCGCCAACAGCATGGCGACGAGCGCCAGCAAGGATACCATACGGGGGACCGCCGGCGTCATCCGCGTCGAAACGGCGAGCGACGCCGCACGTCGGGGCTGTACGAGCCGACGGTTCATGGAGCTTTGCATAAGGATATAGGAAGGGATAATAATCCAATCAGTGTTACGACAAGATATTCGCGCGGCTCCTGCGGGGGGTTAAGCGGACGATAAAGCCATGTTAAAGATGTAAATTTTGCGGCTCAAAGCGTCCGTCCCCCTCTTCTGCGCTCCTCGAACATGGAACGGCAGAAGTGCACCGAGGCGTCGAAATCGATGTACGCCACCTGGAGCCGCTGGGTTTTCCAGACGAGTTGATAGACGCCTTCGCCGGCGCGCGCGTTCTCGCGCCGCGGGCGCGGCAGGTTGTGGGTCTTGCACAGGTTGAGGATGTGTCGGGCTTCGGCCTGGTTCATAGCGGTGCGACGGAGAGCGTGGCTGTGGATCCGGCCCTCGTCGCGTACAAATTCAGACCCTGAACCCAGACAGGAAAATCTCGCGGCCCGGCATGGTCATCCTCCGCCGCGGCACGTGTACCCCATATGGCTGCGCGCACCGCTTCTCCCTTGCAGCCCTTTTTTTCGTTTCGCAAACTCCGCATACGCTCCGCCCGGCGTCCACGCGCCGGGACAGGAAGACGTACGCATGAAAACCACGGATCACGCAACCATGATGACTCGCATTCTCACCTTCGCCCTCACGCTCACCATTCTTATCGGCTGCAGCGACCCGGTCAGCGTTCTCGAAACCGAATCGCCGGCAACCCCCTCCGCGTCGAGCGGGGATCGGATCAAGGACGACTCCAAGCGCACCTCGAAAACCATCGCCGAAATCGTCCTCGACGTCAACGCCGAAAGCGGCGAGTTTTCCGTGCTGCTAGCCGCCCTTACGCGCGTCGACCTCGTCGCGCCGTTCCTCGAAAAAACGCCCAAAACGGTGTTTGCCCCGACCGACGCCGCCTTCCTGGCCCTCCTGGATGAGCTGGGCCTGCAGAGCCTGGACGATATCGACGACGCCACGCTCACCACGGTCCTCCTGTACCATGTGACCGGCGGTCGCTGGTTCTCCAACCGCGTCCTCCACGCCGAGTCGATCCCGACCCTCCAGGGCGGCAGCCTCCAGGTCGATGCCGAGAACGCGGCGCTCATCGACGCCAACGGGCGCTCGGCGCAGATTCTGGTCGGCGCCGGCCTCTTCGACATCACGGCCAAAAACGGCGTCATTCACGTGATCGACCGGGTCGTCCTGCCCTGAACGGCATGACGCCGCGGGCGACATCGTAGGGATGCAGGATCCCGGAATGTGCCGCAAGAACCCTGTTTTTGACAGGCGACCCGGCATCCTCGTACCCCGCTTCGGGCGACCGTCGTGCACGGGGCGCAAACACGACACATAACACAGGGCTCCACGGTCAATATCAAAGACCGTGGAGCCCTGCTCTTCGGGTCAGCGGACCAGCATCGGGCGCGCGGCGCGCCACGACCCGGCGCGCAACTCGTAGAAATACACGCCCTCGCTCAGGCCCTCGGTGTCGATGCGCACCGAATGGGTCCCCGCGCCGAGGTCGGCATCGAACAGGACGCGGACCTGCCGCCCCAGCGCGTCGAAAAGACGCACGGCGACGTGGCCGGCGGTGGGTGCAACGAATTCGATGCGGGTGTCCCCGCGCGCGGGATTCGGGAAGTTCTGCCCGAGCGACCAGCCGGCGAAGGCGTCGCCATCGGCGCGCGCCGGCGCTGACGGCGCGGCGGCAGATGCCGCCTTCGGCAACGCGATGGCGGGCAGTTCGACCAGTCCGTATTCGAAACAATCCGACACGACGGCCGAGATAACGACGCCGTCTCCGATCGCCAGTTTTGCGCCGGAGGCCGGCCGCTCTCCTTTCCAGATCGACGGCGCCAGCAGCTCGTCCTGCCCGTCGAATACGTAGATCTTTCCGTTGACTTCCACACCGGGAGCGCCCACGGCGATCCGGCTGCCTTCGATGGCCACCGAGGCGCCGAAGGCCGGCTCGTTCTCCGCTCCGTAACGGACCATCGTCTCCGCAAAGAGCCCGCCCTTGCGGTCGAGGATGTGGACGCGTCCGTTTTCCCCCACCACAAGGCGATCGGCAGACAGGGCGATGGCGGCTTCGGGGCTCCAACCCTCGCCCAACCGCTGGACCTCGCGCCATGTGCCCTCCAGAAGCTGATACACGCGGATGCTCCCTTCTTTTCCGCCGGTCTGCGCGGCGAGCACATCGCCGGCCAGCGCCAGGCTGCCAAAGCCTTCCTCGGGCGTTTCGGCGGTCAGCACGCCGCGTTCAACGAGCACCCCATCCGACCCGTCGAACAGATGCACCTGCGCCAGGCCGGCCGCATTCCGCGCGGTAGCTGCAATCCAATCGCCGGAAGCAACCACCGTTTCCCCCAGCCCGAGGACACCGTCCAGCGCCAGCGGCTTGTCGCTCGCCACCCAGACGCCGTCGACCTGCCGGTAGGTGACGAGCCCGCCCGATGTCGTTTTGCCGTCAGCCGATCGGCCGGGCGTCCCGACGACGAGCGATTCGCCTGCAAAAGCCATCGAAGCGCCAAATCGATCGCCGGGCCGGCCGTCCTCGGGCACGATGGTGGCATCCTGCATCCAGCGGCCGTCGACGTAGCGATACGTCTGCACGCCGCCGTGCCCCGCGTAGAAGGGAACGGAGATGGCCATCGTGCCGGCATGGATCGCCAGGTCGGTACCAAAGCCGTCGCACGGATCGTCGGTGCCGGACGTGATCGCCGCGCCTACGCGATGCCAGAACGGGCCGGACAACGCCGGCGTGATGACATAGGCCGCGCCGACCCGATTCGCCCACACGCCGCCGATGGTCGTCCCGTACCAGGGCGCCCCGACGACCGCTTCGTTACGCAGCAGCGAAATGCTCCAGCCAAAGGCGTCCATGTAGGTTTGCGCCGGAGCGTTCAGGACCTCCAGGATCTCCCAGCCACTGGTTTCTTCGCGGTAGAGATACGTCGAACTGGGCGCTCCGCCCGGCCCGGGTCCCGTCCCGCTCGGGTAGCGGGTGCCCACCGCGACGACGCCGTCGAACGACGCCACTTCATATCCGTACCAGTTTTCGGTGCCCGGGGTGGGTTCTTCCCGTTTGACGTAGGTCCTGCGCGACCAGGAGCCGCTCTGGCGCTCGTAGATATAGACGGCGCCGGCCCGGTCGTAGCCTCGCACCCCGCCATCGCCCGGTGCGCCTATCACAATCACATCGCCCTGAACGGACACCGAAAAGCCGAACAGATCGCCGTAATCGACGTCCTGGTTGACCTCGAAATTGAGGAAGCGAAAGACCTTCTCCCACCGGCCGTTTCTGCGCTGGAACAGCTCGGCCTGCCCGGTAGCCCCGCTTGTCTCGGGCGCGCCAACGACAAACGTGTCGCCGCTCAGCGAGACGCTGAAACCGTATTGCCCATCCGGAAAGTCGATGGCCTCCGGATAAAATTGGGCTACATGCGTCCAGACGCCATTGACCTCCTCGTAGACATGGACGGCGCCGGTGCGCAATTCCTCGGCGAGATCTTCGGAAGGGGATCCCACAACGAGCGTGGCGCCGTCGATCGACACCGACATGCCGAAAGCCTGTCCGTCCAGCGGCGGCAGGACGAAGGGATCGGGGCGGGCGAGGGATGCGACGGGCGTGGCCGGCGTGTCGCTGTCGAGGTCGTACAGAAAAACGCGTCCGATGCTGTCGTACAGGGGCGCGCCGACCGCCAGCATCCCCCCGCTCAGATCGATGGAGCGCCCGTAGTACACATTGATGGGCCCGGGCTCGGGCGCCTCCAGATCGAACCAGAACTGCCATGCGCCATTGATCCTCCTGTAAATCCGGACGCTCCCCGATGGGAGGGTGGGAGGATCGGGCTGGTGGGGATAAATCGAAGAAATCGCCATGTACCGGTCGTTCATGGCCGTATCCCAACCGAAGACGTCGTGATAGAGCACGTGACCGTCGAGCAGCTGCTGCATGACGGGCTGGGACCGAGCGGCCGGCACGGTGAAAAGCAGGAACAGAACAAGCAGGGCGCCGGGGCGTCGCGCCGCGTTGGCAAGGCGTATGTCCATCGTAAAACCTCTCTGGTGACGGAAGGGCTGCGATGGAGTAAGCAGCAACGGCGGCCGGGGCGGCTCAGGGGTGGGTCAATCCGCCGTGTCGGCAAGCCCGCGCCCGACCCAGGCGTGCAGGTCGATGCCATCCTGCAGCATGGCGTTGGCGTCGTCCCAGTAGGGCCGCCAGCGCCGGGCGAGGGGGAGGGTATCGAGCCAGAACCGGGCGGCCTGTTCGCCGGCGGGGTCGGAGTCGAAGGCGACGAGTACGGTCCCGGCCCGTTGGAGCCGGTCGATCCAGTGCCGACGGCGTCCCCCGCTCGTCGAGCCGGTCGCGACGGCGGCTACGCCGGGGGCATCCTGCATGACGGACAGCGCATCGATTTCGCCCTCGACCAGCACGACCGGGCGCGCCGCCTGGATGTCGTCCGCGTTGTAGAGGCCGTTTGAGGAGCCGGCGGGACCTATGTAGCGGGGCGTCCCCGCGGGCCGGCGCACGTTGAGCCGCCAGATCGACCCGTCGATGATCCAGGGGATCGTGATGCCCCGCGGGAGGTAGACGTCGTTCGGTTGATCGAGGCCCCAGCGGGCGGGGGGATCCCTGCGGTCGGCCGGCTGATAGCCGAGGCTGGCGAGGGCGATCGTCCGATCCGCCAGGCCGCGCCGCCGGAGCCAGTCGAGCGCGCGGCCGCCATCGGGCGCCCAGAGCCGGTCGCGGGCGCGTTCGGCCTCGCACCAGGCCTGCTCCTGCCACGCCTCCGAGGGGGGCACGAGCCGCTCGGGGGTCCGGTCCAGCGACTTTTCCGTCGGCGAGGCGATCACCCCCACCGCCGCGCAGGCCTCCCGGTAGCCCAGGCCGCGCAGTTCGCGCACGAGGCGGATGGCGTCGCCGCTGCGGCCGCATCGCCGGCACCAGTACCGTCCGGACGCGCCCTGATTCGGCCAGACGCGAAAACGGTCCCGCCCGCCGCACCAGGGGCAGGGGCCGGCGTGTTCGCCGCCGTTCGTGGCGCCGGCGCGGCGGAGCCGAGTCGGAATGTGATCCAGGATGGAAGCCATGTGCAGTCTGTTTATGCACATGTTACACACATATTCACATCGAGTTCTCGAATGAGCGAACGGGATCGTATTTTATGTGACGGCCCGTTCCCGCATCGCCCTGCAACCCCGTTCCCTCCATGGATCTCAACCCCGTCATCATCGCCATCCCGATGTATTTCACGTTGATGGCCGTCGAGCTCGTCTACGAATCCATCACCCATCGAAAAACCTACCGGCTGAACGACGCCGTCACCAACGTCAGCACGGGCACGCTACAGCAGCTCACCAACACGTTTCTGACGCTGTTCCGGATAGGGATCTACACCCTCGTCTATGAACGATTCGCGTTCGTGCAGCTCGACCAGACGTGGGGCACGTTTGCGGTGGCCTTCCTGATGTGGGATCTGTGCTACTACTGGGAGCATCGGATGGCGCACACGATCAGCCTGTTCTGGGGCGGGCACGTGGTGCATCATCAGAGCGAGGACTTCAACCTGTCCGTCGCGCTGCGGCAGACGTCGACCGGCTTTATCTGGGGATTGCCGTTTTATCTTCCCATGGCGCTGGTGGGGATCCATCCGATCCAGTTCGTGTTTGTCGGCGGCATCAATCTGCTCTACCAGTTCTGGATCCACACCGAACACATCGGCAAGATGCCGCGCTGGTTCGAGGCGATCTTCAATACGCCTTCCCATCACCGGGTGCATCACGGGCGGGATCCGAAATACATCGACAAGAACTTCGCCGGCGTGCTGATCGTCTGGGACCGGCTGTTCGGGACCTTCCAGGAAGAGGAGGAGCGGCCGCACTACGGCATTACCCGTCCGCTGCGCAGCTGGAACCCGGTCTACGCCAACTTCGCGCACTACATCGACCTGTTTCACACGGCCCGGAAGGCGCGCAGCGCCGGCGACGTGTTACGGATCCTGTTCAAGCGCCCCGGGTGGCAGCCGGCGTATCTGGGCGGATCGGCGCCCCTGGCGGCCGTCGATCCATCCTACACCAAATACGACGAGCACGAGGCGCGGGATGTGAATCTCTACATCCTCGCGCAATTTCTGGGCGCGCTGGCGATCAACGCCCTGTACTTTTTCCGCCACGCATCCCTGGACCCGGTCACCAAGGGCTGTTACGCGCTCTGGATCCTGGTGACGACGCTCATGTTCGGCTTCCTCTTCGAGCACAAAAACGGCTGGCTGTCGGCGCTGGAAATCGGCCGGCTGCTGACGATTCCGGTGGGGATGTGGATGGTGCAGCAGGCCGGCGTGCCGCTTGCGCCGGTGGCCTTCGCGGCCGGCGCGGTGTTTTCGGTTGCGAGCACGGCGGCCTTCATCTGGCTCAAGTGGCTGCGCCCGTCGCGGAGCGCGGAGGTCATCTGACCGGCTCGGCGGCGAGGGGCGCGAGGAACGTCACGATGCGCTCGACCGTCGGCATCGTTTCGCGGGGCGATAGGATGGCGCCGGCGAGGACGTGGTTCGAGGGGTCGCCGGCCTCTTCGACGAGGACCAGCTCCTTGACCGACGAGCCGAATCGTGGATAGGCCTCGGCGATCCGGATGGGGTCCACCACCTGGTCGTCAGGCGAGCAGACGACGAGCAGCGGGGTCTGGATGCGCCCGAAATCGAGGCGGTTCACCAGATCCACGAGCCCCATCATGGGCACGAGCGCACTGCTTGGATGCCGTGTTTTCCAGTAGCGGGCATGCTGTTCGTTGGCCGGCTCCCAGATGTAATAAGGGCCCACGACCATCCGGGCGAGTTGTTTGCCCCACGGCCAGAGGAGCAGCCCGGACATCTTGTCTTTCGGACCGTAGTTCGGCGAGATGAGGACGACGGCCATCAGCGCGTCCGTGTCCGGCTGCGCGGCGAGCCAGGTGGCGAGGGTGCCTCCGGTGGACGTGCCGATCACGACGACCCGCTCGCCCAGCCGTTGCCCGATGGCATAGGCTTCCATCGTGTCGTTCAGCCAGTCGTTGATGCGGGCCTCCCCCATGGCGTCGTCGCTGCGACCGTGGCCGGCGAGGCGCGTGTAGAACAGGTTGGCCCCGAGGCGCGCGGCGACGGAATCCGAGAGCGGGCTGGTCTCCTGCCGCGTGGCGGAGAACCCATGGAGATACACGACCGAAACCGGCGTGCGCGCCTTCTCCGGGTTGGCCCAGACGATCGTTTTTTCGGCGCCGGGGATGATGTCGTCGAAGCGCGCCTCGGACGTGGCGAGGTAGGTGTCGAGATCGGCCGGCAGGTCGAGGGGCTGGATGGTTTCGTCGACGTCGGGGCGCGGTCCGAGCACGAAGGCGATCGCGAGGGCAATCCCCAGGATCAAAAAAACAGCTTTGGCAGGAGTCATGGGGTGAAGGCGCCGGGGTCGGCGACGATGCGGTGGGCGCTCTCGAACCGGTCCAGCGAGTCGAAGTGCTCGATCACCGCGTCCCGCATGAGGAGCGTGCGAGCCGGCGAGCGCAGTACAGGGTACGACGAATACGGCCAGTCTCGAAAATCGCTAACGAACCCGTGGTGCTGGGGATTCAGGTGAATATACGTCACGAGCCGGCTGAAGTAGGCTTCTCCGTGGATTTCGATCCGATGGAAGGGATGTTCAAAAAGACAACCCGTTCGACCATAGACCTTGTTCACGGCCTTGGCGTAGCCGTTGAAGAGGTTGCTGAACTGCTGGCTCGGCCCTTTGAGCAGTACGTGTTCCGGGGACCGCTTTTGCTCGGCGGCCCACCAGGCGCGCTGCTCTTCTTCGGTTTTGATACGAACGAGAAAGTGGTAGTGATTCCAGAGGAGGCAGTAGGCGAACGTGTCGGCAACGGGTGGGATATAGCGCCAGTATTTGTCCAGAAAGAACGCGAAGTTGCGCTCCTCGAGGAACAGGTTCTGACGGTTGTTTCCACGGTTATAGATGTGGTAGTAGGTGCCGAACTGGAGGGGGATGGGTTTGGACATGGCGAAAATCGAGGGCTGGTGAGGTGGGGCCTTCCCCAAACCCGAAGGGTCTCGGAGACCCTTCGGGTTTTTGCGGGGCAACCACGCTGGTCTTTACCCTACCAGACACATCCGCCGGCAACAACGTACCGTGTTTATCTACCCTTCGCCGAGAATCCACCGCCGTTTGATCCGCGCCCCATAGGTCAGGCCGAACCGCTCCATCGCCACATCCCGCACATAACGCACCGCCTCTTCCGGCGAATCCGTCACATAAAAGTAGTTCATATCCTCGCCGTCGATCGTTCCTTCCGCCGCCAGACGCTCGTACATGAACGCAAGCATCGGCTCCCAGAACGACTTCCCCACCAGCACCAGCGGAAATGCGCGAATCTTGCCCGTCTGAACGAGCGTGGCCGTCTCGAACAATTCGTCGAGCGTCCCGAACCCGCCCGGCAGCACGATGAAGGCGTAGGAGTACTTCACCAGCATCAGCTTCCGCACATAAAAGTGCCGGAATCGCACGCTGCGGTCGAGATAGGGATTGTCCGTCTGCTCGTGCGGTAGCTCGATGGTGCACCCCACCGAATGTCCGCCGGCCTCCTTCGCCCCCCGGTTCGCGGCCTCCATGATGCCGGGGCCTCCCCCCGTCATCACGGTAAATCCTGCATGGACGAGTTCCCGCCCCACCAGCCGGCCCAGTTCGTAATAGGGATGGTCTTCCTTGAAGCGAGCCGACCCGAAGACGGAGACGCAGGGCCCCACGAAGTGCAGGACGCGGAAGCCCCGCAGCATCTCAAAAAAGACCCGGATGGCCCGCCACAGCTCTGATTTTCGCGACTGCGGCCCCTGCAGCAGGGGAAGATCGTCGCCGGCCACCTCGGCCGTCGCCTGGTTCGATTCGGTCATCCGGCCTCAATCGTGCAATTTGCGCTGATCTTGCTGCCGATAACGCGGCCGGCGGAAGGCCACGTTGACGGCATCCTCGGCATCCAGCATGTCGAACAGGCGCTCCTGCATGGTGGCGATCAACGCCTGGTGCTCGGGACTGTCGATCAGGTTGTATTTCTCCAGGGGGTCGGTTTGCAGATCGTAAAACTCGTTCTGATCCCAGAGCCCGTGATAGAACATGAACTTGTAGCGCTCCCCCCGGAGGGCAAAGACCGTGGGCGTGTGCGGGAAGTTGTACTCCCAGTAGTACTGGTAGGCGAACTCCTTCCGCCAGTCGGGCACCGTCTTGCCTTCGAGCAGCGGAACGAACGAACGCCCCTGCATGCGCGCCGGCGTCGCCTGGCCGGCCAGTTCGAGCACGGTGGGGGCGATATCAATGTTGAGCACCATCTCGTCCGTAGCGGAACCGGCCTTCACATAGCCGGGTGCGTAGACGAGCATCGGGACGCGCATCGACTCCTCGTAGGCCTGGCGCTTGTCAATCAGCCCGTGCTCGCCGAACGAAAATCCGTTGTCGCCCATGTACACGACGAGGGTGTTCTCGATCAACCCCGACGATTCCAGGTAATCCAGCACACGCCCGACATTCTCGTCGAGCCCGAGCAGCGTTTCGCAGTACCGGCGGTAGAAGGTGTCGAAATCCATCGTGCCGTGGTACATGTAGTCGACGCCGTGCCATCCATAGCGCTGCTCGCGCACCCAGTTCGGCTTGCCCCGGTAGTTCTCCTCGGTGTTCGCCATGGTCTCCGGGTAGCGGAGCTTGACGTCGTCGTAGCGCCCCAGATGCCGCTCGGCCGGCTCGAACTCGGCGTGGACCGATTTATGGGACAGATACAGGAAGAAGGGTTGATCCGCCTGCCGGTCGCGGAGCCACTGCAGCGCATGATCGGTCAGGATATCCGCCGTATAGCCTTTTATTTCGCCGCGGGATCCGTTGATGTTGAGGACGGGATTATAGTAGGTCCCCTGCCCCTGAAAGCTTTCCCAGTGGTTGAAGCCGGGGCGCGGCTCATCGGTCTCGCCGCCCATGTGCCACTTGCCGAAAAACGCGGTCTGGTAGCCGGCCTGCTGGAGATCCTGCGGAAAGAAGCGCGTCCCTTCGGGCACGTCCGTCGCGTTGTCGACGACGCCGTGGCGGTGCGAGTACTGCCCTGTGAGGATGGAAGCGCGGCTCGGAGAGCACAGCGAGGTCGTGACGAAGGCGTTGCGGATATGCATCCCGCCGGCAGCCATCCGGTCCAGGTTGGGCGTCTCCAGAAAGTCGGGCGCGTTGGGATGGAAGCTCATGAAGTCGTACCGATGGTCGTCGCTCAGGATGAAGACGACGTTGCGCGGCGCCTTCGGCGCGTTGCCGGCGGTCCGCTCGCCGGGAAGAGAGAATCCGAGTGTAAGGCAAATGAGGAGCCACAGCGCTCCCTGCACAGAAAGCCTCATGATGCAGTGTAGGTTGGGGAGGACGATCACGAACACCGGCCTTGCAGCCAGCCACCGGAGAAGCCGGCGCGGCGCAGGCCGCGCATAATGTAGGGATTTCTTTTCATCACATCACATCTCCCCCCATCCCTCGGGGCCCTCGCACGCGCTTCGGCAGGAAGCAGCCCTGTAGGATCCCCGCCTACACGTCTGTACGCCCCCGCACCGCCACATCCCGGCGACCTGCCCCGTCACGTTGCCTTACACGTCGCCCCGTTCTTTCATGGCACGTATCGCCCCGACTTTCACCTTCTGGTTGCGGACCATGAAACGCACCTTTGCCACGATCGACGGCAACGAAGCCGCCGCCTACATTGCCCACAAGACGAACGAAGTCGTCGCCATCTACCCCATCACGCCGGCCTCTCCCATGGGCGAACTGGCCGACCTCTGGACGATGCAGCGCCAGAAAAACATCTGGGGGATGGTGCCGGACGTCGTCGAGATGCAGTCCGAAGGCGGCGCCGCCGGCGCGGTGCACGGGGCGCTCCAGGCCGGCTCGCTCACCACGACCTTCACGGCGAGCCAGGGCCTCCTCCTCATGATCCCGAACATGTACAAGATCGCCGGCGAACTCACCAGCACGGTGTTTCACATCGCCGCCCGCTCCCTCGCCGCACAGGGGCTGTCGATCTTCGGGGATCACTCGGACGTCATGGCCGCCCGCGCCACCGGCTGGGCCATGCTCTTCGCCAACTCGGTCCAGGAGATCATGGATTTCGCCCTCATCGCCCAGGCCAGCACCCTCGAATCGCGGATCCCCTTCCTCCACATCTTCGACGGCTTCCGGTCCTCCCACGAGATCCAGAAGATTGAGATGATGCCCGAAAAGCACATCCGCACGATGATCGACGACGACCTCGTCCGCGCCCACCGCACCCGCGGCCTCTCGCCGGATCACCCCTTCATCCGGGGCACGGCCCAGAACCCGGACGTCTACTTCCAGGCCCGCGAGACGGTCAACCCCTACTACCTCGCCGTACCTGAAATCGTGCAGCGGCGGATGGACGAACTCGGCGCCCTCACCGGACGCACGTACCGGCTATTCGACTATGTCGGCGCGCCCGACGCCGAGCGGGTCATCGTCCTGATGGGCTCCGGCGCGGAGACCGTCGAGGAAACCGTGATGCACCTGACGGCCCAGGGCGAACGCGTCGGGCTCGTGAAAGTCCGCCTCTACCGTCCGTTCTCCGTCGAACACTTGATCCAGGCCCTGCCGGCGAGCGTCAAGACCCTCGCCGTGCTCGACCGCACCAAGGAGCCCGGCGCCGCCGGCGAGCCGCTCTACCAGGACGTGCTCACCGCGGTCGTGGAAGGCATGGCCGGCGGCGCCGCTCCCTTCGCCGCCATGCCGCGGATCGTGGGCGGCCGCTACGGCCTCTCCTCGAAGGAGTTCACGCCGGCGATGGTGCGCGGCATCTTCGACGAACTGAAGCGGGACGTCCCGAAAAACCACTTCACCGTCGGCATCGTCGACGACGTCACCCACACGAGCCTGCCGTGGGACGCCGACTGGCAGATCGAGCCGGCGGACGTCACGCGCGCCGTCTTCTGGGGCCTCGGCTCCGACGGCACCGTCGGCGCCAACAAGAACTCGATCAAGATCATCGGCACCGAGACCGACCAGTACGCGCAGGGCTATTTCGTGTACGACTCGAAGAAGTCGGGCGCCCGCACCGTATCCCACCTCCGCTTCGGGCCCCGCCCGATCCACAGCACCTACCTGATCCAGCAGGCGAATTTTGTCGCCGTCCACCAGTTCAACTTCCTCGAACGCTACGACACGCTCGCGCTCGCCGAGACAGGGGCGACGTTCCTCCTCAACAGCCCGTTCGGACCGGACGAGGTGTGGGATCGCCTCCCGCGCCGCGTCCAGGAACAGATCATCGAAAAAAGCCTGGCCTTTTATGTGATCGACGCGCTCGACGTCGCCCGCGAGGCGAACATGGGCGGCCGCGTCAACACGATCATGCAGACCTGCTTCTTCGCCCTGAGCGGCGTCCTGCCCCGCGAGGAGGCGATCACGAAGATCAAGGAGGCCATCAAAAAAACCTACGGCAAGCGCGGCGAGGCGGCCGTCCAGATGAACTACGCCGCCGTCGACGCCGCCCTCGCCCACCTGCACCAGGTGCGGGTCCCGGAGACCGCCACCGGCATGATCGAACTCCCGCTCGTGGTACCCACGCAGGCGCCGGCGTTCGTCCAGCACGTTACGGCATCCATGATCGCCGGCCTCGGCGACGCGCTGCCCGTCAGCGCCCTGCCGGTGGACGGCACCTATCCCTGCGGCACCACCCGGTGGGAAAAACGCAATCTGGCGCACGAGATCCCGGTGTGGGATACCGACATCTGCATCCAGTGCGGCAAGTGCGTGATGATCTGCCCGCACGCCGTCATCCGCTCCAAGGTGGTGGATGACGCGGCGCTGGCCGACGCGCCGGCCGACTTCAAGACGGCGCCGGCCCGCTGGCGCGAGCTGGCGGACCAGCAATACACCCTCCAGGTGGCCGCCGAAGATTGCACCGGCTGCCAGCTTTGCGTCGAGATCTGCCCGGTCAAGGACAAGACGCGCGTCGACCGCAAGGCCATCAACATGGAGCCGCAGCTCCCGCTCCGCGAACGCGCCCGGGCGCACTGGGACTATTTCCTCAGCCTCCCGGACCGCTCGCGGTACGTCGACGACGGCCTCAAATACACCCGCTCGAAGGACGTGCAGCTCCTCGAGCCGCTCTTCGAGTTCTCCGGCGCGTGCGCCGGCTGCGGCGAGACGCCCTACCTCAGTCTGATGACCCGCCTCTTCGGCGACCGCGCCATCGTGGCCAACGCCACCGGCTGCTCCAGCATCTACGGCGGCAACCTCCCGACGACGCCGTGGACCTGCAACAGCGAGGGGCGCGGGCCGGCATGGAGCAACTCGCTCTTCGAGGACAACGCCGAGTTCGGCCTTGGCATGCGGCTGGCGGTTAACCGCCAGGAAGCCTACGCCCGCGACCTGCTCGGCCGGCTCCGCCACCACGACGGCGCCCTCTTCGACGACCTGCTGAACGCCGACCAGACGACGCCCGCCGGCATCGCCGCCCAGCGCGAGCGCGTCCAGCAGCTTAAAACCCGCATCGCCGGCGACACCAGCGCCGAGGCGCGCGACCTCGCCCTCGTGGCGGACGCGCTCGTCAAACGCAGCGTGTGGATCGTCGGCGGCGACGGCTGGGCCTACGACATCGGATTCGGCGGGCTCGACCACGTGCTGGCCAGCGGCAAAAACGTCAACGTCCTCGTGCTCGACACCGAAGTCTACTCCAACACCGGCGGGCAGGCCTCGAAGTCGACCGGCATCGGCGCCGTGGCCAAGTTCGCCGCCGGCGGCAAGGCAACTCCCAAAAAGGACCTCGGCGAACTCGCCATGAGCTACGGCTACGTCTACGTCGCCCAGATCGCCCTCGGTGCGGACGACACCCAGACCGTGCGCGCCTTCGAGGAGGCCGAAAGCTACGACGGCCCGTCGCTCATCATCGCCTACAGCCCGTGCATCGCGCACGGCATCGACATGGCGCGCGGCGTAGATCAGCAGGCGCTCGGCGTGAAGTCCGGCCACTGGCCGCTCTACCGCTTCGATCCGCGCCTGGCCGACGAAGGCAAAAACCCGTTCCAGCTGGACTCCAAGGCCCCGTCCGTGCCCTTCAAGGACTATGCGTACAACGAAAACCGGTACCGGACCCTCACCCTGGTCGACCCCGCCGGCGCCGCGCGTTTCCTCAAGGCGGCACAAGCGCATGTGGACGCCCACTGGAAAAAGTTCGAATCCCTTGCCGGCCTGAGCCCATCCGGCGACGGCGCCGCCATGGCCGCGCCCGCTCCACCCGCCCCCTCCACGCGCCCCAAACCCACCATGCCCCCCGGCTTCAAGGCGACATGATCGCCGATCCCCCGGCCTCGCTCAGGACAGACCGCACATCGGAAATCAAAATCTTCAATCGCTAATCGCTACTCAAATGGATCTCTCGACCACCTACCTCGGCCTCTCGCTCAAGAACCCGATCGTGGCGTCTGCCTCGCCGCTGTCCGAACAGGTATCGACGATCCGCCGGCTGGAAGACGCCGGCGCAGCCGCCGTCGTGATGCACTCCCTCTTCGAGGAGCAGCTCACGCGGGAGAGCCACCGGCTGGACCACTATCTCGACTACGGGACGGAGAGCTTCGCCGAGGCGTTGAGCTACTTCCCGGAGGCCGAGGCCTACCATGTGGGGCCCGACCAGTACCTCGACAAGATCCGGGCGGCGCGCGAGGCCGTGGACATCCCGATCATCGGCAGCCTCAACGGCATCTCGTCCGGCGGATGGATACGGTATGCGAAAGATATCGAGGAGGCCGGCGCGCACGCGCTCGAGCTCAACATCTACTATATCCCCACCGACCCCGACCAGACGGGCGCCCAGGTGGAGGCGCGCTACGTCGACATCGTCAAGGCGATCCGCGAACACATCTCGATCCCGCTCGCCGTCAAACTCAGCCCCTTTTTCAGCTCCATGGCGCACATGGCGCTCCAGCTCGCCGGCGCCGGCGCGAACGGGCTGGTGATGTTCAACCGGTTTTACCAGCCAGACCTCGACCTGGACAGTCTGGAGGTGCGCCCGCATCTCGTGCTGAGCGAGTCGGGCGAGCTGCGGCTACCGCTGCGGTGGGTCGCGATCCTGTACGGCCGCGTGCCGGTCGATTTCGCCATCACGAGCGGGGTACATACCTTCGAGGACGTGCTGAAGGGGGTGATGGCCGGCGCGAACGTTACCATGATGGCCTCCGAACTCCTGAAACACGGCATCGACCGTATCGCCGTCATCCTCGACGAGGTGCAGCACTGGCTGACGCTGCACGAATACGAATCGATCCAGCAGATGTGCGGCAGCATGAGCCAGCGGCACGTGAAGGAGCCCTCGGCGTTCGAGCGGGCGAACTACATGAAAGAGCTGCAGTCGTGGCGGCCGGACCCGGCCGGGTTTTCGCCGTACTGAGGCGTCGTCGCCGGAGCCGGAAGCGATCGGCCGGCGTCAGGGTGTGGAAGGCTCCCGATTCGGGTCGCCCAGGGACGGCTCCGACGTCTCCAGCGCCACATCGAGCCGCGCGTGCAGTTCGTCGAACCGCGTCTCGATCAGCCGGCGCAGTTCGTTGATGCGCGAGAGCTCCTCGTCGTCCGCGAGCTTGCGGGCCTTTTCGAGTTCCTTGTGTTGCTTCCGCGCTTCCAGCAGCGCCACGGTTTCGGCCTTCCCCAGGAAAAGCAGAAAGATCACGGCCAGCAAACCCACGAAGCCCAGCATGAATACGCCCAGCGGCATCTGGATGTCGCCGAACAGGAAGCTCAGGGAAAACGGCGTCGTGAAGGCGCTCCAGTTGATGGCGGCGAAGAGGATCAGCAGAAATAACAGAGCGATAACGATGATGGTGCGCAGTTTCATGGCAGCTTCCTCCTGGTGGATGTAGGTTGAACCGGAACGGCGATGGGATGCGCAGGATCGTGGGACGCGCCTCAGGGTAGATACCCTTCCCGGCGTGAAAAGAGCCGCAGGGTCCGGTTTTTCGTATCTTTTTCGAGGGCACCGGCGTAGTTTGAAGGCGTTCTATTGCATGAGTCGACCCACACCCGGGCGCCGATCGCAGCGCCGCCCGCAGGCCGTCAGACGCCGGCGCCATCAGCCCGCTGACATCCTGCGTCCTACCAGGCCGTGTCTGAAAAATCGTTCGGGCCGTCCCGGAGCATCCAAAAAACCTCCAAAACAGCGTTGGATCCTGAATCACATTCAGGATACGTTTCGGTCTGAATGATTTATCAGACAGAACCTAACCCGCAAAATCGCACGATCATGGAAAAACAGGAATTTCTCGACAAAGCCGGCAAACTGTTCGACTGGTTCGACAAGACGAAGGATAAGCTCGTCGAAGAAGCCGGCGACCTGAAGGAAGATCTCGCCGAAAAGGCCAAGGAGCTCGAAGGCAAACGCGAAATCCTGAAGCAGAAGCTCGAAAAAGCGCGCGAGGCCGGCGAGGAAAAATGGGAGGAGCTGAAGGACGACCTCGAAGAAAGCTTCACCGAGATGAAAGCCGGCGCCGAAAAGTTCGTCGACAAACTCAAGAAGGACGACGCCGCGCCCACCGGCGAGTGAGCCTCGATTCCACGAAAAAAGCCGCACCCGGTCTCGGATGCGGCTTTTTTACGTTTATTCAACGGCGCGACGTGCGCTTCACAGCGCAGCCGCCATCCCCACCGACACCGCCGGCTTGAGGTATTCGGCCGGCAGCCGGTTGACGTGGATGGGCACATTGGTCACGCCGATCAGGGTGCCCTCGGGCACGACCGCGTTGCGGGGGATCACGATGATCCCGTCGCGGATGTAGTAGAACGCCCCCTCGCCTTCCTGGACGTTTTCCTGGTTGGCCAGCACGCTGCCGTTCCCGATCCGCGCGTTCATGTCGATCACCGCGTTTTCGATGAAGCAGGCCTCGCCCACGCCGGGATGATCCGGCGCACTCACGTTGCGCACGCCGCCCGAAGGCCCGGCTTCGTAGTAGTCGGCGCCCATCATGACGGTATTTTTCAGCGTGCTGCGTTCGCCGACGATCGAGCGAATCCCGAGGACGCTGTGGTAGATCCGCGCGTTCGTCACGTTCGACCCTTCACAGATGATCGCGTCGTGGATGAGCGACCCGATGATCTTCGCCGGCGGCAACGCCTCCGCGCGCGTCCGCATGTGCAGGCACGAGGCGTGGAAATCGAAGGACGGCTTTGGCTGCGTCATCGCGATGTTGGCCGCGTGGTAGGAGCGAATGCTCCCCACGTCGCTCCAGTACCCGTCGAACGGGTAGCTCACCACCTTCCACAGGTCGAGCGCCGACGGGATGATGTCCTTCCCGAAATCGTGACGCGACCGGTCCTCGAGCAGGAGTTTGCGCAGGACATCCTTCTTGAACAGGTAGATGCCCGTCGACGCCAGGTAGTGCCGGCCCGCCTGCTCCATCGCCGCCGTCACCGGACTCCGCAGCCCCGCAAGTTGCGCCGGCGCCGGCTTCTCGCGAAATACGGTGATCGTGTCGTCGCCGGAGATCTGCATGATGCCGAAGGACGTCGCGTCCTCGGCCGTCACCGGCGTGGTCGCCACGGTGATGTCGGCGTCCCGCTCCACGTGATGCCGATAGAGCGTCTCGTAGTCCATGTCGTAGATCTGATCGCCCGACAGGACCAGCACGTAGTCGCCGGCGTGATGATCGAGATGGTGCAGGACCTGGCGGACGGCGTCGGCCGTGCCCCTGAACCAGTCGGACGAGTGCGGCGTCTGTTCGGCGGCCAGAATCGAGACGAAGCGATCGTCGTAGGCATCGAAACGATACGTTTCTGAAAGATGCCGATGCAGGCTCGCCGAGTTGAATTGCGTCAGGACGAAGATGCGCTCTATGCCCGAGCGCAGGCAGTTCGTGATGGGGATGTCCACCAGCCGGTATTTGCCGAGGAGCGATATGGCGGGCTTCGCGTGGGTTGCCGTCAACGGGAAAAGCCGTTTTCCGGCCCCGCCTCCGAGCACGACTGCGAGTACGTTGTTCATCGAATGACGCATGATAACTGGTAAGAAAGAAGCTTCGTTGCCATGCCGATTTGCCACACGCGCCGGCGCTCGACACGAGCCCGGGACGGGGGGAGCCTACCGGGTGCCGGATCGGACGGATGCGTTCAAGGGGCGGCGGACCGGACAGGTGCCTTTTTCCACCACGGCGCCGGCAATCCCGAGGATTTTTCCCGTCTGGCCGTCACCGTGCATAGAACACACGTCGATTCAACGGCCGTGCCATCGTGTGCCGTAATCACGGATCTGTCCGTGAACGAACTGTTATGATAACATAACCATCCGCTACGCGAAGGCTGCGAGGGACGCCGGCGTCGGGTTGTGCAGGTTCCTCTCGGCACGACGCGACGGACGCCCCTACAGGCGCTCCATATGGCTCGAAGCGTACCCTCTCAACATCGACACCACCTCTGCATTCTAAAGTCAATCAGATGCTGAGTTTATGGGCAGGCGAGGACGGCCCTTTAATGCAGCAGCAGTTCGCGCAGGGCGTCCGGACTTTCGCCTTCCATCCACTGCGGGAGGAAGGACGGGCGGTCGACGTGTCCGATGATGTGGGCGAGGATGCGCAGGTGCTGCCCGGGGCGTTCGAGGGGCGTGACCAGCAGGAGCGCCGCGAAGATGGGATCGGTGCTGCCTTCGGGGATTTCGGTGAACTCGGGGTCGGCGTGCATCTCGTCGTAGCGGATGCGCACGCCGCCGCTGCATCGTACGAGCATCAGTTCGGGGCGATCGAGGCCGGCCAGGCGGCAGTGCGGCAGGACCACGCCGCGCGTCAGGGGCGTCGCGCCAAAGCGCGTGCCCTCCTGGAGGCCGCGCAGGATGTCTTCCTCGGCCGTGCCGAGACGGCCCGCGAGCCGGCTGGCGCCTTCCTCGAGGACGCGCGAGAAGGATTCGACCTTGATCATCTCGACAAAGCCGGCCGAGCGCACCATCTCCTCATAGATGCGCTCGTCGCGCACGTCCTCCTCCTTGCGCTGCGGGGGCAGGAACGCCACGAAAACATCCCCCACCTCGGCCGTCGGCGTTTCGCCCACGACGAAGACGTCCAGACGTCCCTGCGGCTTGAGCAGGAGCAGGGGGATGACGTCGTCCTCGTACTCTTCCATCAGGGTATCGAAGTCGTCCGGCGTGTCGATGGCGAAGGCATGCAGCTCGCCGCCCTGCATGAGGCGCTGGCCCAGCGTGACGTGATCGGCCTTTTCGGAAAACAGCGGCCGGCCGCGCAGATGCAGCGGCAACATCCCGTGCCGGGTATCCCGGTCCTGCGTGCGGGAGACGAGCTGGTAGACTTCCGCGCTCTCGAACACCTCGGAAAAATGCAGCGTGGCCAGCGAGTTCACCTCGTCGTTGGGCGTCATCGCCAGCAACTTGCCGATCCCGCCCAGGTCCAGCTCGTCGAACGCCGTGTCCGACAAAGCGTCGGTGCACTGGGCGCGCACGCCCTGCTGACGCGCCTGCTCGATGTTTTTGGCATTGGCGTCGATGACGAGCACGTTGCGGCTGTGCTCCTGCACGATCTTCGCCAGCCGGATGCTCCACGCGTTCGCGCCGAGGATGAGCAGCCCCTGCGGCGCCGGCTGCGCCAGCCCCAGGCGCCGCGCCAGCGGGCTGAGCGTCAACCCGTACACCGTCACCGTACCCACGATGACGAGGAAAACGATGGGCACCAGCGCATCGATCACGCCGGGGTAGATGGGCTCCAGACGGAACGCAAACAACGAAGCCACCGCCGCCGCGACGATCCCCCGCGGCGCCAGCCACGACAGGAACAGCTTCTCGCGCCATCCGAATCGGGACTGCACCAGCGAGGTAAAAACGGCTATCGGACGCACGACGAGGATCAGGAAGGCCAGAAACAGCACCGCCCGCCAGCCGATGTAATCCAGCGCACTGATCTCCAGCCGGGCGCTGAGCAGGATGAACAGGGTCGCGATCAGCAGCACCTGGAGATCCTCCTTGAATTCGGTGATCCGCCTCACCGACACATAGGGCTGGTTGGCCAGCATGATCCCCATGAGCGTCGAGGTCAGCAGGCCCGATTCTTCCTGGAGGATGTTGGATAACTCGAAGGTGGCCAGGACGAGCATCAACGCGAAGGGGTTGAGCAGATAGTCCGGCACCAGCCGCCGGCGCAGGATGAGCAGCATCAGCGCCGCGCCGGTGATGCTCACGCCCAGGCTCACAAAAAACACGTTGAAGAGGCCGGCCAGGGCTTCCCAGACCGCCTCGCTGACGTGTTCGGCCTCGGCGCCGTTGAGCAGCACGATCGCCTCGAGAACGAGCACCGCCAGGATGGCGCCGGCGGGGTCGACGGTGATGCCCTCCCAGCGCGCAATGATGCCCACGCGACCGCTCGGCCGCACATGGCGCAGGAGCGGAATGACCACGGTAGGACCGGTCACGGTCAGGATGGCGCCGATCTGGATCGCCATCCCGATGTTGAAACCGGCGATGTAATGCGCCCCGAGACTCGCCAGCACCCACGTCACCAGCACCCCGACCGTGATCAGGCTCACGACGGCCGCCCCGACTTCCCGCAGGTCGCTCACCTTGAGGCTCAGCCCGCCCTCGAACAGAATCACCCCGATGGCGAGCGAAACGAACGCAAACACCCACTCGCCCTGCAGCGAGGCCGGCGACAGAAAACCCGTGACGGGGCCGGCCAGAAACCCCAGCAACAGCAGCAGCAGGATCGATGGCACCCGGACACGCCATGCAAGCCATTGCGCCCCGATACCGAGCACGAAGATGCTTACAATACCGAGAAGAATTTGCTCTACGGACACGACGAAGGGGGTCTACAGACGAAGAAGGACCGAACGAACCCGCCCGGGCCGTTCGGGCTCCATAATACGCAAAAGAGACCACGTTGCCGTGTTAATCCTTCGTGCAGGCGCGCGCCGATCCGGAGGTGCTCCGGCGCCGTTTCAGGCCGCCACGGCACGCTTCTCAAAGCCATGCGGATGCGCCCTGTGCCAGGCCCACGCGCTTTCCAGGATCTGCCGGAGTTCGGGGTACGCCGGCTTCCACCCGAGCTCGCGCCGCACCCGGTCGCTGCCGGCGATCAGTGTCGCCGGATCGCCCGGACGCCGCGGCCCGATCTGGACGGGTATCGGATGGCCGGTCACCTCTCGTGCGGCCTCCACGACCTCCAGGATGCTGAATCCGTTGCCGTTGCCGAGGTTATAGGTGCGGCTACCGGCGTCCAGTGCACGAAGCGCCAGGATATGCGCCTGCGAGAGGTCCTTGATATGGACATAGTCGCGCACGCACGTCCCGTCGGGCGTGTCGTAGTCGTTCCCGTAGATCACCACATGATCCCGCTGCCCCAGCGCCACCTGCAGCACGATCGGGATGATGTGGGTTTCGGGGGTATGATCCTCGCCGTGATCGGCCGAGACCGCCCCGCACGCATTGAAGTAGCGCAGCGCGGCGTACCGCATGCCATAGACGCGGTCCATCCAGTGCAGCATCCGCTCCAGGATGTACTTCGACTCGCCGTACGGGCTGCCCGGCACGATCGGGGCCTCGGGCTCGATCGGCATCACCTCGGCGGCGCCGAACAGATTGGCCGTCGATGAGAGGATGAACTTGCGGACCCCGTGCGCGATGGCGCTCTCCAGAAGGTTCAACCCGTTCCGGATGTTGTCACCCAGATAGAGAAACGGCTTTTCCATCGACTCGCCCACCAGCGTGTGCGAGGCGAAATGCATGATGGCGTCGGGGCGATGCGCCGCCATCGTGTCGTCCACCAGGGCGCGGTCGGCGAGGTCGCCCTCGACGAACACGGCGTCCGGATGGACGGCGGCGCGGTGGCCCTGGTACAGGTTGTCCAGCACGACGACGGCATCGCCGGCTTCGATGAGATCGCGAACCGCCGTGCTGCCGATATACCCGGCTCCGCCGGTGACGAGTATCTTCATGAGATGCCCTCTGGGATATGTTTCCGTGATGTGCGCCGGAACGATGGCCGGCAGGCGTCCACGCGGCCGGCGGGGAAAGAGGGGAAGTGCTGCCCGGATCTTCGATTCCGGAAAACGAACGCGCCCCGCCGCGAGCGGACGACTGGCAGTCGTCACATCGCGGCGGGGCGACGAAAGTTGCGGTGACGCGGACGCGTCAGCGCGTCGAGAACGTGAACGTGGTCGTGGTCCGGTACACCTGGCCCGGATCGAGCCGCGTCGAGGGGAAATCCGGCTTGTTCGGCGAGTCCGGAAAATGCTGCGTTTCGAGGCACAGCCCGTGGCGGAAGTCGTACGGCGTGCCGTCCGGAGCCTTGTACGCGCCGTCGAGGAAGTTGCCGGTGTAGAACTGCACACCGGGTTCGGTCGTGCGGACCGTCAGCACGCGGCCCGTGGACGGGGCATAGACTTCGGCGGCCAGCTGGAGCCCGTCGCCGTTCCGGTTGAGCACGAAGTTGTGGTCGTAGCCGCGGCCATAGGCGATCTGCTGGTTGTCCGCATCGATGCGCTCGCCGATCCGGTGCGCGGTGGTAAAATCGAACGGCGTGCCGGCCACGGGCGCGAGTTCGCCCGTCGGGATGAGGTTCTCATCCACCGGCGTGTACCGGTCGGCATTGATACGGATTTCGTGGTCGAGGATCGGCGTCTTCCCGCCGTCCTTCAGGTTGAAATAGGTGTGGTTCGTGAGGTTGACGACGGTCGGCTTGTCGGTCCGCGCCTCGTAGTCGAGCCGCAGCGTGTTGTCGTCGGTCAGCGTGTAGGTCACCTTCGCATCCAGCGTCCCCGGATACCCTTCCTCGCCGTCGGCGCTCCGGTACGAGAACTCGATCGCGACGCCGTCTTCCACGTTGATCGGCGTGGCGTCCCACAGCTGCTTGTCGAATCCCTTGAGCCCGCCATGCAGGCTGTTCGGGCCGTTGTTGATGGGCAGGTTGTAGGTAGTCCCGTCCAGCGTGAACGAGCCTTTCCCGATGCGGTTGGCATACCGGCCGGCCACGGCGCCGAAGAACGGGCTACCGCCCAGATAGGCGTCGAGGTTGTCGTAACCGAGCGTCACCTCCCCCATCGCCCCCTTGCGGTCGGGCACCTTGATCGAGGTGATGATGGCGCCGTACGCCGTCAGCTGCACCTCCATCCCCCGGGTATTGACCAGCGTGTAGAGGCCGACGTTGCGGCCGTCGGGCATGGTGCCGTAGGACGTGCTGATGATTTTGGGCAGATCGGTCGAAGACATATCGTCAGAGGATTGACAACTTGCTACGAGAAGGCTGCCGGCCAGGAGGACGGCGTACGAAGTGATGGCGCGACGTTTCATCGAGGTTGGATGCAGGTGGTCGGGTGAGGACGACGGCATGTTACGATACCCCGAGCAATTCTGCCAATCACACGAGCAGGACGAGCAGGCTCCGCGGCCCGTGCGCTCCAAGAACGAGGGATTGTTCGATATCGGCCGTCTTCGACGGGCCGGCGATGAAGGCGCCGAAGCCGTCCTCGTCGATCCGGACGGCGGCATAGGCCGCGTGCATGTCGGCGACCAGCGCGCCGGCGTCCAGCACGATGACCAGATGCTGCGCGAGGAAGGGCGCGGCCCGGTGCACCATCCGCCGCTCGGGCATCCAGACGGCGCCGTTTTCCACGACGCCCAGCACGCCTTCGAGGACGAGCACGTCGACCGGGGCCAGATCGTGCGGGTCGGCTATCGCATCGAGCGAAAGCGTGCCGGCGATCTCGGGCACTGCGGAAGCCACGACCTTCGCGTCCGGGTAGACCCGCCGCACGGCGTCGGCGATGCCGGCGCGCGCGACCTGCTCGGCGCGGCCGCCGATGGCGGCAACGGTCTCCATGAAGGCCGAGACGTCCGTGCTCGACGAAAACGGCGCGACAGAACCGGGCAGCGGCGTCGCCGCCGGCTTGTGGGCGCGCACGGCGCTGAGGATGGCATCGCGGCTGTTCATGTCGCTCTCCTGTTCTTGCGGTACCACTGCTGAAAACTCGTCGTCGCCGGCCCGGGCCACTCCCGATCCCGCCCCCAGGGCAGACGGCGGGTGATCCAGCCGGGCGCGACCCGCAGCAGGCGCCGCCCGATCGCGCCGGCCCACGAGAGCCGGCCGGCGCTGCGCAGCACCCATCCACCCATCTTCATCCCCATCGTTTTCCCCGCCGGCAGATGGCCGGCCTGCACGACGAGCTGCCGCCAGCGATACAGCTGTTCGTGGATATCGATCTTGACCGGGCAGACGTCGCTGCACGACCCGCACAGCGTCGATGCAAACGGCAGGTCGGCGTGTTTCTGCAGATCCTTGCCGGGCGAAAGGATCGCGCCGATGGGTCCCGGGATCGTGGCCTGGTAGCTGTAGCCCCCGCTCCGGCGGTAAATGGGGCAGGTGTTCAGGCAGGCGCCGCAGCGGATGCATTTAAGGGACCGCCAGAAATCGGGCCGGCTCAGCTGCTCGGTGCGGCCGTTGTCCACCAGCACCACGTGCAGCTCGGTCCCCGGCCTCGGGCGGGAGAAGTGCGACGTGTACACTGTCATGTGCTGCCCCGTGGCGCTGCGCGCCAGGAGCCGGGTAAACACGCCGAGGTCCTCGGCCCGGGGGATCAGCTTCTCGATGCCCATGCACGCGATGTGCACGCGCGCCAGGTGCACGCCCAGATCCGCGTTGCCCTCGTTGGTGCATACGACGAACCCGCCCGTCTCCGCCACCGCGAAGTTGACGCCGGTGATGGCCGCCTCCGCCCCCAGAAACCGGCTGCGGAGATGCTGGCGGGCGACTTCCGTGAGGTATTTCGGATCGGTCGCGCCGGCCTCCGAACCCAGCCTTTCGTGAAACAGCACGCCGATGTCTTCCTTCTTGAGGTGGATCGCCGGCATGACGATGTGGCTCGGGGGCTCCTCGAGCAGCTGCACGATGCGTTCGCCCAGATCGGTATCCACCACCTCCAGGCCGGCGGCTTCGAGATACGGATTCAGGTGGCACTCCTCGGTGAGCATCGACTTGCTCTTGACCAGGCGCTGCACGCCGTGCCGCTGGAGAATGTCGAGCACGATCCGGTTGTGCTCCGCCGCGTCGCGCGCCCAGTGCACCTGGATGCCGTTCGCCACCGCCCGGGCCTCGAATCGTTCGAGATAGGTGTCCAGGTTCGTCAGTGTGTGCTCCTTGATCTCCGAAGCGCGTTCGCGGAGCGCTTCCCACTCGGGCACGCTCTGGCTCGCCCGGTCCCGCTTCGCGCGAACGAACCAGATCGACTCGTCGTGCCAGTCGGTGCGGGCCTCATCGGCGATAAATCGGGCGGCGGCTTCGGAATGGGACACAGGGATGGCTCAGGGCAAAATGAAACATGCAAAATGAATGCAAGGGCATCGATTAGCACAAATCGATGGAGGCAAGCCTCCCAATTACGGACCTGGAACCTGCACCCTGGAACCTGCAACCTGCCCCGCAAGAATCTCCGCGACATGCAGGAAGCGGACCGGGCGACGCTCGCGCCGGCCGAGACCCTGCAGGTGCATCAGGCACGACATGTCGGTCCCTGTGATCACTTCCACGCCGTGACGCGCGTGATCGTTGAGCCGGTCGCGCCCCATCTTGACAGAGAGGGCTTCCTCGTTGACCGCAAAGGTGCCGCCGAACCCGCAGCATTCGTCGGATCGGTCGAGATCGACCAGTTCGATGCCCTCCACCATCTCGAGGAGCTGCCGCGGCTTGCTGTAGGCCGGCTCGTTCCGTTCCGAGCTTTTGCCCAGCCGCAGCCCGCGCAGCCCGTGACAGCTTTCATGGATGCCCACCCGGTGCGGAAAGCGCGCATCGAGCCGGTCCACCCGGAGCACATCCACCAGAAACTGGCACAGCTCGTAGGTCCGGTCGTGCAGACGCTGCACCATCGCCGCGTCGCCCAGGCCGCCAAAATGCTCCTTGACATGCAGGACGCAGCTGCCCGACGGCGAAACGATATAATCGAACCGCCCGAACGTGTCCGCGAACCCCTCCATGATGGGGAGGCTCTGCGCCTCGAAGCCGGCATTCGCCAGCGGCTGTCCGCAGCACGTCTGGTTCTCCGGCACGGCGACCGTGCACCCGAGCCGCTCCAGCAATCCCAGCGTCGCGATCGCGACGCCCGGATAAAACTGGTCGATGTAGCAGGGCACGAAGAGGGCTACGTTCATGGTTTCATGTTTAAGGCTCAAGGTTCAAGGATCTGACGTCTCCTTGAACCTTGAACATAGAACCTTAAACCGTTCCGGCGTTACCGCCGGAAGGCATCCGCCAGCCCGCCATCGACATTGATGATCTGGCCGGTGGTTTTGGCGAGCCGGTCGCTGGCCAGGAGGAAGATGGCCTCCGACTGGTCGGCCGGAGTGATGGCTTTTTTGGTCAGGGTGCGCTGGCTGTAGAAGCCCGCGAGCTTGTCGCGCAGCGCTTCGGTGGTCTCGCGGTCGCTCCATTCGATCCCGTATTTGATCAGGGAGGCGATGACGCGGTCGCGCGGAAACATGGCGCTGCCGGCGACGACCGTGGCCGGCGCGACGCCGTTGACGCGCACCAGCGGCGCCAGCTCGATCGCGAGCTCGCGGATCAGGTGGTCCGATGCGGCCTTGCTGGCGTCGTAGGCGATGCTGCCGCGCTTGGCGACGACGGCGTTGACGCTGGTGGTGATGACCATGCTGCCGGACAGCCCCTGCGCCCGCCAGATGCCGGCGGCTTCCTCGGCGGCGATATTCGGGCCCATCGTGTTGACGGCGAAGGTCTTGGCCCACAGCTCGTCCGGGATCCGCCCCGACGCGTCGGGGGCGACGTACAGGCCGGCGGTAAAGATCACGAGGTCGATGCCGCCGTAGGCCAGCACCGTCTGCCGCAGCGCGGCGGCCACCGAGGCGCGGTTGGTCGCGTCGGCGGCCACGCCGATCGCGTCGCCGCAGCCCGAGATGCCGGTGCCGGCCACGCCGATCCCGAGGCCGACGCGGTCCAGGATGTCCAGAGCGGTCTGTTCGGCGGCCGCCTGCTGCAGATCTACCGACGCCACGACGGCGCCCTCGGCCACGAGCCGGCCGGCGACTTCCTTCCCGATCCCGCTGCCGGCGCCGAAGACGACGGCGATCCGGCGCGACAGCTCCTTCTCGCGCGGCATCCGCTTCAGTTTGGCCTCCTCGAGCGCCCAGTACTCGATGTCGAACGCCTCCTGACGGGGCAGCGCCGTGTAACGGTCCACCGCCTCCGCCCCGCGCATGACCTCGACGGCGCACTTGTAGAACTCGGCCGTGACGCGGGATTCGCTTTTGGTCTTGCCCCACGCGACCATGCCCAGGCCCGGGATGAGCACGACCGTCGGGCTGCCGCCGCGCATCGCCGGCGAATCGGGGCGTTTGCAGGCGTTGTAATAGGCCGCGTAGTCATTCTGGTAGGCGGCGATGCCGTCTACGAGTTTCTGCTTGAGCGCATCGACCGACTCGCTGGCGGGGTCCCAGTCGATGTACATCGGCTTGATCTTGGTGCGCAGGAAGTGGTCCGGGCACGAGGTGCCGAGTTCGGCGAGGCGGGGGGCGCCGACGGCGTTGACAAAATCGAGCACGGCCGGATCGGCCTCGACGGTGGCGATCATGCGGTGCTCCTGCGCGAGCCGGCCACGGAGCCACGGCAGCAGGCCGGCGAGGATCTCCTCGCGATCGGCATCCGCCATCGGCTTGAATTTCGCGCCGCCGAACACCGCCTGGCCGTTGTCGCGCGCGGCGAGAAACGCCGCCGCCTTGTCGATCAGTTCGAGGCTGAGCAGGTAACACGCCTTGTCGTCGTCCGCCCAGTTGATGAGGCCGTGGCCGCCCAGCATGACGCCCCGTGCGCTCGGATGCGCGCGGCATACCTCCTGCAGGGTGAGCCCGAGTTCAAAACCGGGGCGCTGCCAGTCGACCCAGATCACGTCGTCGCCGTACACCTCGCGCGTGAGCGCCGGCCCGTTCTGGGCGGTCGCCAGCGCGATGCACGCCACCGGGTGGGTGTGGTCGACATGCTTGAACGGCACGAAGCTGTGCAGCGGCGTATCGATCGACGAGGCGCGGGGGTTCAGGTTGAACGTGCAATGGCGGTACATGTCCACCATGGCGTCTTCCGCCGGCGTTTTGGGGCCGCGGGGGGTCATGCCGGCGTACACGTCCTGGAGGGCAATCAGCCGATCCTGATACAGCGACGCAAAGTTTTCCCGCTTCGACGTGCGCAGGTCGCCGCCCGACCCTTTCACCCAAAGGACCTCGACCGTCTCGCCGGTCATGGGGTCCGTTTCGGCCAGTTTGGCGGAGGTATTGCCGCCGCCGGTGTTTGTGATCCGCCAATCTTGGCCGAGCAGGTTGGAGCGATAGACGAGGCGTTCGACAGGGTCGAGACGATTCGCAACGGCGTCGTCCCAGAGGTTTTGCACGTGTTTCAAGTTCATATCGTCTGAAGGGCGGACGGCCGTCCGCCCGTACGGGAGCAAGTCAGGATTTCGGGGAGCGGGCAGCCGTCTGCCCGTACGTGGCGAGGTCGGAGGACCGCGCAGCCGCTTCGTGGAGGCTGAGGTCCGCCGGCAGGTCGCCCATGGCGCGCGCCTGGATGAGCAGGTTGCCCAGCGCGGTCGCCTCGGCGGGGCCGGCGACGACGCGCCGGCCACACGCAGCCGCGGTGCAGGCGCACAGCAAGTCGTTTTGCGATCCACCACCGAACAGATGAATCGTGTCGATAGTTTCGCCCAGCACGTCCTCCAGGTCGAGCAGCGCGCGCCGATAGCTGTCGGCGATGCTTTCCAGCACGATGCGGGCGAGGACGCCGCGCGAAGCCGGGTCGGGCAGGCCGCGTTCGGTCAGCCAGCCGCGCAGGCGCGCCTCCATGCCGCCCCGCGCCAGGAACCGGTCGTCCTCGAGCGTGATGAGCGCCGGCGCCGGTCCGGCCGCGCGGGCTTCCTCGATCAGCGCCGCCCAGCTCAGCGCCTGCCCCGCCTCGTTCCATTCGCGCATGCACTCCTGGAGCGACCAGAGTCCGGTCAGGTTTTTCAGGAATCGGATGGTGCCATCGACGCCGGCCTCATGCGTGTAGCCCGCACGCCGGGCCGCTTCCGTCACGAGCGGCGCCGTCCGCTCGACGCCGAGGAGCGACCAGGTGCCGCAGCTGATGTAGGCCCAATGCCCGGATGCCGGCGTGGCGGGCGCGGCGGCGACGGCGCATCCGGTGTCGTGCGAACAGGTGGCCACGACCTGCACGCCCGGGTCCGCATGCAGGGGTCCGAGCACGGTCCCCGACGGGACGATCTCCGTCCACTGCCGCGCGTCGAGCCCGAAGGCGTCCATCAGGGGCCGGGCCCATCGCGGACGGCCGGCCTCCATCATCTGGCTGGTGCTCGCGATCGAGATTTCCGTCTTGAGAACACCGCAAAGCCGGTAGTGGAGATAATCCGCCAGAAACGCGTGCCGATGCACGCGGCGCAGCGCCTCGGGATCGGAGGCCTGATCGGCCAGCACCTGGTAGAGGGTATTGAAGGGCAAAAACTGGATGCCCGTCTGCCGGTAGATCTCCGCCGCCGGCACGACCCCGAAGGCGCGATCCATCATCCCGTGGGTGCGCGTGTCGCGGTAGCAGAACGGCCGGCGCAGCGGCCGGTCGTCCGCATCCAGCGGCACATAATCCACGCCCCAGGCATCGACGGAGACCGAGCGCAGCGCATCGGTGGCGTCCCGCGCGGTGCGGAAGCCGGCTTCGAGTTCGCGTTCGATGGTATCCAGATCCCAGTACAGCCGCTCGCCTTCCTCGACGATCGGCGTGACAAACCGGTGCACCTCTTCCAGATGCATCCGCTCCCCGTCCCAGATACCCAGCAGGGCCCGACTGCTCGACGCGCCGAGGTCGAATGCGAGATAGGCGGGGAGCGCGCGTTTCGAGGAGACGGACGAAAGGGCCTGAGGCATCATGATCGGGCGCTACGCGGCATGCATCCTCACGCCGTCACAGACTCTGGGGCGGCACATAGGCCGCGCTGTGACGCGATTCCGCGACCGCCTCACGGTACCCGGAATGCCGGAAGGCGAGCAGCGGATCGATGGCTCCGCCGGCGCGCCGGCGCGCCTCGGCGATCAGCGGGCGCACATCCGTTTCGAACGCGGTCTTCAGCGTCATTTCGGCCATCAGGACGTCGTTGGCGTCCTGATAGGCCGCCAGCGCCTCGCGGTCCACGAGGAGCGCCTTGGCATAGGCGCGCTGGAGCTCCTGCACGCTCTGCAGGAGCGCCTCGATCGGATCCTTGAGGTTGTGGCTCTGGTCGAGCATGTACGCCGGCCGGAAGTTCGGCACCCGGTCGTGCGCCGCATCCACGAGTTCGTTGAAGACCAGGAAGAGCTGGTAGGGCCGGATGGAGCCCGTCGTCAGGTCGTCGTCGCCGTACTTGGAGTCGTTGAAGTGGAAGCCGCCCAGCTTGCCGGCCCCGATCAGCCGCGCGACGATCTGCTCGATGTTCGCATTGGGCAGATGGTGCCCCAGATCCACCAGACAGAACGCCCGCTCGCCGAGCGCCGACGCGAGGAGGTAGGACGAACCCCAGTCCTGCACGACGGTCGAATAAAAAGCCGGCTCGTAGGGTTTGTGTTCGGTAAAGATCCGCCAGTCGGCGGGAAGGTGTGCGTAGATCGCGTGGAGGCTGGTGAGCGTGCGGTCGAAGCTCTTCCGGAGGCTCGATTGCCCCGGGAAGTTGCTCCCGTCGGCCAGCCAGACGGTGATCGCGTCCGACCCCAGCGTCTTGCCGACGTCGATGACGTGCAGGTGATGATCGATCGCCTGGCGGCGGACGTCGGCGCTCGTGTGGCAGAGCGAGCCGAACTTGTAGCTGTGTTCCTGGCCGGCCTGATCCTGGAAGGTGTTCGAGTTCACCGCGTCGAAGCCCAGCCCGAGCGCGTCGGCGTGGGCCTTGAGGGCCGCCGGGTCCTCCGGCTCGTCCCACGGGATGTGGAGCGACACCTTCGAGCAGGATCGCATCAGCTGGTGGATCAGCGCGATGTCCTCCATCTTCTCGTAGATGTCGCGCGGCTCGCCGATGCCGGGAAAGCGGCCGAAGCGCGTGCCGCCGGTGCCGAGCGCCCACGACGGGATCGCGACCTCGAAGTGTTGTACCGCCTCGATGATGGCGTCCAGGCTCACGCCCTGGCGCGCGAGTTGGTCGCCGAGATACCGGATGTCGGCATCATGGCCGACCTGCAGGCCGGCGTTCTGCCGCGCAATAAAATCTGCATGCAACATGGGTCACCCCTTTTTCTCAGTCATCCAGATCGGCGCGCTGCCAAACCAGAGCACCGTGCCGATCAGCATCAGGGTCGTGTGCTGCTCGATGGACATCGAGCCGCCGAAGACGAGGAACGCCGGCACGACCGTCAACCCGAGCCCGACCGCCGATACGATTTTTGCTATGCCTTTCATACCGTTTGTTGGATCGTGTTGTTCGATGTACGCTTCTGCTGCACCCGGCTCAGGCCGATGTAGATGATCGTGGCGATAAACCACCCCGGCAGGCCCTTGAAGAAGATCTCGATCGGGAGCAGGAAGCAGATGAGCAGGGTGACGCCCCAGCTGAGCGCTGCCGGCCAGCTGAACGAGAGCCCTTTCCATTCCGCGAAGTTGGACTGCAACCCGAGCCAGGGCAGGAGCCAGAAGTCGGCGAAGATGACCGCGCCCATCGGCATGAGGAGCAGGCCGTAGAGGGCGACGAAGTCGAGCAGTTGCATCATCAGCGCCGGGAACAGCGCCGCGATGGTGGTGATGCCGCCGACCGCGAGCGTGACCTTCCACCGCTCCCAGTTCGGCGAGATCGTCTGAAGCGCGAGGCCAGCCCGGTAGATGGTCGGGTTCGCCGTCGTCCACCCGGCGATGATGACGCAGATCGCGCCGGCGATGCCGGCGCCGAGGAACGCGATCGGACCGGGGGTGATCTCGCTGCCGTTCTGAATCGCGAGGGCGACCAGGATGCCCGACGCGATCCACGCGACGTAGTGGCCCAGGTACATGCCGAACGCGCTGAAGAATCCGTATTTCCAGGATTTGGCGTACCGGAGCAGCGTCATGTCCGCCATGCCGATGTGCATGGCCATGTTGGCGAACCAGGCGAAGAACATCACATGCCAGAACGTGAAGTGCACGCGGCCTTCCTGCGGCACGCCCGTCCAGATCTTGGTCTGCGCCACCTGCCAGAATTCGCCCGGGGAATGCACGCCGAGCTGCGGGAGCACCGCCACGCCGGCGGCGACGAAGACGAGAAACATCCAGGGGGCGGCGATCTTCGAGAAGGTGGCGATTTTTTCAAACCCCAGGATCGCCAGCGCCGTCACGACCGTTCCCACCAGCAGCACGACGACGACCCAGCCGGCCGAGTTGGGGTAGACGTCGGTCAGGCTCGGCATGTCCATCCCGAACGGCAGCCCGACGGCCGTCGCGGCCACCGAAATCATCGACCCCGCCAGGAAGCAAAACATCAGCGCATTCACGATGTTGTAGGCGAAGAGCAGATACGGGCCGGCAATCTTGCGCAGCTGCCAGTACAGATTCAGCCGGGTGCGCGTGGCGATGGGCGCCGTGATGAAGGCCCAGCTGAGCACGGCGAGCAGGTTGCCCACCAGCAGGCCGAGAAAGAGGTCGCCGGCGGCCACCCCGTGCGCGACAAACAGGGGGCCGATGACGAATTCCGTGCCGGCCACATGCTCCCCGGCATAAATGCCGATAAAACTGGATGCGCCCTGGAGACGGCCTTCGGATACCGGCTCGCGGTCGAATTCGTAGAGCGCGTCGAGCCGCTCGGCGACGGAGGATGTAGCCATTCGAATACAGATTGCTCCTGATGAGGACAACGAGGAAACCGGTGGGCGCCGGCTCTGGTGGGTCAGTCGAACATAAATGATAGATTGGTGATTGCCAAGAACCGGAGGCCGTGAGGATCAAACTTGACGGAATGGGCGCGTAGCCTGCGGAAACGTGTCTGAACGGTCGATACCCGGTACTGGATGGGGCGAGTTTGGCATTGTATTGGGACTTTCAGACCGCCACCGGATGTGAAGTGTCTGAAAAAATTGAATGGAGACGGTACATTTTTCATCCGTCAGGTGTCTAGTTCGTTACATGAACGTACCAACCTGTCGCCGCAGACCCAAAGGGTTTTCAAAACCCTTCGGGTCTCGGGCAGGCAGCCCGAAAACTCGATGAAACGACTTCGCAACTTCTTCCTCACCGGCCTGCTCACCCTGTTGCCGATGTGGCTCGTTTGGATCGTGTTCAAGTTCGTCTTCGGCGTCCTGTCCGACGTGAGCAAGCCGCTCGTGGAGCCGATCCTCAACGTGATCGCGGAGTCTCACCCCGACCTGTTCTCCTGGCTCAACGAACCCGCCATCATGACCCTGGTCGCCCTGTTCGGGACGATCCTGCTCATCCTCTTCGTCGGCGCCCTGGCCCGCCGCGTCATCGGGCAGCGCCTCATCGCCCTCTTCGAGAAGTTCATCACGCGCATCCCGCTCGTCAACACCATCTACGGCTCCACGCGCCAGCTGCTCGACCTGCTCCAGACCAAACCCGGCAGCACCCAGCGCGTCGTACTCATCGATTTCCCGCACTCGGAGATGAAATCGGTCGGCCTCGTCACCCGAACCCTGCGCGACAAGCACACAGGCCGCGAACTGGCCGCGGTGTATGTGCCTACCACCCCCAACCCGACCTCGGGCTATCTCGAGGTCGTTCCCGTCGAGCTGCTTACGCCGACGGACTGGACGGTGGACGAGGCGATGGCCTTCATCATCTCGGGCGGCGCCGTGAGTCGCAAGGAGATCCCGTTCTCGCGCAAGGATTCGCACCGCAAGGAAGAGGAGCCGGTCGCCTCGGCCGCCTGACGCCGGCTCACTCGCCGGCCGGCACGTGCGCCACGATGCGCAGCGGCCCGCCGCTGCCACCCTTGATCTTCATCGGCAGCGCCACGACAAACGCCCCGACCTCCGGCAGCTGATCCAGGTTCGCCACATTCTCAAAGGCGGCCACATTCTCCGCAAACAGCGTCTGATGCGTCTCAAAAAGCGTCGATTGCCCGAAATCGATGCTCGGCGTATCGATGCCCACGGCGTGGATGTACCGGTTGGCGAGGAGCCAGCGCGCCGTCTCGGGATGGATGCCGGGGAAGTGCAGGTTCGCCACGCCCTCCGCCCCGCGAAGGGTCGTGCCCATGTACTGCTGCGCATCCGGCCAGTACCGGCCGTACCCGGTGCGGAACAGGAGGATGGCCTTATCGGGCAGCTGGCCATGGCGCGCCTCCCACGCCGTCACGTCGTCCACCCCGATCTGGTAGTCGCGGTCCGCCAGCGCCTTGTCCGACACGTCGATCACAAACGCCGGCCCGATCGTGTGCTTGAGCGGGATCTGCTCGGTAGACTGCTTGCCCTCCGCAAAATGCACCGGGGCGTCGAGGTGCGTCCCGCCGTGTTCGGCAGTCGAGATCGCGAACGCCGAATAATAAAAACCGGCCTCCGTCACCCCGGCGCTGACGGTGTCGATGCGAAAGGGTTCGGCCGTCGGCCAGTACAGTGTTTCGTCCGAGAAGGCGTATGAAAGATCGATCCACTCGCCGGCGAAGGGATCGGAAGGCGCCGGGGGCTGGCAGCCGGCCGCGAGGACCAGCACCACCAGCGAGGCGATTGCGTTGCGTAGCATAACGGTCAGAGGCGGAAGGATAGGGGCGGTCAGGGCGGCAAGGTACGCCATTTTACCGGAATGCACGCATTACGCACGCGCCGGCCAGGGGAATCGCATTCTTGCCGTGGCCATGAGGAGCGTATGGGAATTTGGGTGCATGGGGGCATTTTTACCGCAAAACCTCCCATACCCCCATACTCCCAGACCGGGAGATGCTCACGTTTGAAGAGCATGCGATGGCCCTGACGCGCCGGCGCACTCAGTCGATCGCTTCGAAATCGGATGCATTCACCCAGCCCGCTTCCAGCGGCTCGCCCGCCCGGTAGCGCTCGTAAAAATGCTGATGCTTCTCGTCGGCGTAGGGATACGCGTCGAAAACAGCCCCCTCGCCGCGCATACGGGGATCGCCCTCGGCGGTAAGCTCCGCGACCAGCAGGGTTTCCAGCTCGGATTTGAGCGCCGCCACGGACGGGTCGTCGGCGCGGTTCGACAGGCACTCGGGGTCGTTGGCGATATC
This sequence comes from Rhodothermales bacterium, assembly GCA_041391505.1. Lineage (NCBI taxonomy): Bacteria > Pseudomonadati > Rhodothermota > Rhodothermia > Rhodothermales > Rhodothermales bacterium. The sequence continues at coordinate 185,114 of JAWKNW010000002.1, forward strand.
GTATAACTCCTCCCCGGGGCGAAAGCCGAACGACCATTGCCAGTAGCGCGCCTCGTCCGGCGCGCGGCGGCGGTCGAGACACACCGTCTTGGTAGGACTGCCGTCGCAGTTGAGATAGCCCGTCTCCGGATTCCCCGCCGGCCAGCGATCCGGCGCGTAATTCCGGATGTACAGCCAGCCATCGCGCACGATGCCGCGCATCGGATACCCGACGTCGCCGGGCCGGCCGATGTCGTGCCGCTCCTTGCCGATGAGGACGTGATCCCGATGCGTAGCGCCCGCCTCGTCGCGCAACAGCGGCATCAGGCTTTTGCCCTGGATGGGCCGCATGGGCGCGCCGGCGAGGTCGACGCCGGCCGCATCGAGGAACGTCGGCGCCAGATCGATAAAGCTCACAAATGTATCGATGCGGCGCCCTGTCTGCCGGATGCCGGCGGGCCACATGATCGCCAGCGGCAAGTGGTTCGAGAATTCGTAGCTCTGCCCCTTGACGCGCGGAAACGGCATCCCGTTGTCCGCCGTCACCACCACCAGCGTGTTTTCCAGCTCTCCCCGCTCATCGAGGAGGTCGAGCATCCGTTGCAGGTGGGTGTCGAAATGTTCGATCTCGAACGCATAGTCCAGCATGTCCGTCCGCACCGAATCGATATCCGGCCAGAACGCCGGCACGGCATCGATCTCATCCTTCGATTTTCCGCCCTTCGCCTCGCCCGACCCGAACTCGTAGCCCCGATGCGGCTCCAGCCCGCCGTACCAGAAGACGAACGGCTGATCGGCCGGCCGGTCGTCCAGAAAGGCCCTGAAGTTCTCGGCGTAGTCGATGTCGCCGATCCCCGAGGCCGGCGGCGTCAGTTTGCGTTCGTTGTAGGGTGTGCCGGTCAGCCGGCGCACCTGCCCCTCCGCGTCCCGCGCGACGCCCGGAGCCCACCCCTTGGCCGTATACCCCGCGTGGTAGCCGTTCGCCGCGAGGGCTTCGACATAGGTCCCGTACCCTTCAGGGAAGTACGGCCAGTGGTTGGCCGCCGCCTCCAGCTGCCACGAATTGCGCCCGGTCAGGATCGCCGAACGAGACGGTGCGCACTTCGCGTTGGGGGTATAGGCGCGCATGAACAGCAGCCCGTCTCGCGCCACCCGGTCGAACGCCGGCGTCCGCACCCAGTCCGTCCCGTACGCACCCATATGGGGAAACGAGACGTCGTCGGCGATGGCGAACAGGATGTTCGGCGGCGATGCGGCCGGACCGGGCGCCTCGCATCCGGCCATCAGAAGCAGCCATAGGGCCGGGACAAGTCTGGACAGGCTTTTCGACATCGCTCTGTGATTTTTGGGGTTTATACGCATGAATCAACGAAGACCGGACGACCCATGCAACCGCCGCGGGGGCGCAGACGGGCGCTCCGGAGACCGTGTGACCGGGAGAGGCGAATCGACCTGCTCAGACCGCGTGGCCCCGGCGACGCGATCGACGTACGCAAAATCAGGACCCCGGCCATAATACAACGCCATAAAAAAAGCGAGCAGACACGGGATGTGCCTGCTCGCTTCGCTATCGAACAATGTCCGGAACTCAGTGGGCCAGGGTCGCCTGGGGGCGACTGCGCTTCGCGAGGTCGTCCAACGCTTGCTGATTCACCCGCACGCGAGTGGCGGCTTCGTGGAGCGCGGTCTCCGCGGCGAGAAAACGCTCGGTGACCGAACGCACCGTGGCGCGCGGAGCGCGGCCGTAAATGTAGTTGATACTTACTTGTTCGGTCTGTGTCTTGAGTGTTTCATACCGGCGCCGGGCCGCTTCCAGCGCGCCGATGGAGGCATCGCGCATCGCGATGATCTGATTCCGGAGATGGGAATGCTGATCGGTTTTAATCATGCTCGTTCCTGTAAGAGGTGTGGGGGGGATACCTGACAGTGATCGCTACAGAGCCCCTACGGATAAGCGGAATGGCTTCGATGAGCCGACAGGCTACTTAAGAGGGCGGTAAAATGGACTACAAATCAGGTGCCAACTACCGGCAGGCGTATGGAAGGCGGGCAGGCCCGAACCCCGTGCCGTGAAACGAACAAACCGTGCAAAAATTATTTTATTTACTGTAAGCGCTTTTTTGATTTCAATTCCGACGGACACCCGCCGATCCCCTGTCCTTATTAATACAATTATTGCGTTTTCTATTCAAAACACCTACTATTCGTATGTCTTAGCTATGCGGGTTTAAATACTCCAGGAAAGCCCGACCTGTCCCCAGCAGGTCGGGTTTTCTTTGTTTGAGACTCGCGCGATCCGGTCTCGCGCAGGGCGAACGAGTACGTCCCTATCGATTTCCTTTCTGGCGCGCGTACCGGACGTCGCACCCGTAGGGCTCGGTGCGCGGGATGGCTACCGGCCGACCCGCCAGGGCGTCCTCGAGCGCGAGAGCCACGTAGTTCACGGCGTTCGGCAGCGTATCCTCGTTGGCTTTGGGCTGATCGTCCAGCGCGCCGGCGTAGATGACGGCGCCCTCGGGGTCGATCACGAAGGCCTGCGGCGTAACCCGGGCGCCATAGGCGCGCCCCATCACTCCCTCCCCGTCGAGCAGGACGGCCGTCTGGCGGGCGCCGCGTTTCTGGAGCATGCTGTTCATCCGCTCGCGCGGCGCATTCCCCTGCCGGCCGGTGGCCGACGAGATCACCGAGAGCCAGACGACGCCGCGCTCGGTATAGGTTTTCTGCAGATCCTGCAAATAGCCCAGCTCATAGCGCATATCGACGTCAGAACAGGACAGGTTTGTCCACTCGAGCACCACATACGAACCGGCATACTGCGAGAGGCTCTGGCGCTCCCCGCGGGAATCGAACACCTCGAACGCCGGCGCCCGCTCACCCGGCTTGATGTCGAATTCAGGGGCCTGCGCGCTGGAATCGGCATTCAGAAGGACAATCAGGGAGAACGCAAGGAGGCGTTGAAGCACCGTCTTCATGGTCTTGTGCGTGTTTGGGAGGAGTGGATAAGGAGGGGCGTCACGCCATTCAGGCAAAAAGTCATCCCACTCGCGCGCCCTTCGCGGACGACGGGGAGCCACCCGTACCCATCGGCTCCCTAATCCTGGGTTAACACCACGGTTACGTTGCCTTCACAGCGGGGATCTATGTTGCTGCAGAGGCCTCGATATCCTTCCCTTCAATCGTCGCCTCTCTCCGTTGTGAATCGCGTACGGTTCGGACCTCTCCTGGATCACTTGCCTGTTTCGGGCGCCCCGGCATCCAGCAAGCTTTCGCCGGCTGTGCGCGATTAACCAGCGCCTCCTATCACACACCATAATCACCGCAGAAACCATGAAACTGACGAGACTGCGTCGCGGCATTGCCGCCGCGCTCATGCTCTGCGCACCGTCGATGACGTACGCGCAATTCGTAACCCCCGAACCGGCCCAGATCACCGGCGACACGCCGGCCACCGATCGCGGCTGGAACGCACAACCCCTCTTCACCGTCGGCGAAAGCCTCGGCGGGTTTACGCCGACCGGTATTTTCGACGGCATCGGCGCGATCAAGGTAAGCCCCGATGTCGTCCGTTTTTTTGTGAACAATGAACTCGGTGAAGGCGCCGGCTATCCCTATACGCTCGCGAACGGCACGTCGCTCAAGGGAGGCCGGGTCACCTATTTCGATATCGACGCCAACACGCGCCACGTCCTGGCAGCTGGCGCGGGATACCACACGATCATCGACCGCGCCGGCGTGCCGGTGACGTCGGGTGCGCAGATCTGGCCAGGTAACGATTCCGACGAGGGATTGCGGCGCCTCTGCTCGAGCGGGCTCTTCACGGCAGGATCGTATAACCTCGTGGATGACATCTATTTCACTGGCGAGGAAACCGACGGTGGCCAGGAATTCGCGCTCGACGTGCACTCCGGCGTCCTCTACGCCGCGCCCTGGCTCGGCCGGGCCGCGTGGGAAAACCTGACGATGGTGGAGAGCGGCAACAAGAACATCGTGGCGATCCTGGCCGGCGATGACCGCGGCGGCGCCCCGCTCATCCTCTATCTCGGCCGCAAAAACGCGGTCGGCGACGGCAGCTTCCTCGATCGCAACGGCCTCGCCTTCGGCAAGCTCTATGTCTGGGTGGCCGACAGTGGCGACACGAGCCCGGAAGCGTTCAACGGCACCGGCACCTACCGGTCGGGCAAATTCGTCCAGATCGACCACTACGATGCCAGCCAGGCCGGCATGAACGGGTACGACGAACAGGGGTTCGCAACGCAGGAAAAGCAGGACGAACTGGCGGCGGCCGTTGGCGCTTTCCGGTTCTCCCGTCCCGAGGACCTCGCTACGAATCCCCGCAACGGCTCCGAATTCGTGTTTGCCTCGACGGGCCGCGGCAGCCTCTTCCCGTCGGATGACTGGGGCACGTTGTACCGCGTCGACATCGACGTCCGCGCGCTCGCGGCGACCATCGAAATCCTCTACGACGGCGACGACGCCGGCGCCGGCCAGTTCGCCGGCCCCGATTTCGGCCTTCGCAGCCCGGACAACCTCGACTGGGCCGACAACGGGCTCATCTATGCCCAGGAGGACCGCTCGACGAGCATCGGCGTGTTCGGTGGCACGAGCGGCATGGAGGCGTCCATCTGGGAGATCAACCCCAAGACCGGCAAGCTGCGCCGGATCGCGCAGGTCGATCGTGCCCATGTACCGGCCGATCAGACCGACACCGATCCGACGGATATCGGCAACTGGGAAACCAGCGGCATTCTCGACGTGACGTCGCTGTTCAAGACCGCGAAAGGCGAGCGCCTCCTCGCGCTCGACGTACAGGCCCACAGCCTGTCCGACGGCCGCATCGCGGAGAACAACCTGGTGCAGGGCGGACAGTTGCTGCTCCTGAGCCGGTCGAAAGCCGAGACCGCCAGCAGCATGGATGCCGACGCCGAAGCCACGCTCCATGTCGCAGCCGAAACGCCGACCGCGTTCGACCTCGAGGCGAACTACCCGAATCCGTTCAACCCGACGACGACCATCGCCTTTAGCCTGCCTGAAACGGCGCAGGTGCGCCTGACGGTGTTCGACGCGATCGGGCGGACCGTCGCCACCCTGGCATCCGGAGAACTGCCGGCCGGCCGCCATGAGGTGACATTCGACGCCACCGGCTTCGCCAGCGGCCTCTACTACTACCGCCTTGAGACGCCGTCTCACGCCGTCGTCCGGCAGATGTCGCTGCTGAAATAACGCCGGCGTCCGGCATCACGAACCGCGGCAACCGCACGCAAAAGGGGCGCGACGTATCGTTCGCGCCCCTTTTGTTTTTTTCATATTGCGTATACTGCAGCGTCCGAAGGGCATGGCGCCGGATGAGCCAGGAGCCTCCCCATCGTTGTATGCATCTAGAGCATCCCCACCAGGAACCAACAGCCACCCACCTATGGCCACGATCAACATCCTTTTCGACAGCAACGGCAACCCGACGCCGGCCTCTTTCGCCATTCAGCCCGGCGACACCGTCGTCTTCGAGGCGGGCAGCGAAGACATCGTACTCTGCATGGATCCCGAAACGATCTTTGGCAGCGAGCGCATCGCCATTCCGGCCGGGACCAGCGTTGAGACGACCGTCCAGCCCGGTGCTTCGGGCGCGTTTTCCTTCACGAGCATCGCCGGCGACATCGAAGCCGAGTGCGGAGCGCGCGGCACGACGGGCGGCGAGGGGGGCGGCAACGTCGGGGGACAATAACACCCCCTGACAGGGTCAGCCCGGAGGCGCGCTCAACCCCGCGATGAGGTCCCCGTAGGCCGGCGCCGCGCGAAGCTCGTCCATCCACGCCGACGCTTCAAGCCGATCGGGGTCGTACCCGGCCTCGAATCCTTGGCGGAGATACCGCAGGGCATCGGCCCTGCGGCCGACAATCTCATAGGCAATGCCGATCGAAACCAGCAGCTCGCCGGAGACCGGCTTCATGGCTTCGATGCGCGCGATGTAGCCCCCCATCGCGGCGCGGTCGCCCCGCTTGGCCGCCGCCTCGAGCCCCGACCGCAGCGCGCCCTCGTCCAGCGGGTTGATCTCCAGCCGGCGCCGGGTCAGCGCCTCGGTCGAATCCCAGGCGCGGCGCGCCCTCTCCGGTTCGCCGAGCCAGTGGTAGGCGTTGCCGAGCTGATCCCACGAGTCGAGCTGGGCATTCTGCAACGCCACCGAACGCTCGTAGTAGGCGGCCGCCTCGGCGAAGGCGTCGCGGGTGTAGGCGATGCCGCCGAGGTTGTTCAGGGCCAGCGCGCGGGCGGACACGGCGTTGGGGTTCACTTCCGCCGCTTTTTCGTACAGGGGCACCGCCTCATCGAGCCGGCCCAGCCGCTGGTACTGCACGGCCATGTTGTTGTACCCCCAGGGGTTGGTGGGGCGGAGGTCGATCACGTGCTGGTACATGGGGATGGCGTCGGCGTGCCGCCCCATCTCGTGATAGAGGTTGCCCAGCGCGAGATAATATTGCCAGTTATCCGGCCGGCGCTCGATCGCCTTCAGGTAAAACTCCTCGGCCTTGTCGTATTCGGCCATCGAGCGGTAGACGCGCCCCAGCTGGTACTGCGCCTCGACGTTCTCGCCGTCGAGCACGTACGCGCGCAGGAACTGGCGTTCCGCCTCGGTATAGTCGCCTGTATTCAGATAGATCATCCCCATGGTGAGGCGGACGGCTCCGAGGTCGTCGTCGTGCGCCACGGCCTGCCGGCCCAGCGAGACCGCCCGATCCATCCAGGCGCTGTTCTTGTCCAGCTCGTACTTCAGCACATAGGCTTCGGCCAGGCCGGCGTAGGCCAGCACGAAGCCGGAATCCTCCTTGAGCGCCAGACCAAACAGACTGATGGCGGCGTCGAGGTTGGTCTCGTCTTCGTACGCCTGCAGGTAGCCGCGCGCCCGCGTGTAATCGCGATAGGCCTCCGCGTCACTCGAGAACCCCGCGGTGAGGAACTGGGTCGTCTCCATGTTCAGCTTCACATCAAGCAGTTCCGCGAGGTTTTCCACGATGCGCTCCTCGAGACCGCCCATCTGCTCGGGCGCCACATCGATCACCCTGGAATTGACGATCGCGTTGGTGCCCGTGTCGATGAACTGGAGCACGAGCTGGATCCCCCTCCCGCGCTGCTGCACGCTGCCGCTCAGCACGAGGTTGGCGTTGAGCCGCTCGGCGGCGGCCGAGGCCGAACGCACCCGCTCGGCCTGCACCTCGCTCGGCGACACGACGGCGAGCCGGCCGCGGTAGCGCTCCATCAGCGTCAGCTTGCCCGTGATGGTGTAGGCGAGACCGTTGACCAGGGCCGAGTCGACGCCGACCGCCGAAAACGGCAGCACGGCCAGCCGCACCTCATCCGATCCCAGGGCGGGGCGCGCCGGCCGGGCCCAGAGCCAGAACCCGATGCCGACGAGGGCTGCCAGCAGCAGAACGGCCGCTCCCTGCAGGGGCGTCACGCGGAGCCGGCGTGTCGGCGGCGCGGCAGGACGCTCGGCCGTCGACAAAGGCGGTGCGGCGGGCTCGCCCCGATCCAGCGCGTCGAGCGCATCGAGCACGTCCTGCGCCCGCGCGAAACGCCGATCCGGCTCCTTCTCAAGGCAGCGCAGGACGATGGCGTCCAGCCCGGCGGGCAGGTCGGGCCGGTGCGCGCTCGGGGGCTCGGGGTCTTCGTTGAGGATGCTGTAGATGACGGCCTGGTCGTAGTCGCCGGCGAACGGACGCGCCCCGGCAACCATCTCGTAGAGCACGACGCCGGCGGACCAGATGTCCGACCGGTGATCGACGCTTCCGCCCCGGGCCTGCTCCGGGCACATGTACGCCACCGTCCCCATCGTCATGCCCGTGCGCGTCAGATCGACGCCCTGCATCTTCGCCAGCCCGAAGTCCAGGATTTTCACGGCGCCGACGGCCGTGAGAAACAGGTTATCCGGTTTGATGTCCCGATGGACGATCCCGTGTTCGTGGGCGTGCGCCAGACCGCGGAGCATCTGCCGGGCGAAGTCGATCGCTTCGGGATACGGCAGGTCGCGCTTCATCCGCGCCTTGAGGGTTTCACCCTCGTAGTAGCCCATCGCGATAAAATGTATCCCTTCCTCGGTTTCGTTGAACTCGAAGATCGTGCAGATATTGGGATGATCGAGCAGCGACGCCGCCTGCGCTTCCTGCAAGAAGCGGCGCGACAACTCCTGGTCGCCGCGGCGTATCGTGGGGAGAAACTTGAGCGCGGCGAGCCGATTGAGCCGGGTATCCCGGGCGAGGTACACCACCCCCATCCCGCCGGCGCCGAGCTCCCGCTCGATCTCGTACTGGTTCACCCGTTCCCCCGGCTGGAGGACGCCGTGGCGCAATGCGGCGGGTGCGGAGGGGCGCGTCGGACCCTGTTGCCCGGGGACGTGCCGGCGCATGCTATCGAAGTATCCCGGAGCCGCCTCGTAGGCCTTGAGCATGCCGTCGAGTTCGGCGCGCATCGCGTCGTCGCCGGCACAGGCCTGATCCAGGTAGCTCGCCTGCTCCTGCCCCTCGAGCGCAAGAGCTTTCTCGAAGACCTGTTCGAGCCGGGTCCAGTCAGATGAGTCCATCGAATTAAGCCTCGCCAATGGGCTTGCCGTCCAGTACGAAAGGCGATCAGAGCATGCAATATGCCCTTGATAATACGATATATCGGCGAAAAAAGGGCCGGTCGACGAAAAGAAGATGGCGCCGACGCGACGAAATGGCGCATCCCCCTGACAGGGATTTCCAGCGCGTTGCCGGACATACTGCCGGTAATGAATTGGCGGCTTTCCTCTATTTCGTCACCCTCAATTCTGGTGTAATTTGCGGATGCACTTTCTTATAAGTAAGCAGCTCATTAAATACCGCAGAGCCGACCGATGCACCGCATCCTTCCCGGCCGACACATCCGTTACATACCCCAATCTACCCCCAATCGTTATGTTCAGACCCCTTCAAGCGCGTCACCGACGCGCCGGACTTCTCATTGCCCTCACGCTCACCGTCATCGGCGCGGTTCCGGTCCTCGCCCAGCAGGGCGGTGGCCGGCAATTTTCTGTCGAAATGACGTGTTTCCCGCCTCCGCCGGCACCCGGCGGCGTACCGGGCATCGGGCCGCCCCCGCCCTGCATCCTGCCGGTCGGCGTCGATACGCGTTTCGTCTCCCCGAACCCCACGGGCACGGCGCGCTTCCACGTCCGGGCCGACGGGACGACCAAGGTGACGGTCGATCTCGAAGGGCTGGCGCCCGACCTGTCGCTGACGGTGTGGACGTCCTATTACTTCCCCGGCGGCCCGGCGCCGCACCCCCTGTTCGCGCCGATCGGGCCCGGACTTCCGGCCATCGCCGGCGTCTCCGCGCCGCTCGCGCCGACCTATGCGGGGTTCACCGAAGGGCTCGGCCCCGAGCCCAACGAGTTTCAGCTCCTGCCCAACGGCAAGGCGCGGCTCGTCGTGGTGCTGGATTACAACCCGTTGCTGCCGGGCGAAGGCCCGCTGCGGAACGATCTCGTGATCACGAACCAGACCGACGCGCCCGCTGGCAGCGGCGTCGAGCAGCCCCTGTGCTGCTCGCCCACGCCGGCCGTGCAATCGGTGGGCGCCTCGTTCCTTCGCGTGTTCGACCTGGAAACCGGGTTTCAGAAACTGGATGCCGACGGCCGGCCGATGCTGGTGCGAAGCCCGCTCCCGGTCGCCTTCCTGGCCGTCGTCGTCCATGTTGACGATCAGACCCACGGCATCAACCCGGGCGTGCCGATTCTGCCGATCCCCGGCACCCCCGTCACCGCCGGCGACCACTTCCTGCTGGGCATCTTCGACGTGCGGGCGCACTACCCGTCCGCACCCGAAACGTCCCGCGCCGCCGCCGGCGTCTCCCCCGAAGGCTATATGCTCTCCGGCATTTACCCGAACCCGTTCAACCCAACAACAGCCTTTCAGCTTACCCTGGCTGAATCACAGCGCGTTCACATCGAGGTCTTCGACCTACTCGGCCGTTCTGTCGCCATGATACAGGACGGTGTGCTCGGCGCGAACGAGGAGCACGTCTTCTCGTTCGACGCCGGGCGCCTCGCGAGCGGACGCTATGTGCTGCGGGTGATGGGCGAAACGTTCGAGACGAGCCGGACGCTGACCCTGGCGAAATAGCGCATCTTGCTGCCAGGGCGATTCGAATTGGGGATGGGATGCAGGATGGGGGATGCAAGATGCGGGATGCAGGATAATTTGGTCAAAAACACAAGTCTTCGACAGACATCCTGCATCCAACATCCTGCATCCCCCATCCCCCATCCAGCATCTTGCATCCTGCATCCCCCATCCTACATCCTGCACCCCCCATCCCCCATCCATCCCTCACCCCGCGTAGCGCAGGATGCGGTGCGCCCGGCGCAGGGTCGCGGCTTCCAGTGCGCGGCGGATCTGCTCGCAATCCGCGTCATCGCCGGCATCCAGCATGCGCACGGCCTGCCGCCACACGTCCTCCCGCCATGCGGCGATGAGCCGCGAGAGCATCCATTCGTCCGCCGGCCCCATCAGCACGTCTACCAGCTGCATCAGCGGTTCTTCCGGTTCGATGATCGTATCCTGCACCACATCGATCGAGCGGCCGATCACGCGGTTCACGGCGCAATGATCGGCGTAGCGGCGTTCGCGGAGGCCGGCCGGCGCATCGGTCCACTCGTCGCGCAGCACATCGACGAGCGTCAGCACCAGGTCGTAGTTGATGTGCGCGTTGATGCCCAGCAGCAGCCGCTGCACAACGAAGAGGCGGTTGGCCATCGTACATTCGTGCGCGAATCGCCAGACCTCCGGCGTCGCCGTGGGGCGCGTATCGTAGGCATCCAGCGCATCGAAATAGTAGGCCGCGAACCGCTCGAGGAGGACGCGAACCCAGACCGGGTCGCCGAAGGTCCCGTCCTCGAGCGCGGCGAGCATGTTGCCCGTCATCAGCCGGTAGCAGCGCAGAAAGCCGGCGCGCGGATCGTCATCCATCCCCCAGCGCGCCAGCAGCCCCTCCATACGGTCGGTAACAGCAGACGTCATCGTTCCCGGTTGCTGATGTGTCGTGAAGGGGCGACACGAAAGGCATCCCCCCTTCCCGCAACATACGGGATGCGCCGGCGCTATTCCAGCACGAGATGCACGGCCTGCATCGGCTCGATGACAAACCGGAAGGCGTTGCCGGCGATATCCGCCACGTCGTCCTTCCGGATCACGAACGCGTTGCGGCTGTCGAATCCCCAGACTTCCGCGCCGGCGTAGGCGGCATCGCTCGTGATGGCGAAGTTCGTCCCGACGGCGCCGTCGCGGCTTTTGTTGATCAGCACCACGTGCAGCCGCGACGTCTCGGTCCCCTCGATCGCGGCGTAGACCGACAGCCGCCCCCGGTCGCCGGCCTCGGCGAAAACGCTCGTGTCGCCGAAATGGCCGCCTACGTCGTCGTAGTTGCGATACAGCTTGAACGCGGCGGCGGCGAAGACGTCGTTCGCCTCGATCCCCCAGCGCGTCGCCAGGTAGACGCCGTATTTCCCGAACGCGCCGAGCACGTCCGCCTGGGCCAGTCCGCCGGAGATCGTGTGGCCGGCACCGTAGTCGTATTCGGTAACCGCCAGCTTCGTCCCGGGGTAGTGCGCGGCGATGGCGGATCGCAGCCGGGGCAGGATCGGCAGGAAGGCGCCGCAGCAGTCGGCGATCCAGCTCGTTTCGACGTACGAGAGGTCCCACAACGTACGCGGGGCCTGCACGCGCGCCTCGACGTCGGCGTTCGAGACGCCGTCGCCGGTGATCCGGCTGCTGCCCTGCGCCTCGGGGTACCAGTGTACGTCGAGCACATCGAGCAGCCGGCGGCCCTGGCTTTGCTCGGCGAGGCGCATCTGCTCCAGATAATAGTCGATAAACCACGTCGCCCCCTGCCCCGCCTGCGCCCAGTCGGGGGCATCCTGCAGGTTCAGGTAGGCCCCGAAGCCGTAGAGCGCCGGCCCCAGGATCTCGGCGTCGGGGTCCACGTCCTTGACGGCCGACGCGACCGCGACGGACCGGTCGACGAGTTCGGCGGCGCCGAGCCGTTCGGGGTGGATGCGGACGTGAGTAAAGGGCCAGAGGGCCGGCTCGTTGTCCAGGCTGTAGAAGCGGACGCCGGACCCGCTCGCGGCCGTACCGTACCGGCGCACGAGGAAGGCGACCAGCTCGTCCAGGTACACGACGCCGTCGCGGAGATCGGGCGACGCCGCGAAGGCCGCCGGCTTGCGGGGTTCCACCCGCACCCAGCGGTTGGAGGGCGCGGTTTCCGCCTCCGTGACCGTCCCGAAGTCGTCGGCGGACACATAGCCGGCCAGCTGGAGCGTGATGACGGAGTGCGCGCCCATCTGGAGCGACTGGTCGTGCCAGAAGGTGAGGGCGCGGCCCGGTTCGGTCTGCTCGGCATTCGGGATGCCGAGGTACGACGGGATGAACTGATCGCTGGAATGCTGGAAGTCGCTGCCGGCGTTGGAGTAGTTGTTCTCCCAGTTATACCCCGTCATGCGATTGCCGCCCAGGCGGCGGACGGTCCAGACGCTGCCGTTCCGATCCTGGTTGGATCCGTAGATCAACGGGCTGATGGCTGTGTGCTGGGCATCGACGTCGATCGAGACGGCGACCTCGGCGACGACGTTCGCTTCGGGGTCGGGCTCGTTCGAGGAGGCGCCGTCGCAGCCGGCGGCGAGGCCGGCCAGCGCCAGGAGCGCGCAAAAGAGGCCTTGCGTGCGCATGAGGAAAACGGATGGGTTTCGAGGCGTGGGATGGGCCCGATCGCCGGCAAACCGCGTTCCACGATGCGCGTCCTCACAGGCCGGGCAGCATCGAGGCGCGGTAGCGATCGAAGTGGTTCGCTACACGCGATCTGGCCGAAAGGTCCCACAGGTTCGTGTCCAGCTCCCCGAGGGCGAGCACCGAGGTGATCCAGCTCTGCGTCCACCCCGTCTCGACGGCCCAGGCGCCCCAGCCGAGGTCCGCATTCGACGCCCAGTACTCCCAGCGGCGGTGGTCGAAGGCGCGGAACCAGGCGCCGTCCAGCTCCGGATGCTCGGGGGCCCGCACCTGGATGCGCATCAGAAACGCCGCGAGGCGGTCGCGGGCCTCGGCGAGCCGGCGGTCGCCCGTGGCGGCGGCGGCCTCGTGCAGCCCGAGGAAGGCGAAGTTCGACGTATACAGCATGTCGGCCACCGGATCCCCGTTCTCCTGGATGAGGGGCGCCTCGGTGGTGCCGTAGTCGGCGTTCGACGCCGGCGGGCCGTAGCGCCCGTGCCCGGCCGATCCGAGTTCTTCCTGGATGGCGCCGGTCGGACCCTGATGCGCCAGCAGATCGGCCGCGATCCGGTCGAGCCAGGCGCGGTGTTCGACCGTGTCGTCCACGCGGATGAGCCAGGCGAGCGGGAGGAGCATCCGGGCGCGCTCCTGCTGCAGCCCGTTGGTCCAGGTCCACTCGTCCGGATAGGCGGCCATCGTCAATTCGATGCCGCGCCGGGCGCGGTCGCGCAGGGGGGCGTAGCCGGTTTTGTCGTACAGCCAGAGGTACGCGCTCCACATCCACGACTCGTAGTGCGGGGCGTAATTGCGGCGGGACTGGTTGAAGTAATACCGCCAGCCGTTGCGGCGGATATCCGGCCCTTCGAGCCGGCCGCCCCGGAAGCCGTCGGGCCCGGTCGTGCGGTAGTTCGCGAGGATGGCCCGGAGCATCGCCTCGTCCCAGGCGGTGGTATCGAGGACCGCCGCCGTGGCGAGGGTGCCTAGGATGACGCGGGCGTTGTCGTCGCCGTAATGGACTTCGCGGTAGAGGGTATTCCATCCGACGAGGCCATAATCCGGGCTCGCGGGATCGGCGCGCGTAGCCTGCTGCAGGGGGGAGCCGCGGTAGACGAATTCCTGGATATTGGCGGCGATCGGGGCGTAGTCCGGCGCGGCGCCCAGCCGGCTCGCGAGGGCCAGCGCCATCGCCGTCTCGCTGGCGCAGTCGGCGCGCAGCCACCACCGGGCGGCCTGCGAGCCGTCCCACCCGATGCGCGAGCTGAACCCTTCGAGGACACCCAGCGAGCCGTCGCCGCTGGCGAGGTCGAGCCCAGGCGCCGGCCCGGTGCGGTCGTCGAACGCCTCGGCGGCATCGTAGCGGTCGGCCCACGAGGCATCCATGAGCATGCGGGCGTTGCGGTACCAGTCGGCCCCGCGGCGCACCGCCGAGCGGGCCGCATCGGGAGGCAGCGTGGCATCGGATGCGTAAGTGGGATGGACGGCCGGCTCCCACTCGGGCAGCGTCACCCCGGCTTCCGGCGCCGCCCAGGCGAGGATGCGATTCCAGATCGTGGTCCACGCCTCGGCCGGGGCGTACCGCGCCGTGACGAACTGGCTGAGCTTGGTCGTGGCGATGAGCAGGCCGGCGTCGTCGGCCTCGAAGAGCACGGGCCAGGTCTCGGTATCCGCCAGGCCGAACACGGCGGACTCGAAGCCGGCGACCTTCGCCATCACCAGCCACGCGCTGTCCGCCCGGGCCGCCACGAACCGCCCGTCGTGGATCATCACGATGCGGTCGCGGGCGAGGCGCGGGCCGAACGCGTCCGTCGTCACGACGCCGCGCTCCCAGGCCGCGGTGCGGAGGGCGCCGGCGTCCTGGCCGGGGATCGACGCCGGGAATTCGACATAGACACGGAGCTGCTTGCGCGCCGCGGCCTCAAGCAGCGCCGGCGAGACCGTCGTCGGCCGGTCGGGGTACCCGTCCGCCAGCACGAGGACGCCGCCGCCCTCCGGCGCGGCGTCGATCGCCTGCGCCGGCGTGTCGACGCGGTGCACGGCGGGGCCGAGGATCCGGACGAGGTCGTTGTCGGCCGCGCCGCTGACGACGAGGGCCGGGGGCCGGCTGCAGCCGGCCATCGTAACGCACGCAACCAGCGCGAGGAGAAAACAAATGCGCATAACACCAGACGGGCGATCCATGAAAACGGCCACCGGAGCCTTCGCCCCGATGGCCGCTCTATCATAATCAACTCGCCGACGAATCGCCACTCGGTGTTCCGCACGCGCTGTCCCGAGCAGGCGCCTGCGAAACGCATCGGAGAGTCGTGTCTGCATAGGCTCCGAAACCCGGCGGGCCGGCTCAAGCCGCCGCCGCTCGCCGCTTGGCATTTTTATTGCTTTTACTATAAGAAGCAAAACAAAATCACCCGGAGGAGAAGCCGGCCCGTCTGCCCCCCATCGGCCTCAATTGCCCTCCTGACGTCGCTTCTGCATGCCATACCTCGAGCGATGCGGTTCCTGGAGCCGTGCCGTGCGCTCAAAAAAGTCCCAGAATACGACGCGTCCAGTCTTCTTTTGAGATCGAAGCCGGCGCGTCACCACGTCATGCAGCGCGACCTCCCTGTTTCGCGTCATCCCCGAAAACAAGATGCCCTTCGGCCGAACGCGCGTTGCGCCGTGCCGAAGCCTAACCGATTCCATCGGATGATATTGAAAGGAGCCCTCGCGGCTTTCACGATATTCACCCTCACTTTTTCGACGGCCCAGGCGCAGTTTGGGGCGCAGATCACGTCGGAGCCCGTAACCTCGGCCGTCGTAGGTGAACTCTACCAGTACGACGTCGAAGCGACCGGCTTCCCGACGTTTTCCCTCAACGATGCCCCGGACGGCATGACGATCGACGCCCAGTCGGGCCTGATCGCCTGGGTGCCGGAAAAGGCCGGGGAATTCAACGTCGGCATCACGGCGGACGCCCTGCTCGGCTCGGACACGCAGACCTTCGTGCTGACGGTCAGTGCGGCCCCGGAGGTGCCCGTGTTCATCTCCATGCCGCCGACCCAGGCCCGGGTGAACGAGGTGTATCAGTACGACGCGAACGCCTCGGGCAACCCCGAGCCGGATTATACGCTGACCGTCGCGCCGACCGGCATGAGCATCGAACCCAAGACCGGCCTCGTGTCGTGGACGCCGGGCGCCGCCGGCGACGTGAATGTAACCATCCAGGCTAGCAACTCGGCCGGCTCGGTCACGCAGGCGTTTGTCATCTCGGTCGCGGAGGCGCTCTCCATCCCCCAGATCACCTCGACGGCGGTCACGTCGGTCACGCTGGGGCAGGACTACAGCTACGACGTCAACGCGACGGGCAACCCCGCGCCGACGTTCAGCCTCTCGGAATCGCCGACCGGCATGACGATCGACGCCACCTCGGGCCTGATCACGTGGGCGCCCGACCAGGTCGGCCCGTACCCGGTCACCGTGGTCGCGACGAACTCCCAGGGCGCTGACAGCCAGACCTATACCCTGAACGTGGTCGAACCGCTCACGCGGCCGTCGATCACGTCCACCCCGGGGCTCACGGCCACGACGGGGCAGGCCTACAGCTACGATGTCAACGCGACCGGCAATCCCGCGCCGACCTATGCGCTGACCACGTCGCCTGCGGGCATGACGATCAATGCCTCCACCGGGGTCATCGCGTGGACGCCGTCGGCCACGGGCACCTTCAACGTGGCGCTGCGCGCTACGAATTCGCAGGGTGAAGACACCCAGTCCTTCTCGATCATCGTCAGCGCGCCGCTGGTGGCGCCGTCGATCACGTCCAACCCCGTCCGGAAGGCGACGGCCGGCCAGGCGTACAGCTACAACGTGAACGCCAACGGCAACCCGGACCCCGTGTATGCCCTCACGTCCGCGCCGGCGGGCATGACGATCAACAGCACGAACGGGGTGATCAACTGGACGCCGTCCGAAGCCGGCCAGTTCTCGATCACGGTCGAGGCCTCCAACGAGGTCGGCAGCGACACACAGACCTTCGGCATCGACGTCAGCGAGCCGCTGGCCGCGCCGACGATTACGTCGACGCCATCCACGCAGACGTTTATCGGGCAGGAGTACAGCTATAACATCGAAGCGACGGGCAACCCCGCGCCGACCTACACGCTGACGTCGAAGCCGGACGACATGACGATCGACGCCGCGACCGGCGTCATCGCCTGGATGCCGCAGGTCACGGGCGCCTTCAACGTCTCCGTCCGCGCCACCAACTCACAGGGCAGCGCCACCCAGCTCTTCACGATCAACGTCAGCCAGAGCCTGGCGGCGCCGTCTTTCTCGTCCACACCCGTCGAGACGGGCATCGTGAACCAGGCCTACCGCTACGACGCCGACGCCGTGGGCAACCCGGCGCCGACCTACACGCTGAAGACGGCCCCCGAGGGCATGACGATCGCCCCGACGACGGGCGTCGTCACGTGGACGCCGGCGGCGGCCGGCACGTATCCGGTGGTCATCGAAGCCGGCAACTCGCAGGGGACGGACGAGCAGACCTTCGATGTCGTGGTGGGCGAGCGGCTCACCGCGCCGGCGATCACCTCCGCGCCGCCAACGCAGACGATCGTCGACCTGCCCTACAGCTACGACGTCGCCGCCTCCGGCAACCCGGCCCCGACGTTCGCGCTCCTCGCCTCTCCGGCCGGCATGACGATCGACGCCGCCTCCGGCGTCATCTCCTGGACGCCCCGCGCCACGGGCAACTTCAACGTATCCGTCCAGGCCGTCAACTCGCAGGGCAGCTCGAGCCAGCTCTTCACCCTCCGGGTCGAAAACGCGAGTTCGGTCGCGGTACTCCGTTCGCAGGAAATCGAGATCATCTCGCCGACCTCGTATACATTCGCCGCCGTCATCAGCGCCAACGGCAGCCCTACCACGGTGACGTTCGAGTACGGGAAGGACAACGTCAACGAGGCGTCCATCCTCGCGACGCCGACGCCCGTCGTCGGCATCGAAATCCCGATCGCCACGCGGGTCGACAACCTGGAGGAGGGCGCCACGTACCTGTTCCGGGTGGTGGCCGAGAACAACGCCGGCAAGACCACCGGCCCGGTGCAGTCGTTCACGACCTACCGGTCCAGCTACCAGATCTCGGCGGACCGCGCCTTCGGCAGCAAGCTGGACAGCCTCAGCTACCGCCTCTACAGCCTGCCCGGCGATGTCGACCTCAACGCCGGCCCCACGCTCGACGGGGTGCAGGGCACCGACTGGAATATCTACCGGGACAACGGACAGGCGGCTAATTATCTGGAAGCCTTCAACGGATCCAGCCAGTTCCGCTTCCGCCCGGGCCGCGCCTTCTGGATGCTGGCGAAGACGAACTGGACCGTCCCCGAGCAGACCGTTAACACGGTCGACCTCGACCGCGACGGCACCTACGACGTCCGCCTCCAGGCCGGCTGGAACCTGATCGGCTCGCCGTTCCTCCTGCCACTGCCCTGGTCGACTGTCAAGCTCATGAATCCCGCCCTGCCGGCCACGGCCAAGCTGTGGGCGTTCGACGGCGCGTTCCGCGAAGCGACCACCATGGAGCCGTACAAGGGCTACTATGTATTCAACGACCAGGCGACGGCGCTGACGCTGGCGCTGCCCTACCCCGGCCTCTATCTCGATGCCGGCAAAACCGACGCAGGCAAGACGGGCGCCGGCAAAACAGGTGAGGCTTCGAAGCAGGTCGCCGCGGTGTCGGGCCCCCGCGCGCTCCGCCTCGTCGCCGCGACCGACAGCCTGGCCTCCGCCGCCGAGATCTACCTCAGCGACGACGCGCTGCGCGGGCTGGACCGGCTCGACCAGTATGCGCCGCACCAGGCGTTCGCCGGCCTCAGCCTGGTCGTGGAGCCGGCGTTCGCTACGCCCTACGGCGACTTCGCCCTCGAAGCCCGGCCCGAGATCGTCGACGGCGCGGTGTTCGACCTCGTCCTCAACGCGCCCGCCAGCCAGCGCGTCACGATCTCCACCGAAGGCCTCGCCGCCTTCGAGGACCAGCGCGTGGTGCTGATGGACCGCGCGACCGGCGAGATGACCGACCTGCACGGCCGCCCGACGCTGTCGCTGCCCGCCGGCGCCGCGCAGCGCCGCTACCGCCTCCTCGTCGGCACCGACGCCTTCATCGACGACCAGCAGGCCGAGCTGGCGCCCGAGACCTTCCAGCTGGCGCCGGCCTACCCGAATCCCTTCGCGCGGTCGACGACGATCGAATACAGCCTGGTCGAGGCCGGCGACGTCGAACTCGCCGTGTACGACGTGCTCGGGCGGGAAGTCGACGTGCTGGTGCGCGGCGCGCAGCCGGCCGGCTTCCACCAGGTCGTCTGGGACGGATCGAACGCCCCGAGCGGCATGTACGTGTTGCGCCTGAGCACGCCCTCCGGGCCGGCGCAGGTGCGCACGATGGTGAAGGTGGATTGAGCTTTATCCCCCATTTTACATCCGCCGCTTGACGCGCCGGCTGCGTTCGCGTACTGTAGAGAACCGACTTTCTTCGTCGATTTCGCCCCGCCCACAGCCCGGACCTTCGGTATGATGCATCGCGCCGCCATCGCCCTGCTGCTCACGACTACCCTCACCGCCGGCGCCGCGCTGGCGCAACCCGGCCGCGCCCCGGCCCTCCCCGACGGATCCGCGAAGGCGCTGGTCGAAGGCACCTGTACCGTCTGCCACACGACGGCCAACATCAGCCAGTCCGCCGGCTACGATACGCCCACCCGCTGGCGCGAGGTGTTCTCGTCGATGGTGACCCTGCCCGACGCCCAGGCGACGGCGATCGCGGAATACCTGGCCGAGCATTTCCCCGAAAAGCCCGGCCGCCGGCCGACGCTGGTGGACGGCCCCATCGAGATCGAGATCAAGGAATACCTCACCCCCACGCTCGGGCAGCGCACCCGCGACCCCATCGAGGCGCCGGACGGCGCGATCTGGTGGACGGGGATGTGGGCCAGCCTCGTCGGACGCATGGATCCGGTCACGGGCGAGATGAAGGAATACAAGCTCCCGCCGGAGGCCCGGCCGCACAGCATCGTGCCGGACCCGAACGGCATCATCTGGTACACCGGCAACAACAACGGCACCATCGGCCGGTTGGACCCCGCGACGGGCGCCATCACCGAATACAAGACGAAAGCCCGCGATCCGCACACGCCTACGTTCCACCCGAACGGCAAACTCTACTTCACGTCGCAGGGCGCCGGCATGCTCGGCCGGCTCGATCCCCGCACCGGAGAACTCATCGAGGTCGACACCGAACCCCGCCCCTACGGCATCCAGGTGGCGCAGGACGGTACGCTGTGGGTGGCCTACAACGGCACCAACAAGCTCGGCGCGCTCGATCCCGAGACGATGGAAGTCCGCTACTACACCGTCCCGAACGAGCGCTCGCGCATCCGCCGGCTGGGGCTGACGAGCGACGGGATGGTCTGGTACGGAAACTCGACGATGGGCAAGATCGGCCGGCTCAACCCGGCGACGGGCGAGATCAAGGAATGGGATTCCCCGAGCGGCCCCACGTCGCACCCGTACGCGATGGCCGTGATCGACGACAAGATCTGGTACAACGAGTCCGGCATGCGCCCCGACGCGCTCGTGCGCTTCGACCCCGAGACCGAGTCGTTTCAGAGCTGGGCAATCCCGTCCGGCGTGGGGATCATCCGGAATATGTGGGTGACGCGGGATGGCCGGCTCCTCATCCACCAGAGCAGCTCCAACCGACTGGGGATCGTGACGATCCAGGATCTGGTGAATTGACGGCAATAGTCCACAAGCAAGGCTACTAAATGGCTAATCCAAAGCACCTGGAAATTTTCCAACGAGGAGCTCTAGAGTGGAATAGCTGGAGAAAAGGTACTGCAGAGTTCCCCGATCTATCCCACCACAGACTGGATGCTAAAGATTACAGTGGATGGGACTTTAACTACTCTGACCTTTCTTTTATTGACGCGTCAGGGGTTACTTTTGATAAATGCAGTTTTCTGGCGGCAAGACTGTCTGGCGCAAACCTTAGCCATTGCAGCATTATACCCACCTCTCTTGTCAACACAAATCTCGAACATTGCGATCTATCGCATGCAATAATAGTTGGCGGCAATTTTCAAGATGCAAAGTTTGAAGACACGATATTAATAAAGACCAAATTCCAAGAAGGCGTTTGGGCAAGTCCAAATCAAGTAGCAGGCAAAGCTAGTACTGCTTTTATTGATTGCGATCTCAGTAGAGCTCAATATCTTGAGACTTGTATTTTTGAAGGAAACGTAATTATTGACAACAGAACTCTTAATCGATCAGTCGATTTATCCACTACCTTCCTTTTAAACGCTGGACTTTCAAAGGAAGAGGTCAGAAGTTACTCACACGATGCCTCAATAACGATCATATTCAAAGAGAGTAGCTGGAGAGACTTGGTGCCAATAGAGCACGCGCTCAGAATCATGGCAATCTATGAGAAGGATTTTGACATCGTCCGATCTGATGATAGGCTCATACTGAAACTGCAGAACCAGAATCAGCTAAATCAAGCACTCGAAACCATCGGCGCCCTTCTATCGGCACTTCAGGCCTCAAACAGAGATCAATTGTCTTCGATCCGCGTAACGCAAAGAGGATTACCGGATGCGGTCACATCAAATGATGAACTCGCCTTTCTCCTCACCTTTTTAATTGACCTATACGAACAGGACAACCATCCGCAAGCTCTACTAGAAGTGGCGGGGAAAGGCATACTAGAGTCATCTGCGATTGGAAAGTTATTCCAAGGCTTTATTGATTGGACACACTCTCGCCTGAATCCTGACCCTGCCCGCGAAAAGGTCCAACAGATCTATAAACGATGCAGAAAATTGTACCCTGAGTTGGACGAATTCAGAAGATTATCGGACTCAAGCACAGATCCAAAGAAACTCAACAGATAGATTCGACCTGAGGGAGTAAACCCAAATAAAAACAAGAGTGTGAGTCTCTGACTGACCTTGCACACTCTTGTGATCATGTCAAGCTGAGACTCTTAGCCCTTCTTCGTCGGGCTTTCTTACCAGGCATGACAATGCTTTGGCGTAGAGTCAGCGAAAACTCGGGGACGGGAGGGCTTCAGGATGGCGCCGAGTGGTGTAGTTTCTAAAACGTCGTGTCATCCCGACCGCCCTCCCGTGCCCACGGGAGGAAGTGGAGGGACCTCCTTAAGTCTGGCAAGTTGCCAACCAGAAGGAGGTCTCTCCGCTACCGTCCCGGCTTGCGCCGGTACGTACGGTCGGGATGACAACGCATTTTTTTATTCACACCACTCGGCGGCAAACCCCATATCGGTGTTTATGCTGATGCTCAATTTTTCGATCGAACGCTAGCTTATTTCTGCTGAGTATGATGCGTCAATCCGGATACGTTTTCAGCCGGATGTTGCGGTACTCGACCTTCATCGGCGGGCCGACGTGCACCTGGACGGCGATCTGGCCGTCGACCGGCCGGCTCGGGTCGTCGTCGACCACGACGCTCATCACCTGCCCGTTGATCAGGTGGATCATCGTGTTGCCGCGCACGATCAGGTGGACGGCGTTCCAGCCGTCCGTCACCGCCTTCGCGAGTTCGTCGTTGTCTCCGATCTCCGACACGAGGATCGGCGTGCGCCCACCGACCACGTGCGTGAGTTGCCCGCGCAGGGCGAGGAAGAGCCGGCCTTTCTCCTCGTAGTTGTTGCCGGCGTACCGTAGCGGCCCGTCGATGTCGCACTGGTAGCCGCGCATCGAAAATGCGTTCTCCGGCGTGACGGGGTCCGGAATGACCACGCTTCGGTAGTTGACGCCGCTGTTGCCCCGGTCGGTGATCCTGTACTCGAGTTTCAGCTCGAAGTCCTTCGGCTTTCCCCCCTGCCAGATGATGAAGGTGTTGCTCTTGACGAGCGTCTCCGGCGTGATCTCGCCGACGAGGGCGCCGTTTTCGACGCGCCAGTGGGTGTCGTTGCCTTTCCAGCCGTCGAGGTTCTCGCCGTTGAAGATGGAGACGAAGCCCGGCTCGTCGCCGGCGACGGGCTCGGGGCGGTCGCTCTGTTTGGGGACGAACGGCTCGGCCTGGCCGTAGGCGGCCATCGCGAAGAAAAGGAGGAACGGATAGGTGAGGAGGCGTTTCATGGGGGTCTCCGGGTTACGGCGCTCCACATAACATACAGCAGCGGACCCGCAATGCAACGCCTGGGGTGGAATGAAGCGGGCACCGATACCCGCCGGCATGGTGTTCATCTACCCAATCCTGCTGTACCTTCAGGGCCTCACCGTGGATAAAGAGTCATCTTTATGCCTGCTTCCGGAAACCCTCAAATGCAAAACCGCCGCATGACCGAACTCCACTGCAAGGGCATCATCTTCGACCTGGACGGCGTGCTGATCGACTCCGACATCGTGTCCAACCGGCACTGGAAGCGCTGGGCCGAGCTGAACCAGGTTTCGTTCGAGCACATCGCGGCCATTCACCACGGCCTGCCCCCCGTCCGCACCGTCGCCGCCGTGGCGCCGCATCTCGACGCGGCCGCCGAGTCGAAAGTATTCGAGGAATGGGCAGCCACCGACATGGAGGACCTGAAGGTCTACGACGGAGCGCGCGCGCTGCTCGCCGGCCTGCCGGCAGGTCGCTGGGGCATCGCCACCAGTTCCTTCAGGGGGCTGACCCTTTCCCGACTCCAGTTTCTCGGTCTGCCGGTACCCGACGCGCTCGTGACGGTCGACGATGTAAAAAACGGCAAACCGAGTCCTGACCCCTACCTCCTCGCCGCCGAGAAGCTCGGCCTTCCCCCTGCGCAATGCCTCGTCATCGAGGACGCGCCGGCAGGGATCCGGGCGGCGAAGACGGCGGGGGCGCGGGTGATCGCCGTGGCTTCGACCAATGAAGTGCCGGCGCTGCACGAGGCGGATTTTGTGGTGGGGGACTTGCGCGACGTTGCAGCAAGGGAAACAGCTCGCGGGATTGAAGTTTTGTTGTCAGCGTTGCTAGCGACATAGTGTCATCAACTGCCGAATACTGGACTGATATGTCCAGTATTCGAATACCGTTACAATACGACGATCCGAATTTCCAATTTCGTAAAGTTAACAGTGCTGGCCCTTGTCAGCTTATCATCTGAACGACGACATCATAGGCACCTGATACGGGGTGCAGAGCAGCATCTCCCCGTAGTCACAAAAGGCTCTAAGGATTCAAGAGATGGGATAGTCACGAAGCGGTTGCTCTACTTTGGGTTAAGTGGGCACCGTTCAGCCTGACCCTTTCAGTAGTAGTGCATCATGATTTGACGCGCGGTCAAATCACATTTTGCTTTATCCAGAGCGGGATGTTTTCGCGCACCCCTATCTATGCGACACTGAATAATCCGCAACAACACCATGCACAATGCAATAGACGTCCATTGATAGATTCGAGCAATCATTGTTGACTTCGATCATTTGCAAGATCTTGGACAACAATAGCTCATGCGTTCAAAATCCGCATTTATGATTAGTACCGAATGTAGACCGGAATTCTTAAAAGAATAATGAGGCTATATGCTACAGGCGATACCAGAACACGTTGAACTCCTCAACAGAGGGCCCGAGGCATGGAATGGCTGGAGACAAAATAATCAGACACAACCAGATCTACGTTTTACTGATTTGTCTGGACGAGATTTATCCGGATACAATCTTGAAAATGTATATCTCGAAGGCTGCAATCTAACCGAAGCAAGACTTGTTTCCCAGAACCTACATCAGTCCCAGTTTCAATCAGCCCAACTTCTTCGGACGGACTTCACCGGCTCAGATCTTTCATATGCAGAGTTCTCACGCGCCTATCTCCATGGAGCCAAATTGGCTTCATGCAATCTAAATAATGCAGATCTCGAGGGGGCAATATTCTTGTTCAGCGATCTACGAGAATCACATCTTGACAAAGCCAGATTCGGCGATACTATCTTATTCTCAAGTGACCTGTCCGGATGCAAAAGTCTCGACTCCATTATCCACTATTCGCCTAGCTCAGTCGACCACGGTACACTAAGTCTCTCTGGAGCACTGCCGCTGGCCTTTCTCAGAGGCGTGGGATTCCCGGACAATTACATTGATTATATCCCTGCATTATTCCATAACGCAATCCAGTTCTACTCGTGTTTCATCAGCCACTCAACAGAAGATCACGAGTTCGCGCGAAGACTTTATGCGGACTTACAAGACCAAGGCGTTAGATGCTATTATGCCCCCGTGGACATGAAAGGCGGCAAGAAAACTCATGAGCAGATTGACCAAGGCATCAAGATGCACGACAAACTGGTATTAATCCTGAGTCCAGCGAGTATCACAAGCAAGTGGGTCGAAAGAGAAATACGCCGAGCGAGGCATCAGGAGGAGGAAGACGGAAAGAGACGACTTTTCCCTATTAGCTTAGTGCCATATAAAATGTTAAAAAACTGGAAGCTCTTCGACTCTGACCTTGTCTTAGATCTCGCAGCCGAAATTCGCGAATATTACATACCTGATTTCACCGAATGGAAGTCACATGATAAGTACCACAATGAATTCCAAAAACTGCTCAGGGACTTAAGACCTGATGAGGAGTCGATTTAAAATAAAGACTACACAAAGGGCATAAAATCACATCAAATTCAGTGTAGTCTAACTTCAATCGATATCACTCGCTCACACTTCCCGTGCACATGCACAGAAATTGCATTGCTCTTCGACGCATCCCATAAATGACTTACCACGCTAGGCATATTGGTAGGACCTTGGCATTTCCGGCGAGATGGGTGCACGCAAACGCAAAAAAAACCCGAAGGGTCTTTGAGACCCTTCGGGTTTGAAATGCAGTGCCTCCGCAAGGGCTTACCCTGATTTACGCACGTCTGCGCCACTCCACACCTGTCCCGCTGAAACCCTTCGAAATCAAGGGCTTGCGGCAACACATCGCCTCACAGGATCAAATTTCGAAGGTCAATTCCCCGTAGGCTGCGCTCACATTACAGCCTACATTCTTCCACGCAAATATTTTTGGGAACATCCATTTGTTCGACAAGGGAACAAGAAACCAATCCTTATAGAACCGCAGCCTTTGAACTTATGTCGAGATTAACTGCAGAGTACTCAATTGACATCCCCAGTCCCTGCCTGATACAGTGGCCGATAGATGAGACGCCTACGATTGACGCAACGATAGACGGCTTCTCTGTACGAATTGTACTGCAACCCGTAAAAGACTGGCGATTGACACACAAGGAAGAGAACTACTATGTCACTAGCATTGACTCCCTTGAAATATTCGTTTCGCGCGAAGAAAACGAATCACCACCTCCTTCACGATTGAATGCAAAGGGAGGAACTGATTTTTCAGACCAATACCCTTTTATCAATGAACGTGCGACTCCTTATCGTGACATCGCTGTAAAGGCTGCCAATCGCCTGTTGAATTTCTACAAATATCATCTCCATGCCCCATTGATAGAGCCTATTCCGGAGGGACACAATGGCTTTGCAAACCCTAGATGGTTCATCGATGATGACGAACAGATAGCTGGTAATAAGGTAACCTTCACAGTCGAATATGTAGCAGGGTTACATGGAGAGTTGAGAACGTATAAATTCAGGCCTGCAGATGAGTCTATTCTTCAGAAGTACCTGACCAATGTGCCGGACCATAGTCTAGCAGATGAGCTCTTGGCCGATGCGAAATCTGCATGGTTCGAGCACAATTATCGGAGAGCCGTGCTCGAACTTGCCATTTGCGTGGAAGTCATGGTGAAGCGGAAATATTTTGAGAAGGCCTCACCAGCGGGAGCAGCATTTGATTACCTAGAGGACAAATCACAGATCAGAGTGCGTGTGTTGGATCTCATTGATAAAATAGCTTCTGAAGCTTTCAATCGCAGTTTCAAGAATGAGCACAAGAATGAATACAATCATATAGATGAGTTATTCAGATGTCGCAACAAGATCGCTCATAGAGGAGAGTTGAAGTTTCGAAATGAAGCTGGTCAAACCGTTGAGGCCGATTCCGACATGGTGGCTCTTTGGTGGGAAGCTGCCTATTGCTTGAAGGACTGGCTCCATGAGTTATCCTAGCATTAAACTGGAGCATGTGGAGGCCATGCATCCGGGGAGGGGGGTACAAATCTCCAGCACTACCAGCCTCGGGACCGGCGGAGGCAGTCAAATTTTTACGCCGTCAGGTTTCCAGAATCGGTTTTCGCGGCCCAGGGCTCCCCCGTGAATCGCCGTTTTTCGTGCGGCCAGACGCGATCCACGCGATCCGGGGCCGATTCAAAACCACATTTTTTCATGCCAAAACACCCCAAAAACTATATGAAAAAGCAGCAACTTTCGACCCTCATCCTGGACGTTCGCGAGCATCCGGCCGTCAAAACGGTGATCGATCGCCTGCGCCGGCTGAAGCAGGACATCCAGCGCCTCAACGAGATGGTGACCGAACGCCAGGCCCGGGCCACCGAGGCCCGCAAGACCCTGGGGCGCCTCGAGCTCGACGCGGCCATGGGGCGCGACGTCGACGCGGCGGCCCGCCAAGCGGCCATCCGCGACCTGCAGGCGGCCGAGGCCGACCTCGACGTGGTCACCGAGGAGGCCCAGCGCCGGGGCGGCATCTCGGTCGACGTCGCTGCCGAGATCGGGCCGGCGATCGAGGAGGCCGGCCGGGAGGCCACCGAGCTCCTGGATCCGGTGCTCCGCGCTCTGACCCAGCAGTACACCGACGGCCTGGCAATGATGGCATCAGCGGGGCGCGATCTCCACGAGATCTACGGCGCGCTCAGTCACAGCATGCAGGCGACCCATCGGAAGTACGGGGTGCACCAGAACATCCGCACCCCGCACGACACGCCCGTGCTCGCGATTGGCACCCTCGGCTACGAGGGCGTGTTGCAAGTGATGGAGAATCACCTCCGGACGCTGCGCGCGATGGGGTACACGGCCACCCAGACGGAGGAGAGCCATGTCTGAGAAAGACCTCGAACGGCGCTATTATACCGTCCAACTCCGGGGCGGCCGTGGCCAGAAGACGATCACTGGCTATGCGGCCGTGTTCAACGAGCGGAGCCAGGACCTGGGCGGCTTCATGGAGGTGATCCGCCCGGGCGCCTTCCGCCAGGCGATCCTGACGTCCGACGTCCGCGCGTTGTGGAATCACGACCAGAAGCTGGTCCTGGGGCGCACGAAGGCGGGCACCCTGAAGCTGGCCGAGGACGATCGCGGTCTCCGCATCGAGCTCGTGCCGCCGGAGAGCCCGATCGGCCAGAACGCGGTCGAGGCCATCGGCCGGGGCGATGTCGATCAGATGTCCTTCGCGTTCTCGGTGGGTAAGGATGCCTGGACGAGCCTCGAGGACGGCCGCCAGCTGCGCGAGATCCTGAGCATCAAGCAGCTCTTCGACGTCTCGCCGGTCACGTTTCCCGCATACGCCCAGACCGACGTCTCCGTCTCTGTACGCAACTTGATGCGGCGCATCCAGACCGATCCCGCGTACGCGGAGCGACTGCGGCGCCTCGAGGCGGCGGAGCGCGGCAGCGCCTGGGACGGAGCGCCGCGCCGGCCGGCGATGTCGGACGCGCAGAAGATAGCGCAGATGCGGCGCCGGCTCGCCCTGGCCGAGCGCGGCATCGACCTTTGACGGAGACAACCATGGGAAGACGAGGCCCGGCGCCGAAGCCGACGAAACTCAAACTTCTGCAGGGGACGTACCGGAAGGACCGCGCGAACACGAACGAGCCGGAGCCCGAGGCGGCCGTGCCCAAGTGCCCCTCCTTTCTCAAGGGCGAGGCGCGCCGGGAATGGCGCCGGATCGTGCCCGAGCTGCAGGAGATGGGTCTACTCTCCCGGATCGATCGCGCGGCGCTGTGCGGCTATTGCGCGAGTTGGGAGACCCTGGTGGAATCAGACAAGGTGATCAGCGCCGAGGGCAGGACGATCGTGAACGCGAAGGGCCAACTTGTTGCGCACCCGGAGATGGCCATCCGGAGCCGAGCGATGGACCAACTGCGCGGCTACATGGTCGAGTTCGGGATGACGCCGGCGAGCCGGGCGCGGATCCACGTGCCGGAAAAGGGCAATCTCGCGAATCCGTTCGCCGACATCCTGAAGGACGCGGACGAGAAGGGTCCGGGGCCGGAGGCGCGATGATTTACAGGTTCGGGGCGCCGGAGGCGGTCTACCGCGCGGTGGAGGACATGGCCTGGTGGGTGACGCTCGATCTGGGGCTGAGAGAGGCGGGCGATCCGCTCCCGATTCCGATTGCGTTCTGGAAGCGGGAGCGGATCGCCGACGTCGTGCGGAGGCAAGGGGGACAAGGCAAGGGAACGATCGGGCTCTACTGGCCCGACGAGGACCGGATAACGATCTGCGACGACCTCACCCCACGGGAGGCGGCCACGGTCACGGCGCACGAGCTGCGGCATGCCTGGCAGTATCGGCACTGGAACGCGGTGTCGATCGCGGAGACGAGCGCGATCGAGCGCGACGCGCGGGCCTACGAGAGGCAGGCTGTGGGGCGATTCTACCAGGCGGAGCACCGCGAGAAGCCGGCTACAATCTGGTCGAGAGTGTGCGATTGGATGGTGGCGGCCCCTCAGATAGTCAACCTAATCCCCTAACCATGGTCGAAGATAGCGGACAAAGGACTACAAGCAGCTTAATCACCTCCCGCAATAGCACGCCACAACTCTCCCCGTACCTCACTGCATCGATTAGAACTGCTGCAGCAAGTTGAAAAAGAGTTAGATGGAACATGATCATCATCCATGTCGCTTTTCGAGGTCGCTCATTCTTGAGTGCTTCGAAGTATTCATGCCTGAAATCAGCCAGGGCCGGGTCGAAGGCAAGCACGCGTGTTTTTTCGGGGAGTAGAAAATTTGCTATGCGCCATGCCAACTGACCAGGGGGCTTATGCAGGCGTTTCGGCTCCGTGGTCGATGGTTGCCCACTAGCCGAGATGCGGAACGATGCGGCATAGTGATCTAGAGAATAGAGGAAGAAAGCCTTAAACCCCTGGGACCGCTCAGGAAGGTTATCCTTTTCGAGCTCATGAGCCAGTTCCGCGCGCATCTCAACCAAGCCCGTGAGTACAGGCCTGATAGGATCAAACTCTTCAAGGGTCATTTTCCCGCTGCTGTAGAGGGCGTATGCATCAAATGCACACACAAGAGCTCTTGATACGAACTCATCATCGTTGTCGATGCATGACAGCGAAGGGTCCTGATTAGTGAGTGAGCCGATTTCGGCAATCAGTTCTTCCTTTGAGGGCAGTGTCTTCATAGTCCGGCAAAGTGAGCGTTCAGCGCCTGAAGTGATGCCATCCAGTGAGTTAAAACGCGTGAACCGTCGGCAGTCAGCTGGTAAAGACGTCGTGCTGGACCCATCTCTCCTGGTTTCGATTCAGCCAACCAAGAACGGACAAACCCTTTTTTCTCAAGACGACTCAATGTGACATAGATAGTACCACGCTTTAGATGTCCCCCAGAATCATCGACAAGTTCCAGACCGTAAGCTTTCTGCTTTGTCGTAAGTAGCTGAAGGATGATAGCCTCTTTAGGGCTGAGTGAATGTGATTTCATGGCGGCGTTGACTCGTTTCGGGATAAGGGTAATATATCTTATTTTGTAAGACATGTCAAGAGGCAATAGTCCTCCAACACTGACACGCTGAAAAAATGCCCGTCGGGCGGGCTAACGTCAAAGGCGCATCTGGTGTATCTTGGTGATAAGTACCTCAACAGGGTGAATTACAATTGCCGAGCGAACAATGAAGCTGCATAAGTGGGAAGAGGAAATCTTCTTCAGCACCGTCCGCATAACAATCGAAGACAGTCATGGAGAAGATCTTTCGGTCGGCACCGGCTTCATTATGGGCGTCCCGATCACAAATGAGAAGGGCGACGATAAAGATACTGTCGTGCTCGTTTCCTGCCGGCATGTCTTTGAAGAAGCCAATAAGCCGATCAGCCTTAAATTTCACCAGGCGAAGCCAGACAAGAGTGGCCCGCAACTCGGCAGCACACCCATACCTCTAACCGAGAATTTCGGCGACCACTATTTGCCTCACCCGAACCCCAAAATAGATCTCGCTTGCATAGGTGCCGTTGGCTTGCGATTCCGCGATGACATCTTTTTTCGATACGTCGGCCCCGGCATCTTGGCAGACCTCACAGAAGATGATATCTATGCGGGCAAAGAGGTGTTGTTCGTTGGTTATCCGGATGGGCAGTATGATTGGAGCCACAATCTCCCCATCATGAGGTTTGGACACATCGCGACAGTACCAAGCGTCGATTTTCGTGGCGAGCAGGCCTTTCTAATTGATGCACCAGTGTTTGAAGGATCGAGTGGCAGCGCTGTCTTTAGCATCATCGACGGCAAATATAGGCTCGTTGGTGTAGTGACCGATACGCTGTTCAAGGAGGACAAAGACCGATCCAGCGGCCTAAATATCTCATACAGACATTACCTGCACTTGGGGCTGGTACTAAAGTCGACTCTGATCTATGAGTTGCTTGAACATCTCGTGAAAGAGCAATTTCCTGGCTTTAGTCTCGGAGTTCCGAGATAAAGATCATGGTCTATTTTTGAGTTCTTCGCTGAAGGTCGCGGGGCTTTTTCGTTCGGACACACTCGAAAGTGGGGCCATACGGTCATGATGCCGTTAAGACGGTCGCCTTACTCCATGACCCTTTCCGTTATCCCAAATCAACCCGTCACGGATATCGATCAAACTATTCATGTTTTCCTCCTGCACTGTACGCAGAAGCGCGAAGGTGCGCACTTTGGCTCCGGGATAGACTTGCTTGATGAGGCGAGCACACGCTAAAAGGGTGCTTCCTCTGGTCACGATATCGTCAACGATCGTGATCGAATCGGAGAAGAGCAGTGTCTCGAGGACAGACATGGTCTCCATATGGGACGCAACCGTTGGCCGTTCATCTCCCCTGCCCTTCGCAAATGAGGAAGATTTGGGGACTGCATAATCCCTTTTCAGGAGCAGGAGCATCTCGGATCCGACGCCATTTTCAATGAGCGCCTGGCAGAGTAGTTTTGCTGGCCAGACTGTGTCATCGGAAATGAGCGGAGTACTGCGAGGTACAGGTACGAGCACCGTGCCGGCGTGCAGAAACGTGCTCAGCGGTGGCTCGTGAATATGTTTCCGAATCGATTGGGCAACGATTCTCAGCTCCTCTATTTTTCCAAACTTGACCGCACTCATCGCCTTGCGCGATCGCTCAATAAGATATGATTCTCCCCTCGGGGAATAAGCCAGATATGACGCGTATTCAATGCTAGAGCGAGAACGGTTCTGCATCGGTTCGCTCCGGCATCTCGGCTAGAATGTGGTCCATGTTGCCCCTGGAGAGCATGATCGCGCCGTACTTCATCATCTCCTTCGGCCAGTTCAATTCAGGGTTGGTCAGGACGGACTCCATTATGAGGAGCTGGCGGCCAAGCCTGAGTGTCTCTTTGGCCTGGTGAAGTGTGCCGCTGTTCTCCGTTGCCTCGACAATGACGGTCGCATCGGTCAAAAGCGACATCGTCAGATTTCGCATCGGGAAATTGGACCGCTTCATCGGATATCCGATCGGGAACTGAGAAACCGCCAGGTGATCGCGCATGATGCGCTCCTGTAATGATCGATTCTTAGGCGGATAGAATTCGTCCAGCGGAGTGCCAAGAACAGCTATCGTATTCCCTCCCTCACTGATCGCGGTCTCGTGTGCTGCAGTATCAATCCCCTCCGCCAGACCACTCACCACGGTGATTCCGTGACGGACGAGTGCCTTGGTGACGAGTTCGGCGCGCTTTAGCCCTTCGGGTGTCGCCTTCCTGGAGCCAACAACGGAAATCCGAGATCCTCTCCTACACAGATCGATATCGCCCGCAGCATACAGCACAGTGAGCTGGCGCTTTGACTCCTCCTTATTGAGTGTCCCCAGCAACTCAGCGATCGTGAATTCCATCGTTTCCATCGTCGTGCACCAGAAGTAGATTTCTTGTGTCGGTCATTGAGAGGAGCGGGCTCCTGGTGGTCTCAATGGCCTGTGGAGAGCAAGGATCAAGCTCCTGCACGGCAGTGCCAACCATATGTCATACATATATTTGACGTATGGCACATGTTTTTGTTACCGGGGTAATATCGTCCATCGATTGATTGGAATACAGGGGGCGGATGCCTTGATTTTGTGAAGTGTTCAATTTGCGCCAAAGGTTGATTCCGCCGTGTGAACATGCCGGCCGGGCCGTCGCGCACATACGTGTTTGCGCGCGAACATAGTCAGCCCATTGATGCCGGCAGCCAGGTTTCGGGGTCGCGTCCACAATAACGGCACATTGACAATCTCGTCCGATTCACCGTGCACATCGGAAAAAGCAAAAGCGCGCCGAACCTCGCCGGCGCGCCCTTGCGCTGAATCGGATTCACCCATTGCACGCACATCCAGCTCCTGTCCTGCAGATCGTATCCTTGTCGATGCATGAGTCTCCGCAGGCCTTCCCCTTGCGGCAGACTTTGCAGCATGCACCTCCCTCCAAGGTATCGCAAGCAGGAAGTACACTCATGGACGCGAAAGCAATCAGGAGGAATGCCCCGATCCTGATGCATGATTTGACTTTGCGCATGACGCTCTCCCAACGTGGACGGCAACATGCGCTGTTGACCACCTTTCTCGTCGTCGCGTGAGTGCCGGCGCCCGAAAAGGCGCATTCCTACTTCCGCTTCTTCCGTGCCCGGTAGGCCGCCTGGCGGCAGGCATCGGAGCAGTACCTCCCCTGCCCCGCTGGATTCGAGCACTTCACCCAGGCGCACACCTTGCGATCGTTCGGAGCGTACGTGCCCGCCCGCTTTCTCTCCGCGTCCGCCAGGCGCCGGCATTCGGCGTGATACCGCTTCTGCTTGCCCGTGAGCGGCTGGCCGCACCGGACGCATGGATAGGCTGTCGTACGCTTGCCAGCCCGGGCCGGCGGCGCGGCCACGACGGCTGCGGATCCTTGGGACTTACGGGCCCCCTCTTCAGGGCTCCCCTGCCCCATCACTCCCCCGGCTCACCCGGCGTGACGTCGATGACGCTGTGATCGATCTCCCCGCCCTTGCTTCCACTATCGCCCGAATGCGGCGGCAGCTGGAGCGATCCGAGGCCGAACCACTTCGATGTCAGCTTCGCCGCGCGCTCTACCGGCACACCGATGGACTTGAGCAGATACGGAAGCTCGATGCGCGCCGACTTCTTGAGCAGACTCCGAGTCCGGCGCGCCATCGACTCCTTCCAGAGCAGATCCATCCGCTGGTGCTGCACGTGCGCCTTGAGCCGGCGGATGTTGCGCCGGTTGTCGAGCGCCAGCTGCTTCCTGTCCACGACCTCGAGGCGGCCCTCCACCTCCGTCATGTGCTCGGCGCCCGTAGCCTTCCGATCGGCGTTCGTGATCGGATCCACGGCCTGGATGAGGAACGCGAAGAGGAACATGCACGGTGCCGACGTCGGCATGATCCAGGCATAGTAGGTGGAGGTCCACCCCCCTGCCCCGCCCTGCGCCTGAGCAAGGATGCCGGCCGTCGCGAAGAACATGGCGAACAGCCCGGCCCAGAGCGAGACCCGAAGCATCGGGCCGATCAGGCGTCCGTCCTTCCAGTGCTGGTATACCGCCCAGAGCATGAGCTCCACCGAGAGGATACCGACCAGCACGAAGACGAAGAAGACGACGTTGC
Organism: Rhodothermales bacterium; assembly: GCA_041391505.1. Lineage (NCBI taxonomy): Bacteria > Pseudomonadati > Rhodothermota > Rhodothermia > Rhodothermales > Rhodothermales bacterium. The sequence goes on from JAWKNW010000002.1 coordinate 219,573, forward strand.
CGCTGTGAGTGAAGGCGTTCACCGTGTTGTGTGCGCCGGAGTACAGGAGGAACAGCAGATGGATCTTATCCAGCGCCGGCATCTCCCGGTTAAGTGTTGCTTTTTCCTGTGACATGCTTCGAAATGTGTTACAGTTTTCTTAGGTGTCGGGAAACTGTCACGCCTGGGCGCCATGGGGCGGGACGCGCAGGCGTTACGGTCGACATCGGGAAGGGGAGTCAGGAGTTGGAGGCGGCAGCGGCGAGCGCCGGCGATGCGGGCGCCATGCCGGCGGCCGAGTAGGGCGCCGCGCGCTCCTCGTAGCGATCGAAGAGCCAGGAGCCGGCGGCCGTAAGCTGCTCGTAGAGCGAGCGCTGGTAGCGGATCGTCCGGTTCTCGCAGAAGGCGACACGCGAGCCATCGTAAACGACGTGCTTGGTCCACTCGTGGGCGATGCCTTCGTAGCCCGGGCCGGCGATGCGGTGCACGTTGTCCGCATCCCCGGGGAGCCGGACCTTGAGGGGCTCGAGCTCGCGGTACATATTGGCTTCGACCATCATGCTGCGCTGATCTTCGACGATCACGTGATCCGGGTGCTCGGTGACGCGGCGTTCATGGATGCAGCCTTCGTAGCCCGGGCCGAAAAACTTGAGGAGCGGCTTTTCGTTGAGCCGGCGGACGATGGGGGCGGACGGGGTGTGCTTGATCGATTTCATATCGGGATACCTGTCGGAATTCGGGACGTGGAAGAGGGAGGGCGGCTCAGCGGCCGACGTGGATGGTGTGGCGGTAGCGGCCTGGCGTCATGCCGGCGGCGCGGGCCTGGGGGTCGCGCTCGAGCGGCTGGAGGCGAGCTGGGCGGACATAGACCGGGCGGCCCTTCGCCACGACGCGCTCGACGCGGGAGAGGGGGAGCCAGAGCACGCGGCCGGCGCCGGCGTCCCAGATGGCCAGGGCATCGCGCGTCGCCTGGCCGGCCGGAAGGCAGGCGAGGGAGGAGGCGAGCGGATCGTAGTACGCCAGGAGCCGGCGGAGCCGTGTGGCGTGCCTCACGTAGAGGACGAGCAGGGTGTAGGGAGCTGCTGCGATCGCGGCGAATACCGGCAGGGCAACAGGCGAGAAGGAGATGCGTTGCATGAAGGTCTCCAAGTTGGGTTAACAGCTTGATTGGGGACAATTGGCCGTTCGGTGTTCTCAGCACCGGGCGGCCTTTTTCGTTTGAATGCCGTATTATACCAGGATTTTCTTTACTTGTCAAGAATTACTTGACAAGAGTACAAGATAATTTTAACTTGGTATCAATTTTCATGGACGGACCCTTTCAGCTAGTCTCTGGCGAACTCATGGACAGCAAGACGATGGCGCAAATGTGCCGAACGCTCCGAGCGATCAAGAAGTGGACGCAGGAGCAAGTGGCGGATCACCTGGAATCTCGATTGGAGAGAAAGGTGAGCAAGCAGAGTATTTCTTATGCGGAGAACCCGGAATACCCAGGGCTTGATAAGCTTCGCGTGCAGATCATAGAGGAATTGAGCGGGCGGCAAGTTGAGGGGCCATTCTGGCGACTCAAGGATGAGCCGGCGGAGGTGGAGGGATGAAGCCGATCAAGCACGTGCCCGCCCAGGTGCCACGATCGCTCGGCATTGTGAATCCGGACGATGTCGATGATCTCTGGCAAGCAGGAGGTCCGCCCGGCACGATCGTGAAGGCCTTTGATGCGCGCATCGAATCGGTCTGGGATCAATACGTCGAGATGGCGAAGACTCGCGGCGTCATGGAGCTCCAGTCGGCGCGCGAAGTCTTGATCCGTTGGCGGGCCCAGCTCGAGAAGGATTTCTGGGAATACCAGGAATACGATCCGTACGTCCTCGAAACGAACGCGAAGGAAAGGGCTCGCGATGGGGCGGAAGAACCCTCTGAAGCTCAGAGGCGGCTGGAAGAGTACCGGGCGGGCCTGTACGAAAAAGCACTCGTCGGATACAAGGAGACCGAATTCCGGTTGAGCGTCCTGGAGAATGTGCTCTGGCGCCTGATCATGTTCGGCCAGCTGGAGCCCTATGGCCGTGTCGACAAGAAAACACGGCGGGTGATAGCGAGCGACGATGCCGCGAAGGCGAGCCAGGGGGAGAAGGTGGAGTGGGTACGGGCCTATATCGAGTCGAATCCGCTACTGTTGAACATCTCCACGAATGCGGACCTGTTCCGGGCGACGGCCAAGTTCAAGGACCTAGGTATCGATGAGAGCACGATCCCGAAGGGCGTGAGGGGATACTTCAAATCGATAGGCCATCCGATGCCCAGGACACCCTCGAAATTCAAGCAATATTTCGGTATTCAGCCAAGCGAGGACAGGAAAATTCGGGAAAATTAGGGATTTCCCGTTTCGTCCTGTGCTGAACCGAGAAAGCGTGCCTAGCTTGTTTCGCAACGAACAAACCAAAGGACAGATGGAACGCCGAAAACCACGTAGAAAATACTCATATCACCTGGGCGTGCGACTCACCCGGGACATCGAGGAAGCGCTGGCCGCCGAGGCAAACGCGCGCGGGCTGGACATGTCGGAAGTAGTCCGAGACCTGCTCAAGAAGGAGCTGATCGAGAGCCGGAGCCAGACGCATCGTCTGGCTGAGTTGGCGCAATGAAGAAGGCCCGCGCCGGCGGCAACCGGTTCGGGCCAGATGTCGATTGAGCTACCTTTTTCATGAAAGAAATCGGGCCGACTGCCCTGAAAAGACGTCGGCCCGAAAAAGCAAAATCAACAGATGAAATGTAAGCCAGAACCGTCAAAAAAACAACTTCACCTCAACGCCGGTGCAAGGCGGGCCATCCTTCGACTCTTAGCGGGGCAGGCACCGAACGGAACGCGACCCGATAGCTGCGGCGACTACGCCGAGCTCGTCAGGCAAGTTTACGACGCATACGAATTGGGCGGATCCGATCCGGCGCGCGACGTCATCGAGCTGGCAGCTGTATCGGATGACACGCTTTTGCGGCTGATGATGGAGGCCGAGCAACTCGCGGAAGCCGAGAGCCTTCGAGATGACTTGCCGACACTACCGGCCGCCGCTTTCGAGAAATTGCCTGCGATTATCAGCGAATGCTGCGAGAATCTCGACAGGTGGTTCGAGCGAGATGCGTTTCTAACCGGAGCATTAGGCACGATCAGTTCCCTTCTCCCCAAGGTCCGATTTCGGTACGGGAAAAAACTGTACAGCGCTCATTTGTTTTTTTTCGTTCTGGCGGAGGCAGGAAGGGGGAAGGGTGTGCTGACACATTCTCTCGCTCTAGCCGATCTGGTTGACGAATACCTAGTGAGCTGTAGTGACCGTGCGAAGAGCGAGTGGGACGAGGCCGTCCGAGCATACGATACAGCGAAGCGCTCAAAGCGACTTGCACTCACCGACCCAGATCCACCAGGCCCGAAACCGCCTGAGCTCCTTCTCCGAGCGGCGGAGGACACCAATCTTCCTGTTCTGTACCAAAACCTGGCAGCGAATCGCGAGGGCATCCTGATCGGCGCGACGGAGGCAGATATCCTGAGTCAAGCAAACAAAAGGGGCGACTTCGGCGGCTTCAGCGCGCTTTTCCGGCAAGCTTTTGAGCATGAACGCGCCCAGAAAGCAACAAAAACGGAAGGCACGGTCAGGGTACATGAGCCACGCATAGCGCTGGTGCTGTCTGGAACCCGCGACCAATTCGCCCCACTGGTGGAGAGTGTCGAAAACGGGCTGTTTTCGAGATTCGCAGTGTACCGGTTCTCAGCGCCCCTGGAGTATCGATCGCAGCGGCCGCGCCCGGAGGATGTCGCCTTCGTGAAGGCCATCGAGAAGGCGAAGGAGCGGCTCCTGGCTTTGTACAAGATCCTGGCGACGAGAGAAGAGCCGCTCTATGTGGACATGCCGGCGGCGCGATGGGAGAAAATTGACCAGGCATTCCAGCAGCTCTTCAATTCAACACTTCGCGACGCGGGGGCGCCCGGTGAACTGGCCGCATCAATATTTAGAGGTGTCGTCATCGCCTTCCGGATCGCAACGATCCTGACGGTACTCAGACGCTTTGAGGAGGGTATTCCGCTGGAACGTGTGGCCTCACTGGAGGTGGGGCAGCAAGATGCGGAAGCGGCAACAGCCCTCGCGTTCGTTTACGTCGAGCAGGCCATGCGCCAGGCGCTTGATATGCTTCAAAGCCGAGACGCAGACAACGTACTCTCAGCGATCGCCGAGTCCGCAGGATCCGGCCGGCTTACCGGCCAGCAACAGTCCCTACTGCAGATGCTACCGGACGAATTTGGCAGGAAGGAAGCCGTAGAAGTTGGGCGAACTCTGGGGGCCGGAACGAGGAGTGTGGACAGGTGGATTCGTGCGTGGTCAGAAGGCCCGGACGCACTACTCGTCCGCCAGAGGCATGGGGGGTATGTCAAAAGTGGCAATATCGTCAATTCCTGCGATTCTGAGCCAATTTCGCAGAATAGCGCAGAAATACCCCGTGGCATAAGTGGCAATATTGCCACTTATGAAATTGAGCAAAAACCCTCAAATCGGGCTGATTTGGGGGAATATGACGGTTTTGCCGATTTTGCCACAGGTGGTGCCCCTTCCCTGGACGCAGACAATAAGGAGGGTGAAAAATGTCCGTTTTGATCGCCCCCCAAATCGCCATCCGAGACCGCCTCACTGCCTTCGTCGAAACCGAAGAATGGCGCGCCTTCTTCGTGAGCCAGAACGAGCGCCGATTGATCACCTGGACGGGCCTCCGCGAGCTCATCGAGCTGCCCGCACCGGTTGGCCTGGCCACTACGCCCGAGGCCTTCATGCGTGCCCTGGTTGGGAAGGGGAGTGCGCGTGCGAAGCGGTACGCGGCGGACAAGCTGCGCCGAGCGCCTCGGCCTGTTGCCGGCGGCAACGCCACACAGTTCCTCCAGCTGGGCGAGGCCGAGCGCGCGCACTCCGCGCCGGCGAAGGAGGGCGGCCGTTGGCTGGCACTCGCTCAGTACGCCATCGAGGCCGGACCGAACCGCGCGAAGCCGGCGGAGCGGTATTTCATCCCGGCGCTCCTCGAGTTCGGGAAGCCCGTGCCGGCGTCCGCCATGCTCGTCCGGGTGCGACGCACCATGTACCGTTTCGACTCGCTTGAGCACTGGCTTCGCTACAGGGGGCATGGCGGCTGCCAGCTGGATGGGCGTCACCTGGCGGCGCTCGGCTTCGGCGATCTGGCCGCGTTCGCAACCAAGCACGTGCCGGCGGCGCCCCGCGTGCTGGACGATCGAACGGAGCCCGGCGAGCTCCTGAAAGACGCGTGCGACGTGCTCACGCTAGAGCCGCCGGCGTTCGATTGGGAGTCCACGGAAAGAAATGCAGCGTGAGGGGGCGTCAATGCGAATCGCGATGAACAACCACACCCCGCATACCGACCCTGCTGGCGCCTTCTACGAAGCGATCGCGGACGTCGTGGTGCGCAAGCTGATGGAGGAGATTGGGCGCGCGAGCCTGGGCGGCGAGCCTACGGATGGCCTGGCGATCGAGAAACTGGGCGGCCGAGGCCTGGACCTTATGCGCGCCTACTCCGCAAAGGAAGTAGCCGAGCTACTGGGCACCAGTCGCGTCGAATCCGTCTATGAGATACCAGAGAACGAACTGCCACGCGTGCGGCGAATCGGGAAGAGCTTTGGGTATCTTGGGATCAACGTACTTTGCTACATGGCCGGCCGGCCGCCGGTCGACATAGACGCGGCCATCGAGGAATACAGGAAACGTCTCACCGAAGGGCGGGGCAACGTCCTGCCGATGGGGCTCACCGAAGGACTTACCCGGGTGCTGTGATGCCGTACAAGCGAGAGGGCTCTCCCTACTATCAGATCCGCCGTCGTAGGCTCGCGGGCTATGGCGACACCGGTGTGCTCTCCTCCAAGGTGGGGAGCAAGAAGCTGGCGCGCGACATGGAGCGCGTCCTCGAGGAGCTCGCGCACAAGGCACTGGAGGACGCCTCATGGTATGGCCTGCTTGACGCGGTATGCCGGGAGAAGACGGTGCCGATGCCCGACCTGCTGAAGGCGCGCAATATCGGGACGCTCGAGGGGCTGAAGCGAAGCCTCACCGATCCCACGCTCACGGAAGCGGTCGCGGCGTATCAGCGCGCGGCGCCGCAGAACCGATCGGCGATCATTGGCCTGCGCATGCTGATGCGTTACGCGCCGGCCGGGATGCGCCTGGGCGATCTCACATCGAGGACGATCACCAAGCTTTGTATCGAGGCGGAGGAGGACGGGCGCAAGCGCAACACGGTCCGGCGATCGATGCTGCGCGGCATCTCGCTCCTCCTGCGCTTTCACATCGGCAACGCGGAGCGTAATCGGATCTTCGCCGATGTCGTCTTCCACGGGGAGAACGACACGAGGGAAGTGCACCTCACGCCGGCGGAGCTGCGGCGACTATTCACCGCGATGAAGGAACTGGGATATGCCGAGCTCGGCACGATCGTCCGCACGGCGCTGCTCACCTCGGCCGATCGCGGCGTGCTCCTGGCGGGGCAGAACATGGGGCAGCAGCTGCGAGGCCTGCGCGTGCGGGACCTCACGATCTATCTCGACTCCCAGAGCGGGGAGTACAGCGGCGAGGTGTTCCTGCACGACACCAAGGCGAAGAACCGGAGCCGGAGCGTGCCGCTCACCGATAGCTTGTGCCGGGAGCTGCTCGTCTGCTGCAAGGGGAAGGATCCGGACAGTACCGTGTTCGAAATGAAGTATCAGCAGCTGGACTTCCAGTGGAAGGCGGCGCGGCGCCAGGCGGGCCTGAAGGGCATCCGCTTCAAGGACCTGCGCGCCCAGACCGCGATATACGCCGAGGAGGCAGGCATCCCGATCACGGTGGCGCAGAAGACGCTCGGACACAGCAACGAGATGATGACGCGTCGCTATCAGCAGCGCGCGGCCGTGCTCAGCATTGACCAGGCCCAGGCCATCGAGTCCGCGATGTTTGCCGAGGATGAAGAAAACGGCGCGATCGAAAGTAAAAACAAGCGCTCACAACCGGGCCAACAATGACGGAATCGACCACAAACAAGAATCCCCGCAACCACATGCATCGCATGGAGTTACGGGGATCATACCGGGCAATCAGTGGTGCCTCCGCAAGGACTCGAACCTTGGACCCGCTGATTAAGAGTCAGCTGCTCTACCAACTGAGCTACAGAGGCTTGAGGGTTTAAGGGGCCAGGTTTGAGGTTCAACGTACCCTCGTTGAACCCGGTGCCTGAAACCTCGAACCGTCGACAGGCCCCTACCACGTCTGAACCCGCCGGCTGTTCCTGCACCGGAAACCTCCCCACCCGGTATTCCGTGCAATCTTTGACATCTCTTCATAGACCCAGCCCCCATGCGCCCCATCGCCGCCGTCATCCTGCTCGCCCTGGCCCTCGCCGGCTGCGCCAAAAAGCCGTTCGACCGGGACGCGACGCCGGAAACGAGCGTCGAGGTCCAGAACAACAACTTCTACGACATGAACCTCTATATCGTCCGCGCCGGCCAGCGGACGCGCCTCGGGTTCATCAACAGCGGGCAAACCCGCACCTTCCGCATCCCCGTCTACCTCGCCGAAGGCAGCACCCGCATCCAGTTCCTCGCCGACCCCGTCGGCGGCAACCGGACGCCGACCACCCAGGAAATCTTCGTCACCCCCGGAGAGACCGTCCGGCTGGTGATACCGAGTTTTTAGTGGGGAGGGGTTTTACGGGGCGTGCCGGACTCGGGGAGGATTGCCGGGCTCAATGAGGGGTGCCAGACTCGGGGAGGTTTGCCGGGCTCAATGACGGGTGCCAGACTCGGGGAGGATTGCCGGACTCGGGGAGGATTGCCGGACTCAATGAGGGGTGCCAGGCTCGGGGAGGTTTGCCGGGCTCGGGGAGGTTTGCCGGACTCGGGGAGGATTGCCGGACTCGGGGAGGATTGCCGGGCTCGAGGAGGATTGCCGGACTCGGGGAGGATTGCCGGACTCGGGGAGGATTGCCGGACTCGGGGAGGATTGCCGGACTCGGGGAGGTTTGCCGGGCTCGGGGAGGTTTGCCGGGCTCGGGGAGGTTTGCCGGGCTCGGGGAGGTTTGCCGGGCTCGGGGAGGTTTGCCGGGCTCGGGGAGGGTTTGCCGGGCTCGGGGAGGTTTGCCGGGCTCGGGGAGGTTTGCCGGACTCAATGAGTGGTGCCAGGCTCGGGGAGGATTGCCGGACTCAATGAGTGGTGCCAGGCTCGAGGAGGTTTCTCGACTCCCGGTCGCTGACGCGACCGTCCGCTCGAAATGACATCGTGGGATATGGCCCTCATTCGCCTCACCCCACCCATGACCAATGACCAGTGACCAATGACAGCGAGCGCAGCGAGCCTCCTGACCACGAGCGCAGCGAGCCTCCTGACCGCGAGCGCAGCGAGCCCCCTGACAGCGAGCGCAGCGAGCCTCTTGACCGCGCACAACGTGCGCAAACGCCCCCCGAGCACACAACGTGCGAAATGCCTATCTTGGAAAGAAGTGCAGGACGGGAGTCCTACCCACTATAGACTCCCGTCCTTTGAAAGACATGCGTTCGGAAAGATGTGCCTTTTTCCGTTCGTTCGTTGTTAATATCGCACCCGCTTACAGACCCTCCTATAGGGGGTTATGCGCGATTTGCTGCGATTAAAAACCCCTACACCCCTGTCTGGAAAAGCGCACGTGTCGACGGACCTTTCCCTCCCTGAACTCGCCGGCGCGCTGCGCGCGGGCCGCCTGACGAGCCGCCAGCTCGTCGCCTCCGCGCTGGAGCGCATCCTCGACCCTGCCGGCGAAGGCTCGCGCGCCTTCCTGCACGTCAACGACGTCGCCGCCCTCGAGGCCGCCGACCGGGCCGACGCCATGCTGGCCGCCGGCCGGCATGGGCTGCCGCTCCTCGGGCTGCCGATCTCCATCAAGGACCTGTTCGATGTCGAGGGCGAAACCACGCGCGCCGGCTCGGTGCTGCTCGCCGACGCCCCGCCGGCCGACCACGACGCGCCGGCCATCGCCCGGCTCCGCGCCGCGGGGGCGATCTTTATCGGGCGGACCAACATGACGGAGTTCGCTTTCTCGGGCCTCGGCCTCAACCCCCACTACGGCACGCCGGCGGCGCCGTACGACCGCGCACACGTCCGCCGCATCCCCGGAGGCTCCACCTCGGGCGGGGCGGTGTCGGTGGCGGACGGAATGGCGGTGGCAGCCATCGGGACGGACACCGGGGGCTCGACGCGCATCCCGCCGGCGTTCTGCGGCGTCACGGGCTTCAAGCCGACCGCCCGGCGCATCCCCACCGCCGGCGTCTTCCCCCTCGCGCCCAGCCTCGACTCGGTCGGCCCCATCGGGCGGAGCGTGGCCTGCTGCGCGCTGCTGGATCAGATCATGAGCGGGGCGCCGGTCCGCGACCTCGACCCCATCCCGCTGCGCGGCCTCACCTTCCTGGCGCCGTCGAACCTCGTGCTGGACGACCTCGACGCCGCCGTCGCCAGCGGCTTCCTGCGCGCACGCGCCCGCATGGCCGATGCCGGCGCGACGATCGTCGATCGCCGGCTCGACGCGCTCGACCTGCTCGCCGAAGGCCGTAAACACGGCGGGATGGCCCCCGTCGAGGCCTATGCCGTGCACCGGGCCTGGTACCACACCCAGCAGGACGCCTACGACCCGCGCGTGCATGTCCGCATGGCGCCCGGGGTGGACCTGCTGGCGGTGGACTACATCGACCTGCTCGCCAGCCGCCGGCGCCTCATCGAACACGCCGCCGCCGAGCTGGCCGGCTACGACGCCGTCATCCTCCCCACCGTCCCCTGCCTCCCGCCGCCCATCGCCGAGATCGAGGAGGGCGACGACGCGCACTACTTCGCGATCAACGCCCGCGCACTCCGCAACACGTCGATCATCAACGCGCTCGACGGCTGCGCCCTGACCATCCCGTGCAGCCGGCCCGGGTCGCCGCCCGCCGGCCTGATGGTCGCCGGCCTCGCGATGCAGGACGAACGCATCCTCGGGATCGGCGCGAGCATCGAGGCGGTGCTGCGGGGCTGAGCGGCTCCCCCGGGGCTAACGCATCGCTAGCCGGGTGCTTCCACGCATCGGGCCACAACGTTCACACATTTCTCACATATAGACGCGAACCCTTTTCGCGCAAAGCGCCGTTTAGCTGAGCTTCTGCCGATCCACTTCGCCGTCGCTCGTATGCTACTCGACCAGACTTCCTCTTCGCAGCCCCTCAATTTCTGGGCGGAGCTGCGGGACATGTTTATGGGCAAACGGCGGGATTTCACCACCGGAAGCCTGGGCCGCGCGATCGTCCTGCTCGCCATTCCGATGGTGCTGGAGATGATCATGCAGTCGATCTTCGGCGTGGTCGACGTGTTTTTCGTCGGCAAGCTGGGAGCGGACGCGGTCGCCGCCGTGGGGATGACCGATTCGTTGATGGTGCTGCTGTTCGCGATCGGCATGGGCATCGCCATGGCGGCCGCCGCGATGGTGGCGCGACGGATCGGCGAGAAAAAGCACGAGGAAGCCGGCGTCGCCGCGGTGCAGGCGCTGGTGCTCGGCGCGCTCGTCTCCATCCCCGTCGCCGTGCTGGGCGTGATCTTCGCGCCCGAGCTGCTCGGGCTCATGGGTGCGAGCGAGAGCGTCGTCGCGGTCGGCAGCGGCTACTGCGCCATCGCGTTCGGCACGAACACCCTCATCCTGTACCTGTTCATTATCAACGCGGTCTTCCGCGGCGCCGGCGACGCCGTCAAGGCGATGCGCGTGTTGTGGCTGGCCAACATCCTCAACATCATCCTGGACCCCGCCTTTATCTTCGGGTGGGGGCCGATCCCCGAGATGGGCGTCACGGGCGCCGCCGTCGCCACGGCCATCGGGCGCGGCATCGGCGTCGCCTACCAGATCTCGCAGCTGATCAAGGGCACGGGGCACCTGACCGTGCACCGCGAGCAGCTCCGGATCAACCTGGACATCATGCGCCGGCTCCTGCGCGTGTCCATGCCGGGCATGATCCAGTACATGATCGGCACGGCCAGCTGGATGCTCATCTTCCGCATCCAGGCGTCGTTTGGCAGCGACGCCCTCGCAGGCTACACCATCGCCATCCGCATCATTCTCTTCGCGCTGATGCCCTCCTGGGGGGTCGGCAATGCGGCGGCGACGCTGGTGGGGCAGAACCTGGGCGCGCGGCAGCCGGACCGGGCGGAGCGCGCCGTATGGTTCGCGTGCTGGACCAACGTCGCCTTCCTGGGCGTGGTCGCCATCGCCATGTTCGTGTTCAGCGAACCGCTGATCCGCATCTTCACCGACATCCCCACGGCCGTGGCCTACGGGGTGGACTGCCTCCACATCGTCAGCTACACCTACGTGCTGTTTGCGTTCGGGATGGTGATCGTCTCGTCGTTCAACGGCGCCGGCGACACCCGCACGCCGACGTGGATCAACGTGATCTGCTACTGGATGCTGCAGGTCCCCATCGCCTACATCCTCTCCCACCCGCTGGGGATGGGCCCACGCGGCGCCTTCATCGCCATCGCGTTCGCCCAGGCCATCCTGGCGGTCATTGCCGTCGTGCTCTTCCGCCGGGGGACGTGGAAGCAACAGATCGTCTGACTGTGGGATTTTGGGGGATGGGGGATTGAGAGCGGCTTCTTCCACACGCTCATACCCCCACACGCCCGGCCCCAAAACTCAATTCCCCAGTTCGAACCGCAGCGCATCCAGCCGGGCGAGGGGGTGCCCGGTGTCGTGGTTGGCCTTGAAGACGACGAACAGGTCGTGCCGGCCGGCGGTGGGCGCGACCTCCGCCCGGAAGTCGCCGGCGGGCTGGCGCCCGATGTCGACGGAGCCGATCATCGGTCCGTCTGCCGCGTCCACGTGCAGTTCCAGGCGGCCGGCGTCGGTGCCGGTGCCCGGGGGCAGCGCGCTGAAGGTGACGGCGGCGACGTCGGTGAGGTCGATCCCGTCGAACGCGATGTACGATCCGTCATAGGCGGCGGCGATCTGTTCGTTGGCCACTACGACGCGGCTGGACCGGTCGAACCACTCGGCCTCGACGCGAGGATGGCGGAGGACGATGAGTTCCTGGCCCTTCAGCGGGCCGATCTCGACCCCGCCGCGGTCCGTGTAGGCGGCGCGCACGAAATACATCCCTTCCTTGTTGTCGGCGGCCCGGTGGGCGTCGAGGCGGTAGGCTCCTTTCGCCGGCAGCGTGCGCGGCGCGGCGGCATCGCCGGCGAGGGACCGGATGTAGCGCACCATCGCGCGCGCATCTTCCTCGCCGAGCTGCGGGTGCGCCGCCATGGCCTGTTCGCCCCAGACGCCCCCGCCGCCCTTGATGATCTTCTGGACGAGATAGGCCTCCGCATCGTCCTGCGTGGCGTAGCGCGCCGCGACCTGCCGGTAGCTCGGCCCGATCGAGGCCTGATCGACGCTGTGGCACGACAGGCAGTCGCCGCCCTCGACGAGCCGCTGCCCGACCGAGAACCGCGACACGGCGTCGGCCTGGCGATGGCCTTGCTCGATGAGCGTGCGGTCGAACCCTTCCTCGAGGTAGTCGACCTGCACGACGAGGCGGTCGTCGGGCGCCGGGCCGTCCTCGGCGTCGGTGGCGGTGGCGGCATACCGCAGCACCCGGCCGTCGGTGTAGAAGGTGGCATTGCCCTCGATCGCGAGCCGGACTTCCGGCGGCGCGTTGCCTACCAGTACGGTGACGGACGCCTCGTTGACGGCGCCGGAGGGGTCCTTCGCGACGAGGCGCGGGTGATAGACGCCGGGCGTGTCGAACGTGAACGTAGCCGTTTCACCCGTGGCGGCGACGGCGTCGCCGGCGTCGCGGTACCAGACGAACGTCAGCGCATCGTGGTCGGCGTCGGAGCTGCCGGAGGCGGAGAGCGTGACGGTCAGCGGGGCCGCGCCTTCGAGGCGATCGGCGGCGATGGCGGCCTCGGGCGGCAGGTTGCCGCTGACGTACGAGATCCGGTTGAGCCGCGCGTAGATGTTGTTGGAGATCCACCCTTTCCCGAACTCCAGCAAGTACATCACCCCGTCGTCGGTAAACATCATGTCGATCGGATTCGTGAAGCGCGTCGAGGGCATGAACGGATCGATCTTCACCAGATCGCCCTGTTCGTCCATGGTGACATTGAGCACCCAGCCGCGAATCCAGTCGTAGATGAACAGCTTGCCGTCGAAATACGCGGGGAAGGTGCCGTCGCCGGGCGTGTAGGCGTCGGCGTAGAAGACGGGGCCGGCCATCGCGGTGCGGCCGCCGTTGCCGACGATGGGGAACTCGGGCGAGTCGGCGTAGGGGTACCAGATGAAGGCCGGCTGCGCCGGCGGCAGCTCGCGCCGACCCGTGTTGTTGGGCGAATCGTTAACCGGGTGCGCGGGATCGAAGAAGTCGCCCGAGCGGCCCGTGGCGAAGTTGTAGTCGCGATACGGCTTGTTATCCCCCACGAAGTAGGGCCACCCGAAGTTGCCGGCCTGGCGGGCCTGGTTGATTTCGTCATGCCCGCGCGGTCCCCGCATCGGATCGTCATCGCCGGCGTCGGGTCCGACTTCGCCCCAGTAAAGAAAGCCCGTTTTTTGATCGATGGCGATGCGATACGGGTTGCGGTCGCCCATGATGTAGATCTCCGGACGGGCCAGCGGGTCATCTTTCGGGAAAAGGTTGCCGTCCGGGATGGTGTAGGTGCCGTCGGGCTGCGGGGTGATGCGCAGGATCTTGCCGCGGAGGTCGTTCGTGTTGCCCGGCCCCCACTGCCCGTCGAACGGCTTGCGGCCGGGCCGCTCGTCGATGGGTGCAAAGCCGTTGCTGAAGAACGGGTTGGTGTTGTCGCCGGTGGAGAGAAAGAGGTTGCCGTCCGGCCCGAACTCGATCGAGCCGCCGGTGTGGCAGCATTCCTGCCGCTGGACGCGCACCTCGAGCATCCGTTTTTCGCTGGATCGATCGAGCTGATCGCCGTCGAACACGAAGCGCGAGAGTTGCTGGTACGGGTCGTCTCCGGGGCGCGAATAATAGAGGTAGATCCAGTGGTTGTCGGCATAGCCGGGGTCGAGCGCGAGGCCCATGAGTCCGTCCTCGAACGTGTTGTTCACGTCGAGTTCGCCCACGATGCGGGCGGTGCCGGCGGCGGGGTCGTACAGCTTGAGCTGGCCGCCGCGCTGGGTGAAGAGGACGCGCCCGTCGGGCAGGATTTCCAGTTCGGTGGGCTCGCTCAGGTTTTCGAGGAGGATGTCGCGGTGGAAGCGGCGCTCCTCGGGCGGCCGGCGGGTGCGGGCCCGGGCGTAATCCAGATGGCCTTCGCCGATGGCATACCGGAGGCCGTCGAGGAGGACGGCGCGGAAAGCGGGCTGGTCGAAGCTTTCGGGCGCGTGGCCGCCGGCGAGATAAAACGAGCGGCCGCCGTCGAACGCGTGATACCAGGCGGCCGGATGGCCGTCGCCGTGGATCCCGCCCTGATAGGTCGACTCGTCGACGGTGAGCACGACCCGGATGCCGGCGTCCATGTCCGCGAAGTTCGGCCACTCGTCCGCCTGGCTCCAGGAAGCCGGCACGGCGTCCGCCAGCACGTCGCCGCGCTCGGCGACGCGGAGCGTGGCCGTCTGGACGTTGGACGGCGACTCGGGGTGGCTGTGGTAGCGCGCGCCGACGAGCTGACCGTACCAGGGCCAGCTCGGCTCCGTATCGACCGCCGAGTGGATCCCCACGAACCCGCCGCCGGCCTGGATGAAGCGTTCGAGATCGGCTTCCTGCGCGTAGTCGAGCACGTCGCCCATGGTATGCAGAAACACGACGGCGGCGTAGCGCTGCAGGTTCGGCTCCGACACGGCGGACGCCTCGTCGGACACGTCGACGTCGAAGCCGTTCGCGGCGCCGAGCGCGCGCAGCGCGGCGACGCCGGCGTCGGTGGACGCGTGCCGGTACCCCTCCGTGGCCGTGAAGACGAGGATGCGGGGCGTTTCCCGGTGGCCGCAGGAAACAAGGACGAACAGGAGCAGGACCAGGACGAAGCGCTTCACGAGAGACAGATTCCGCGAGGTGAGGAGGTTGCGATCATCCCGCAAAATACAGAACGCCCGGCAGTATGCACAGCCGGGCGTTAAAAAGGCCGAAGCGCGATGCGAGGCCTATAAACAGCAAACGGTCCGGACCCGTGTCGGGCCGGACCGTTGTCCGCAAAAAGCTCCCGTCAGAAACGGCAACCGTTGTCGAGCAACTGCTGAAGCGTCTTCTGCGCCTTCTCCACGTCGCCCGCATTGATCGAGTCGATCATCTTGTCGAACATGCGGTCGCAATTGAACGCGCTCATCGCTGATGCCGTGTTCATGAGCGGAGTGGCTGCAATCACGGGGAGGGCCCAGCCTGCTCGGAGCATGGAACGACGCGAGATGGCTTTCTTTTCAGCCTTTTGTACCAGCTGATCTTCAGCCTTCATCACTTCGTGTGTGTTGTGTTCGTGCATAGGTTATACCTCAAGAGGTTTTTTCTTCAGCATGTTCACAATGCCTTGCAAACTACTTCCCTACCAGGAGGGCAGCCAGAAAGCTGCCTGAACTAGCAACGGCAATTGTTCGCCTGCAACTCCTTCCGGATATTCGCGGCGGTCGTCTTGTCACCCGAAGCAAGGGCGTCGAGGAAACGCTGCAAATTGCGGTCGCAGTTGTACGCGCTCATGGCCGAAGCCGTGTTCAGGAGCGGGACGGCTGCAATTACAGGAAGGGCCCAGCCTGCTCGGAGCATTGCGCGACGCGAGAACGCCTTCTTTTCGGCCGTCTCGATCAGCTGCTCGGCAGCCGACGTCGCTTGGTTATTGTGTTCACTCATTCGATTACCATCCGGGTTAACGTCGCCTGTTTAACCCCGTAAGGTGTGTAAAAAAACGTGCGTATCGTTCAGTCAACCTTGAAGCAAAAACTCGACCTGTTATTTTCCGCCTTTGCCACCGCCAGAGCCGCCGCCAGGACCTCCCCAGCCGCCGCCTCCACCGGAGCCGCCGCCGGGACCTCCCCAGCCGCCGCCACCGCCGGAACCGCCGCCAGGACCTCCCCAGCCGCCGCCTCCACCGGAGCCGCCGCCGGGACCTCCCCAGCCGCCGCCACCGCCGGAACCGCCGCCGGGACCTCCCCAGCCGCCGCCGCCGTGGTCGTCGCCGCCGTGGTCATCGCCACCGCCGCCCCATCCACCGTCGTCACCAGGACCGCCGTTCATGCCGCCGCTCATGGTCGTCGCGGTGTTCATCAGGGACAGTCCCGCGATAACGGGTACGGTCCAGACCGCTTTGATCATCGCCCTGCGCCTCAAGGAGACGGGCTCCAAGACCTCAGGACGCTGGGTGGATTCGTCGAATCCACTCGTTTCATGTACTTCGCTTGCCATCTGACAATGTGCAGTTGCCTGCAGGTTATAACTGATCAAAAGTAGTATAACGAACGGGCAGGGCAGCGTCTATCTACTTTTGGCGCAATCGCATGCGCGCCTTGTAGGGGATACTCCCACGGCCGGCATGGGCCGTCGCCGAAGGCCTCATTTTGATCAAATTTCGCCACATTTCCCTTTCGTTGCGGGCGGATACATGCTTTCGCAGCAAACATTCCACACTTTCGACACAGATTGGTTAGATCTGCGCGGCCCAGCATACAGAAAAGGGTTATGGAAGCGGCATTTTGAACAAGTTGACGCCCGAAGTTGCCCCATCCCCCGATGCGTAGGACGCCGGCGACACCACCGGTTCCAGCGCCTGCGTCATCGGATGCGCCGACAGGTCGCGGGCATTGTTGAGTAACCAATGCCGCAGCACCATCGCCTCCTCGCCGCGAAACAACATCTCGCGCCCTGTGACATAGAGCGTCAATTCGTTGCCTCGGATGTTGACCGACTGGATCAGATCGACATTCACGATCTGATCGTTGATACGGAGCAGATTCATAGCTCGTCTGGGGGTTTTCTGGCAGGATAGGCAGTGGGTGAGCACATGATAGGCTCTGCGCGGGGGACGCGGCTTTATCTTGCGCGCAGCGGAACTGGGTCTTCCACGCAACCGCCATGCGCCTTTGGCCTGCGGGCGTATCGCCACCGGCATCGCGGCGGGTTGATCGAAGCGCCCTTTTCCCCTATCATGCCGCCGGCGCTTTTCCCTCACCATCACGCACTATCATGGCAGAATCCGTCGGGTTTATCGGTCTGGGCATCATGGGACGCGGCATGGCCGCCAATCTGTTGAAAGCCGGTTTCGAGGTTTGCGTCTGGAACCGGACCGTCGAGCGATCGCGGGCGCTGGAGGAAGCCGGCGCGACCGTCGCCAGCACGCCGGCCGACGTCGCCCGGCGCTGCCCCGTCGTCATCACGTGCGTGAGCGACACGCCCGACGTGGAACGCGTCATCCTCGGCGAGGAGGGTGTTATCGAGGGGGCGGCCCCCGGCGCACTCGTGATCGACATGAGCACGATCAGCCCCGACGCCACGCGCGTCATCGCGGAACGCCTCCAGGCGCGCGGCATCCATATGCTGGATGCGCCCATCAGCGGCGGCAGCGAGGGCGCGGCACGCGGAACCCTGAGCATCATGGTGGGCGGCGACGCCGGCCAGGTGGCGCGCGCCATGCCCTATTTCGAGGCCATGGGCAAGACGATCACGCACGTCGGCGGCGTGGGCGCCGGCCAGACCGTGAAGCTCGTCAACCAGATCCTGGTCGTGGTGACGATGCTTGGCGTGAGCGAAGCCCTGCTGCTCGCGGAGGCCGGCGGGCTCGACCTCGAAAAAACCCTCGCCGCCGTCACAGGCGGCGCCGCCGGCAGCTGGATGCTCAGCAACCGCGGCCCCCAGGTCATCCGACGCGACTGGCGCCCGGGGTTCACGATCGACCTCCAGCAGAAAGACCTGCGGCTCGTTCTCGAGGCCGGCAAATCGCTCGGCGTCCCTCTCATGGGCACCAGCATCGTCTACCAACTCTACAGCACACTCCAGCAGCGAGGCCTTGGCGCGGAAGGCAACCACGCGCTCGTGAAGGCGCTCGAACACCTCGCCGGCCTGCAAATCGGAACCGAATAGCGCCCGTAAGGGATTAAGGCGTCTCCAAGACCCGAACGAATCATATCGGTCTACCGGGTTTTCGCACGATCGTGCCCACGCTTATCCGACCCTGTTCGTTTCTGTTCACTCAATCCTCTGGATCCATGAAATCGATTATTTATAGTGTATTGCTTCTCCTTTTCGTCGTTGGCGCCGGCTGCGGCTCCTCGAAAAAAGTGGCCGACCAGGCCAGCACGGCCGCGAGCCCGTATTTCGGTACCTGGGCGCTCGACGGTTCGCCCAACAGCACCATCCAGTTCCTCGCCTCGGGCGACGTGGTCATTTCGCAGGGCGACCTCATGACGAACCTCAACCGCTTCCAGAATACGAGCCGCACCCGCTACATGACGCGCCTCAAGAACGAGGGCAGCTTTACCATCGCCGGCGATCAGCTGACGCTGCACGTTATGGCCGACTGGACCGGCCGCGGCACCGGCGCCACCCGCGCCGCCGACAAATCGGTCGAGAGCACCATCGTCTTCGCCATCAAGGACGTGTCGCCCGGCGGCTTCACGCTCGAAAAAGTAAGCATGAGCCAGCCCGACGGAGGCAACATGAACGCCGACGAGGCGCTCTCGCTGAAGCTCGTCAAAAAGATGTGACGTGGGGGATGGGGGATGTTGGATGGATGCAGGATGCGGGATGCAAGATGCGGGATTGGGCCGGGAATTCCTTGTTGAAGGGTGATGCTCCTGCATCCATCCATCCTGCATCCAGTATCTTGCATCCCCCATCTTGCATCCATCCATCCATCCATCCATCCTGCATCATGCATCTTGCATCTTGCATCTTGCATCTTGCATCCATCCTGCATCATGCATCTTGCATCCCCCATCTTGAAACGAAAAGAGGGCCTTCATCGAAGGCCCTCTTTTCGTTTCAGCGGTACAGCTCAAGGGGTGAGGGCGTCGATCACGCGCTGGAAGATGTGCTTGAACCAGAACGTGTACGCCTCCGGCCGGCGCGCCATGTCACGGGCCGTCTCCTCGACCGATTGCCAGCGCCACGCCTCGACTTCCTCCGGGTTGGGCACGGGGTCGGCGTCGTGGATGCCGACGAAGACGTGATCCAGCTCGTGCTCGATCAGGCCGTTCCCGAAATCCGTGCGGTACGTGAACGTGAAGAGCGGCCGCATCGGGCAATCGAATCCCATCTCCTCCATGAGCCGGCGATGCGCGGCGTCTTCCGACGCTTCGCCGGGCCGCGGGTGGCTGCAGCAGGTGTTGGACAGCAACCCGCCCGAATGGTATTTGTCGCGGGCGCGCTGCTGGAGCAGCATGTCGCCGGCGCTGTTGAATACAAAAACGGAAAGGGCTCGATGGAGCTGTCCCGATTGGTGCGCGGCCAGTTTTTCGGCGGCGCCGACCTCCCGATCGAGTTCATCTACCAGTATTACTTCATCCGTCATGCCGTGTCGGTGCTGGGCTGTGCTGGCGAGCGGGGCGGCATGCGCCGGTCCGCGCGCGCAGCAGATGGGTTGGATAACGAAATCAACGATCAATCCCCGCCGGCCGCCGGCTCGCGAGCCGTGATGGGCCCCAGCCGGGCCAGCGCGCGTTCGAGATCCAGACGCGTCGCGTCGTCCGGGTCGCCCGCCTCGTAGACGAACTGGAGCATATCGGCATAGAGGCCGGCCGGAAAGCGGCCCTGCGCTCCGGGAAGCAGCCGCGAAAGGGCGGCGAAGTCGGCATCGACCGACCATCCGCGCCCCAGAAACCGCGGCAGGTAATAGCAGCTCATCAGCCGGATATAGCGGATCTCCACATCATCCGGAAGCGCCTCGACGAGACGATCGAGCACGGGCAGGCCGGCGTTCAGATGGTCCATCTTGCGCCCGGGCCAGAACACGTGTTTGGCCCGCATGATCTCGAACAGCGCCGCATAGGCTTCCCACACGGGCTCGGCGTGGACGTCGATCGTGGCCAGATACGCTTCCGCGCGATCGATGGCGGTCTCGTCCTCCACGCTATCGATAAAGAAGGCGCGGAGGCGGTCGACGGGGGCATCGGCGATCTGTGCGATGGAGGTCGTAGCCATGGTCGATGCAAGGATCAGCGCGCCCAGAAGCGTCCGGCAACGGCGCAGGCGGCCGAAAACGGCGGTCCTGCGGCGCCCTGTCGTAACACGTCGTGGCACGCATGGAAGCATGGGGTATTTCCCGCATCCGGGCGTCGGGGTGTGATCGGATTGTTTCATGCTTGTACACGTCGGGGTAGTCATCTACACATCGGGCTGTGTTATGAGACTGCTGCAGCGAGACACGAGCTCGCCGGCCGCCGTCGACCGCGCCGGGTACCGCGCAAGGGCGTCCGCGAGCTGCTCCAACACACCCCAGACCCGACAATGGCTATGAAAAAACTCTATTCTTTCCTACCGCTATCTCGCGCGAGCAAGATACTACTCGCATGCCTCGCTCTCGTTCTTGCAGCGACGGGCGTCCAGGCCCAGACCGCGCGGGTGCAGGTCGTGCACAACTCCCCTTACGCCGCCGCCGCCGCGGTGGACGTCTACATCAACGGCAGCCTCACCCTCGACGACTTCGCGTTCCGCTCGGCGACGCCCTTTGTCGAGTTGCCCGCCGGCGCCGAGGTAACGATCGACATCACCACGCCGGACGCGGCGGACAACAGCAGTCCGGTCTTCACGAAGACGATCCCGGCGCCGGGTCTGACCGAGGGCGAGACCTACCTGCTCGTCGCGGCCGGCGATCCGCTGGGCGGCATGGGCAACCCGGCCTTCGACCTCTTCGTCTACGCCCCGGCCCGTGAGGCCGCCGCCACCGCCGGCAACGCCGAATTCCTCGTCTTCCACGGCGCCCCCGACGCCCCCGTCGTCGACGTCTCCGCCCGCGGCGCAGGCATGCTCGTGGACGACATCGCCTTCGGCGAATTCTCCGCCGGCTACCTCTCCGTACCGCCCGCCGTCTATGAGGTCGACATCGAGCTGGCCGACAACAGCGCCGTCGCCGCCTCGTTCGTCGCCGACCTCAGCGGCGCCGCCGATGCCGCCATCGCGGTTCTCGCCTCCGGCTTCCTCGCTCCGCCCGACAGCACCGACCCCGCCTTCGGCCTCCTCGCCGTCTTCGCCGACGGCACCACCGCCCTCCTGCCGGTGAATGAACCCGAGCCCGAAACGGCGCGCGTGCAGGTCGTGCACAACTCCCCCTACGCCGCCGCGGCGGTGGTCGACGTCTACATCAACGATGCCCTGGCCCTGGACGATGTCGCGTTCCGGCAGGCCACGCCGTACCTGACGCTCCCGGCCGGCGTGCCGGTGAAGATCGACATCACGGGGTCGACCGCTGCGGACAACAGCAGCCCGGTCTTTACGACGACGCTCGCCGACGGCCTTGCGCCGAACGAGACCTACCTCGTTGTCGCGGCCGGCGATCCGCTGGGCGGCATGGGCAACCCGGCCTTCGACCTCTTCGTCTATACCCCGGCCCGTGAGGCCGCCGCCACCGCCGGCAACGCCGAATTCCTCGTCTTCCACGGCGCCCCCGACGCCCCCGTCGTCGACGTCTCCGCCCGCGGCGCCGGCGTGCTCGTGGACGACATCGCCTTCGGCGAATTCTCCGCCGGCTACCTCTCCGTACCGCCCGCCGTCTATGAAGTCGACATCGAGCTGGCCGACAACAGCGCCGTCGCCGCCTCGTTCGTCGCCGACCTCAGCGGCGCCGCCGATGCCGCCGTCGCGGTCCTCGCCTCCGGCTTCCTCGCTCCGCCCGACAGCACCGACCCCGGTTTCGGCCTCCTCGCCGTCTTCGCCGACGGCACCACCGCCCTTCTGCCGGTCAACCAGCCTGAAGGGGCGAGCCTTAGCCTGATCGATGCCAGCACGGACAGCCCGATCCCCGGTTTCGACCCGATCGCGGAAGGCGCCGTGCTCGACCTGAGCGCACTTCCGATCGGCCTCACCGTGCGGGCCAACCTGACCGGCGATGCCGGCAGCGTACGGTTCGACCTGAATGACATCGAAGGCATCCGGGTGGAAAACGAGGCGCCCTATGCGCTCTTCGGGGATGTGGATGGGGATTACGCCGCCGGCCGGCTTCCCGTCGGCTCGCACACCCTGTCGGCCACGGCCTTCGCCGAAGCCCAGGCCGGCGGAGCCGTGCTTGAGACGGCCAGCGTCTCCTTCACGGTCGTCAACAGCGGCAATGCCGTCACCGGCTTCACGCTGGTGGACGCCGAGACGGATGAAGACCTCGGCATGCTGATGCCGGGCGACACCCTCGACGCCTCGGCGCTGCCCGAGCGGGTCAACCTGCGCGCTGAAGTCGGCGACGGCGTCGCGAGCGTCTGGTTCGAGATCGAATCGATCGGCTATAGCCGGCTCGAAAACGTTACGCCGTTCGCGCTGTTCGGGGACCTGAGCGGCGACTACCTGAACGGCGCGTTCCCCGTCGGCAGCCACACGCTCGTGGCGACCCCGTACGACGCGCGCCGGGCCCAGGGCTCGGCCGGCGAAGCGCTCAGCGTAGCGTTCGTGGTCATCGACACGGCGGGCAAGATGGCCGGCGTGGCCGGTCTCTCGGGCCACAGCGAAGAGGCGTTCGATGAAGTCGCCCTCGCCGAGGAAGACGGCGCGAGCGTGCCCACCGCGTTTGTGCTGGAGGCCAACTATCCCAACCCGTTCAACCCGGTGACGACCATCGCCTTCACGACGCCGGAAGCCGGCCCCGTTCGCCTCGCGGTCTACGACCTGCTGGGCCGCGTGGTCCGGGTGCTGGTGGATCAGCCGATGGCGGCGGGACGCATGGAAGTCAGCTTCGACGCCGCCGGACTCCCGACGGGCACGTACCTCTACCGCATCGACACCCCTGCGGGCTCGCAGGTGCGGAAGATGCTCCTCGTAAAATGATCGAAGCGGATCGGTTCGATTGACCCACAGCCGGCCGGCGTGTAGCGATGCGCGTCGGCCGGCCTTATTTTGCCCGTATCCTCCAAACCGCCTCCCGCATGGCCTGTACGCTTGTCTGGTTTCGCCGCGACCTGCGGTTGACCGATCATCCGGCGCTCGAGCACGCGCTCCGCCGATCGCTCCCCGTCATCCCGGTGTACTGCTGGTCGCCCGAAGACGAGGCCCCGTGGCAGCCGGGCGCCGCCAGCCGGTGGTGGCTGCACCATGCCCTCGAGGCGCTCGGGGCACGGCTGGAAACCCTCGGCTCCCGCCTCATCGTGCGGCAGGGATCCGCCGTGGAGGTCATCCCCGCGCTGGCGCGCGAAACCGGCGCCACGTCGGTCTGCTGGCACGAACGTTTCGAGCCCGCGGGGCGCTCGGTGGACGACCGCGTCGCCGCGGCACTGCGCCATGCCGGCGTGGAGGCGTCGGTGCACAACGGCGTGCTGCTCCACAACCCGGACGCGGTGCGGACGGGGTCCGATATGCCGTATCGCGTCTTCACGCCGTTCTGGAAAAACCTCCAGCAAAACCTGGAGGTCGAGCGCCCGCTGCCGGAGGCGGTCTTCACGCCGGCGCACCGGCCGGACGCGTGGCCGGCGTCGGCGTCGATCGCATCGCTCGGGCTCCTCCCCACCATCCCGTGGGATCGCGGGTTCTACACGGCGTGGCAGCCCGGCGAGGCCGGCGCCCGGGAGGCGCTGGACCGGTTCGTGGAGGGCCCCATCGCAGCGTACGACAGCGACCGCAACCGGCCGGATCGCATCGGCACCTCGCGCCTCTCGCCGCATCTGTGTTTCGGAGAGATCAGCCCGCGCACCGTCTGGCACGCCGCGAGCGCGCGGCGCGCGGCGATGGCGGACGGCAAGCCGGCGCACGTCTTCCTCAGCGAGGTTGCCTGGCGCGAGTTCTCGTATCACCTGCTCTATCACTTCCCCCACACCCCGGAATCCCCGCTCAACACGCGGTTCGAGGCCTTCCCCTGGCGGGAGGATCCGGAAGCGCTCCGGCGCTGGCAGCGGGGTGAGACGGGCTACCCGATCGTCGACGCCGGCATGCGCGAACTGTGGACCACCGGCTGGATGCACAACCGGGTGCGCATGATCGTGGCGTCGTTTCTCACGAAGGACCTGCTCATCCCCTGGCAGGCCGGCGCGCGGTGGTTCTGGGATACCCTCGTCGATGCCGACCTCGCCAACAACACGATGGGCTGGCAGTGGTCCGCCGGCTGCGGCGCCGACGCGCAGCCGTTCTTCCGCATCTTCAACCCGATGAGCCAGGGGCGGCGCTTCGACCCGGACGGCGCCTACGTACGCCGCTGGGCGCCGGAGCTGGCGAAGCTGCCCGCCTCCGACATCCACGCCCCCTGGGAGGCCGCTCCCCTCTTCCGCCACGGGACGGGGTACCCGGATCCGATGGTCGACCATGCCGCGGCGCGGGACGTCGCCCTCGCCGCGTTCGAGCGGATCAAGTAGCCCCCGGCCGGGCAGCACCTGCCGGCGCGCGGCATGCCTTTCCCTGCGCCGCCGCGCCGGCCGGCGGCGAGGCGCCCCGCACGGGCCGGCGTAGCGAGGCGACGGGGCATTTCACACGGCCCATCCTATTTTTGGAACGCGTTTTGAGAAGGTAATCGGAAGAATCTTCCCCCCCGGTCCCCCCCGAAAAGATTCGCGTCTTACGATTCTCAAATCCCCATTCCTCATGGCCATGAACTTCCTGCGCAAGCTAGTATCTGCGGAAGCAACGCCGGCACAGCCTTCCGAAATCATCGACGGGACCGCCAGCTGCGAAGACCAATTGAATGCGTGTCGTACGGAGATCGAGCATCTCCAGGAGCAGAAAGAGCTGCATGCGCGCGCGCTGAAGGAAATGTATCAGTACCTCTGCAAACTCGATACGTCGTTCCGCGCCGAAAACAAGCGGTTGCAGTCGCAGCTGGAAGAAGAGCGGGAGCGCTCGAACCAGCTGATCGAGATTACCAAGGATCTCTGGGAGATCATCGAGAAGCTGGATGGAAACGGCGTATCGACGGCCGACCTGTTCCCGATCCCGAACGCCACCCGGCTTGCGACGAGTGCGCCGCGCCGCGACGATCCGGCGCCGGCCGTGCCGGAACGCGTCTCTGAGTTGCCCGAGCTGGAGGAGTTGATGGCGGTGGTCGAGCCGGGCGCCTGACCGGGATCGCCGGGCGCGCGCATCAGCGCGCCGACGGGATAAAAAAAAGCGGCCGGCTGTGGTTCGCCGGCCGCTCTCAAGCGCTTACTGCGTCAATTCCAGGGGCTTTTCTTCCCGCTCCACCTTCTGCTCGGCGGCTTTCCGCTCGCGTTTCTCCTCCTCTTCCGGGTCGTACAGCATCCCGGTACACAGGCACATCTTCTGCTCCGTGCGGGTCAGGATGTCGAAGTTCGGGCAGCTGCGGCACCCGTTCCAGAACTCGACATCCGTCGTCAGTTCCGAAAACGTCACCGGCCGGTAGCCGAGATCCGAGTTGATCTTCATGACGGCGAGGCTCGTCGTGATGCCGAACAGCTTCGCATTCGGATACTTCTCCCGGGAAAGCTCGAACGCGCGCTCCTTGATGCGGCGGGCGAGCCCGTAATTGCGGTACTCCTGCGCCACGATGAGACCCGAGTTCGCCACGTATTTACCGTGTCCCCAGGTTTCGATATAGCAGAAGCCGGCGAGCGCTTCGTCCTGCAGCGCGATAATCGCCTTGCCATCCTGCATCTTCTTCCGGATGTATTCCGGGTCTCGCTTGGCAATACCGGTCCCTCGCTTGCGCGCGGCGTCTTCAATCAACGAACAAATAGCTTCAGCCAGAGGGGCATGTTCTGGACCAGCAACCTGAATGGAAAATGTCATGGTCGTACTCTCGCTCTTTTCCACCGGGCCTTGCGAGCACGAGGCAGTCAGCGAAGCTAGATGAAAGGAACATGGAGCGTAAGTTAACGCATAGCCCACTTCAACGAGCATTCTTTCGTGGAGTTCGGGGAAGGAAAAAAATTCCCGGACGGCCGGCGCGGCCCCCATTCAGTCGACAAACACCAGATCCTGCTGCAGAAAGCGCTCGAGTTGCACGAGGTTGACGTAGTAGTTGCGGAGGGCCTCATAGTAGCGCGCCTGGGCCGCCAGATAGGTCCGCTGGGTGTCGAGCAGGGTGAGGAGATCGAGCTGGCCGAGCTGGTAGCCTTCGCGCGTCCGGGCGAGGAGATCGTCCGCCAGAGCCTGGACCGTATCGGCGTACCGATCGATGGTGAGTTTGCTCGTCTGGTACCCGTGCCAGGCGCGCTCGATGTCGCGCTTCAGCCCCAGCTGGATGTCCTGCCGGTTCCAGGCATCGTACTGCTCCCGCGCCCGGGCCTGCTGGATGGCGCCCCGGTTGTTGAGCGCGAACCAGAGCGGCACGGTGAACCCGACCTCGAAGGCCCGGTACCGGTAGCCGTTGCCGAAGTCCTGCGGCCAGTAGTTGATATGAAGCTGGGGCAGGGCCGCGCTGCGTTTCTCCTGGATCAGGATCCGCGCGGCGCGCACCGTCTCGTCGGCGCTGACGAGTTCCGGCTGCCCGGGCAGCAAGGCGATGACGTCTTCCTGCGAGATCTCCACATCCAGATAGGCCATCGTATCCGGAAACACGACGCCGTAAACCTGCTGGCCGGGGTCGATCCCGATCACCTGGTAGAGGCTGTACCGGGCGTCTTCGTAGAGCCGGAGCCGCTCCTCGAGCGTGCTGCGGGCTTCGGAAAGCTGGAGGTCGATCTTCATCTCGTCGAGTTCGGCGGCGGCGCCGACGGCGACCTGCGCCGCGACGGCATCCTTGAGCGACTCGCCCAGTTCGACGCCCTGCAGACCCAGATGGAGCAGCTCCTGGGCGTAGAGCACCTCGGTGTAGGCCGTCTTGACGCGGCTGCGCAGGTCGCGCCGGGCGGCCTCCAGCCCGAGGGACAGCGCCCCCGACTCCGTCCCGACGCGTTTGAGCCGGTAGTAGGTCTCGAGGGGGAAATCGATCGACTGCGCGACCACCCACCGCTGCTCGTTGTAGTCGCCGCCGCCGGTGGGGATGCCCTCGCGGGCGTAACTCACCTGGGGGGCGTGGACGCCGTAGCTGGCGAGGCGTTCGCCCGATTTGGCGTCGATCTCGGCGCGAAGCCGGCCCAGCGCGGGGCTGTTCTGTTCCGCCAGCTCGAGGGCGTCCTTCACCGTGAGCCATCCCGCCGGCTGCTGCGCCGCCGCGTCGCCGGCGAGCATCGCGAACAAAAGGACGGCCGTAAAACCCGTTCTAAGCATCGTCATCATTCCGCTACCGCGGCCGAATGTTTGCGGCCGCGAGGTTCGGGGGTATCCTCCCAGGGCTCTGTCGGGGCGTGGATCGCGCGTCCCTTCTCGAGCCAGTGATAGATCGTGGGCAGCACCAGCAAGGTGAGCAGGGTCGCCGTGATGAGGCCGCCGATCACGACGGTAGCCAGCGGCCGCTGCACTTCGGAGCCCGGGCCGACGTTGAACGCCATCGGGATGAAGCCGAGGCTCGCCACCAGCGCCGTCATCAGCACCGGCCGGAGGCGGTCCACCGCGCCGGCGATCGTCGCTTCCCGCACCCCCATGCCGCGCTCGCGCAGGCTGTTGAGGTGAGACAGCAGCACCACGCCGTTGAGCACCGCCACGCCGAAGAGGGCGACGAAGCCGATGCTCGCCGACACCGACAGGTACAGTCCGCGGACCCACAGCAGGAAGATGCCGCCGGAGAGCGCGAACGGGAGGTTCAGGAAGATCATCCACGCGTACCGCATCTGCCCGAAGGTGAGATACAGCAGCCCCAGGATGATCAGCAGCGCCAGCGGCACGACGATCATCAGGTGGCGCATCGCGCGCTGCTGCTCCTCGAAGGCGCCGCTGTACTCGATAAAGTTGCCGGCGGGGATGTTCACCTTCTCCGCGATCGCGTCCTGCAGGTTCGACACATAGGTCCCGATGTCGATATCCTGGATGTTGATGCCCACGATCACGCGGCGCCATCCGTTTTCCCGCGCGATTTCGCGGGGGCCTTCCTCGGCCTGGATCCGGGCCACGCGGCTGAGCGGGATGTTGTCGCCGCCCGGCAGCGGCACCGGCACGTTCATGATGTCCGCAAAGCTCGCCCGGATGGCTTCCGGGTAGCGGATCACGATGTCGAAGCGGCGCTGCCCCTCGAACACCTCGCCGGCCGCCTGCCCGCCGATGCCGGCCTCGATGATGCGCTGCACCTCGTCGACGTTGAGCCCGAACGAGGCCACCGCCGACCGGTCGATCTCGATGTTCAGATACGGCTGGCCGACGGTCTGTTCGACATAATAGTTCGCCGTCCCGGGCAGCGACGGCAGCACCCCGCTGATGGCGTCGCCCACCTGCTGGAGCACGTCGAGGTCCTCGCCGAAGACCTTGACCGCCACATCCGACTTGACGCCGCTCGTCAGCTCGTCGACGCGCATGGCGATGGGCTGCGTGAAGTTGTACGCGAGGCCGGGTTCAGACTTCAGGTAGGGCTCGATCTCTTCCGCGATGCGTTCCTTGGTGACGCCGGCGCGCCATGCCTCGCGCGGTTTGAGGATGATCCAGACGTCGGTCTGATGCACGCCCATCCAGTCGTTCGCGAGGTCGGAGCGGCCCGTCTTGGGGACGACCGTCTGGATCTCG
Organism: Rhodothermales bacterium; assembly: GCA_041391505.1. NCBI lineage: Bacteria > Pseudomonadati > Rhodothermota > Rhodothermia > Rhodothermales > Rhodothermales bacterium. The sequence goes on from JAWKNW010000002.1 coordinate 248,200, forward strand.
GGGATGTTGGCCATCAGCTTGCCGGCGAACCAGTTCGCGTTCTCCACCGACTCCTCGAGGGTGACGCTGGGCATGCGCACCTGTTCGACGAGGATCGACCCCTCGTCCAGCTCCGGCAGAAACTCCGTGCCGAGCATCGGCATCAGGATCAGCGCCGCCACCAGCACCGTCAGCGCCCCGCCGAAGATCACGAACTTGCGGTCGAGGAACGTCTCCAGGAAGCGCTGATACAGCGGGCGCAGCCATTCCATGAGGTAGTTGCGCCGGACCCGGATCCCTTTGCGGAACACGATGGCCGCCATGGCGGGGATGTAGACGAGCGCCAGCACAAGCGATCCGAGCACGGCCGTGGCCACGGTGATGGCCATCGGGCGGAACAGGATGCCTTCCATGCCCTGGAACGTGACGATCGGCACATAGACCAGGAGGATGATGAGGACGCCGAAGAAGATGGGGCGCGCCACTTCGCGGGCCGACTCGCGGAGGACCTCCGCCACCGGCCGGCGCTGGTTCTCCTGTAATCGGTGCACCATATTCTCGATCATCACCACCGAGCCGTCCACCACCATCCCGAAGTCGATCGCGCCGAGGCTCATCAGGTTGGCCGCCAGCCCGAACTCGCGCATGCCGATAAACGCGAAGAGCATCGAGAGGGGGATGACCGAGGCCACGAGCAGCGCGCCGGAGATTTCGCCCAGCATGATCAGCAGCACGACGATGACGAGCATGCCGCCTTCGACCAGGTTCACCTCGAGCGTCCCCGTGGTGCGTTCGATGAGATCGGACTGGTCGTAGAACTTCTCGACGGTCACGCCCTGGGGCAGGCCGGCGTTGATCTCGTCGAGCTTGGCCTCGACGTCGCGGATGACTTCGCGGCCGTTGCCGCCGCGGAGCATCATCACGATGCCCGTCACCACCTCGCCCTCGCCGTTTTGCGTCACGGCGCCCTGCCGCAGCTGCCGGCCTTCCTTCACCGTGGCGATGTCGCGAACGTAGATCGGGCGCTCGCCGCGCCGCGTGACCACCACCTGCTCGATATCGCCTGTCTGCCCGATCTGACCGAACCCGCGGATGATGTACTGCTCGCGGTTGTGGGTCAGGTAGTTGCCGCCCGAGACGCTGTTGTTCTGCTCGATGGCGTCCATCACCTCCTTCAGCCCGATGCCGTAGGTCCGCATCCGATCGGGCGAGACGATGACGTCGTATTGTTTGACGTACCCGCCGAAGGCCGTGATTTCCGTCACGCCGGAGACGGTCTTGAGCTGCGGCGCGACGAGCCAGTCCTGGATCGTCCGCAACTCGGTCAGCGAATAGTTGTCGCCGCGTACCCGGTACTGGTAGATCTCGCCCAGCGCGGTCGAGATGGGACCCAGCTGCGGCGCAGAGACCCCCATCGGGAGGACATCCGCCACGCTCTGCAGGCGCTGGCTGACGAGCTGCCGGGCGAAGTAGATGTCCGTCGACTCGTCGAACTCGATCGTCACGGCCGAGAGGCCGAACTGGGAGATGGAGCGGACCTCGCGGACTTCCGGAAGACCGTTCATCGCGGTTTCGATCGGGAAGCTGACGAGTTTCTCGACTTCGAACGGCGAGTAGCGGCCGGCCTTCGTGATGACGAGCACCTGAACCGGGGTGACATCCGGCAGCGAGTTGATCGGCAGGTTGAGCAGCGCCGATACCCCGCCCAGCGCGATGATCAGCACCAGTGAAAGCGCCACGAACTTCTGGCGCAGACTAAAATCGATGATCTTGTTTAGCATCGGACCGATGGGACAGCTGGCGGAACGCCTGGTGGAAAGGCTGGAGGATGGACGGGGCTATTCTTCGCCGAATTGCTCGAACCGGCTCAACGCCTTCAGATTGAACACCTGGGTCGTGGCCACTTCCTCGCCTTCCCGCAATCCCTCGACCACCTGGGCGCGGTCGTCCGTCAGCCGGCCGAGGGTGATGATGCGCTGCTCGAACCCGTTGTCGCCGGCCTTGACGAAAACCGACGCCCGGTTGCCCTCATACAGAACCGCTGCCAGCGGCACCGACAGCGTGTGGGGGGCGCTCTGCGCGCGGATGTCCACCTGCACGGCCTGGCCGGGACGCGGCCACCCGTTTTCGGTGGCGGCGAGGATGTTGGCGATGACCGACCGGTTTTCTTCCCCGAGGGCCGGATTGATCGTGGCGATGCGGGCCAGCAGCCGGCGCCCCTGCGCCTCGACGCTCTGGATGGACACGGTGTCGCCGGACTGGATCAGTTCGGCTTCCTCCGGCGGCACGAACCCGCGGATGAGGACGTGCGCGGGGTTGACCAGGCTCATCATCTGCTGATAGGCCGTCACCGACTGGCCGAGATCGATATCGTGCTGGTCGATGACGCCGGTGATCGGCGCGCGGACGGCCAGCATCGGGCCGGCGCCCGTTTCTTCGGACCAGCCGGCGACCGTCTCCGGCGAGATGCCGAGGGCGGAGATGCGGGCGTTGGCCGCGCTGTATTCGGCTTTGGCCCGGCTGAGATCCGCTTCCGTTTTCTCCAGCGTATTCTGCGCGGCGATCTTTTTCTCCACCAGCTGCTTGAGGCGTTCGGCCTGCTGCTGCTGGTAGCTCAGCTCGGCGCGGGCGCGCATCACGTCGGCCACCAGGCCGGCGTATTCGAGGCTTTCGAGTTCGAGCAGAATCTGCCCCTGGCGCACGGCTTCGCCCTCATGGGCATGAATCCGGACGATACGCCCGCTGATCGGCGCGCTGACGAGCGCAAAATGTTCGGGAGCCGGCAGCACTTCGCCCGGCACGCGCAGCGAAAAAGGCATCGCGGAGGCCGAAACGGCCTCGGTGCGCACGTCGAGCTGGTCGACCTGCCGCGCGTCGAGACGCACCAGGTTGGTCGCGGCGACGGCCTCCATCTGAAGCGACGGAGGCACCTCCACGGCCGCGGCCACCGGTGGCGGTTCGGGGTCGCCGCAGCCGCTGACGACCAGCACGAGTCCTGTAAACAGCCCCAGGGCCGGACGAAGGAAGGGCAAGCGCGCGCCGGTAGCCGGCGCCTTGCGGGACACAAGACAAATGGACATGACGGGGTCCTGTAAAAGCTAGCACTGACCAGGTAAGCGCGCGCGCCGGGAACGGGGGCGGGACGCGCCGGCGATGGGCTGATGCACCACCCTACCGGCAACAACGGGTACGGGCACATACATCGGACGCCGAGGAGCGGAGGATGGCCCGCGGTTCACCTCGGCATCGCCAACAGGTCTATGGTACGTCGCAACGGTTTAACAGAACCACCCCTAACATGAGAAGACCATGAGTATCACGCGCATGAGAACTCCATGAGAATGGACCTCTATCGTTAGCGATATCATGAAAGCGGCGGGTATTTTGGGTAGTATGACGGCGAAGCACCACTAATATGTCTATGAAAATACTGCTCGTGGAAGACGAGCCGCGCGTCGCGGCGTTTGTTGAACAGGGTCTGAGCGAAGAGGGGTACGACATCACCTGGGCTGCCGACGGCGAAAAAGCGCTGTCGAAAGGGCTCGAAGGGACGTACGATCTCGTCTTGCTCGACGTACGGCTTCCCGACATCTCCGGCATCGAGGTGTGCCGCCAGCTGCGCCTCGTTTCGCCGGCGCTCCCCATCCTCATGCTCACGGCGCTCGACGCCGTGGAGGATCGCGTCGCCGGGTTGCGCGCCGGCGCGGACGACTATCTCCCCAAGCCGTTCGCCTTCAACGAACTCCTCGCGCGCATCGAGGCGCTGCTTCGCCGCGCCCGGCTGGCTCCCGGGGCGCAGGCGCTCCGCGAGGGATCGCTCGTGCTCGACCCGATCACCCGCACCTGTTCGTCAGGAGGCACCCCCTGCGAGCTAACGCAGAAAGAATTCGATCTTCTGGCGTATTTTCTTGCCCGAAAGGAACAGGTGCTCAGCCGGGAGGATATCCACCGGGACGTCTGGGGGCACGATTTCGACCGGGGCACCAATCTGATCGATGTGTACGTCGGATATGTCCGGCGCAAGTTGCAGGACGCCGGCAGTGCCGCCCGCATCGAGGCCGTCCGCGGCATCGGGTATCGGTTTCTGCCGAACCCGGACTGATCGCCGGGCCGGCACCGCGTCACGCTATCTTATAGAGAACATCCGTTGAGCACGTCATCGACAGACCGAGCCTCCCGTCGCAGCACCTTTCGGCGCCGGCTTGTCCTGTCCCAGGGCCTCGTCCTCGCCCTCGCCTTCCTCATCATCGGGGTGCTGTGCTGGCTGGCCACCTTCGGCTGGCTGCATTACCACGCCTGGACGCTCCTCGAGGAGGAGGCGCAGGAGATCAATTTCCATATCGTCGGCCTCGACGGCGAGCTGGCGCCCGAGCGCTACGCCTGGTACGAGCCGCACCACCTCTACCGGGAGCCCCGGCTGGACCCGTACTTCGCCCAGGTATTCGACCTCAGCGGCGACGTCATCCACGCGTCCAGCAATACGCGGCTGTTCCTCGCCCCCTTTCCGGACACCCTGGTCACCTACAGCACGTCGGCTTTCGGCACCTTCAGCGTGCTGAACACCCTCACGATCGACGACTCCCAGCTGTATTTCGGCAACTACCCCATCATCGGGCGCAACGGCCGGAAGCTCGGAACGCTGCAGATCGCGCGGTACGAACCCAACATCCCCGGGCGGCTGAAGGAGATCGCGGTCGGGCTTTCGATCGGCCTGATCGTCCTGCTGTTTCTCCTGCTCTTCCTCACCGACCGCGTGGCGGTCCGCGCCCTGGGGCCGCTGACCTCGATCACCCGCTTCGCCAACGCGCTTTCGCCGAACCGGATGGACGAGCGCATCCCCATCCCGGCGGAGGCCGACTGGGAGACCACCCGGCTCGCGGAGACGCTGAATGCCCTGCTGGATCGGCTCGAAGGCGCGCTGGAGAACATGCGCCGGTTCACGTCGAATGCCGCGCACGAGCTGCAGACGCCGCTGACGGTCCTGCGCGGGCATGTCGAGATCTCGCTGCGCCGGCCGCGGACACCCGAGGCGTATCAGGCGACGCTCCACACCCTGGCCGGCGAGATCGACGGCATGAGCCGCACGATCCGGAGCCTGCTTACGCTGGCCAGGCTCGAGCGCGGCCGCGTCGTCCTGGCCGGCGGTTTTTTCGACCTCTCCGAACTGATTCGGGAAGAGACCGTCCCCTTCGCGCGGCTGGCCAGGGAAAAAGGGCTGAGCTGGACGGAAGACCTCCAGACGCCGGCCCTGATGAAGGGGCATCCCGACCTCATGCGGGATGTGATCCGGAACGTCCTCGAAAATGCCCTGAAGTTCACCCAGAAGGGCGGAATCGCCGTCTCGACGAAAGTCGACGGGGATCGGATTGCGTTTACCGTGAACGACAGCGGCATCGGGATCGATTCCGAGTCGCTTCCCTTTGTCACGGAGCGCTTCTTCCGGGTGGAGTCCGCGCAGGGCGCCGGCAGCGGGCTGGGCCTGTCGCTGGTGGACCAGATCGTGGCGCTGCACGACGGGTCGCTCGAGATTTCGTCCCGACCGTCGGTGGGCACCACGGTGCGCATCCATTTCCCGCGCATGCCCGATGACCCGACGCCGTCCGGGGATGCGCATCGAGACGTCACCCATCCCCCCGAACCGCACCCCTCCCTGGCATGAAGCAGTACATCTACGCCGGCGGACGGACGCGCGCATGGGTCGTGATGGGTCTTGTCGTGATGCTTTTCGGCGCGGGGATGCCCGCGCAGGCGCAGCGGGCTGACCTCCGGCGCTACGTCGACTGGGGGCTGCGCGACCCGATCCGCCTCGCCCGCATGCCGGACCGCACGTCGGCCTATATCCTCACGGGGGCGCTCGTCGTCGTCGGCACGATCAGTCTGGTGGATGCCGGCATCACGGACGAGGTGCAGGAAGGGTATCGCGGGGCGTTCAAGACGTACACCGATTTTACGAACAATTTTGGCGGGCCGTACGCCGTAGCCCCCGTGGCCGGCGTGCTCGGCGTGTCGCTGTTGACCAGAAATCGCCGGTTTCAGGACGCCGCCTTTACGTCGGCGCAGGCCCTGGGGTATGCCGGCCTGCTCACGATCGGTATCAAAGCGGTAATCGGCCGGCACCGGCCGGCGGACAGCGACTCGCCGTACGTTTTTACGCCGTTTTCGGGCGATACCTCCTTTCCTTCGGGCCACACGACCGCCGTCACGGCGATACTCGTCCCCTGGGCGCTCTACTATCCGCACCCGATCACCTGGGCGCTGGTCGGGTTCGGCGCCGGCGGGACGGCGCTGGCGCGCATCGCCAAGAATCGGCACTGGGCTTCCGATGTCGCCATGGGCGGCTTCATCGGGACGACCATGGCGATCAGCCTATCCCGGCTTCATCACCGCTTCGACGACCGCCCGATGCCCGTCCAGGCACGGCTCGGACGCGACGGAATGGCGCTTACATTCACTTTCTAATCGGACTCTCACGCAGTTCTCATCGGTTCGTGCGCATCTTATCCGGTGGCGCGGCATTGTTTTTGAAAACCGAAGATCTCATGTCGCTGCACTGTTTTAAGCTCCTCCAAGAGCCCTCGGAATAACCAAAAGGGGTCGATCCAGAGACCATTAGCACTGCGGCCTGCGATGCGGGCCGGCCGATTCACTCATCCCCTCCTCGGATACACCGTATGAAGTCGCACCGTTCGGCGCTCCTGGCCGTGCTCTGGCTGGCCATCGCCGCATACCCGCTCATCGAAGGCTTCGCCTATTACCACGCGCCGCTCCAGGAGCGGCCGTACATGGCGGCGCACACCGAATTCAGGCCGTCCGGTTTTATCGGGCAGGGTCTGGGGATCATCGGCAGCCTGATGATGCTCGTCGGCGTGAGCACCTACATGTTCCGGAAGCGCTCGACGATGATGCAGAAGCTCGGCAAGCTGCGCGGCTGGCTCACGTTTCACATCTTCCTGTGCACGCTCGGGCCGTTCCTGGTGCTGTTGCACACCACGTTCAAGTTTGGCAACATCGCCTCCATCTCTTTCTGGAGCATGGCCATCGTCGTGGGGAGCGGCATATTCGGGCGCTACGTGTACGTCCACATCCCGAAGACCGCAAACGGGCAGTTCTATACCGCGAGCGATCTGAAGCGGGCGCAGTCGGTGCTCGGCCAGCGCCTGGCCGGCGTGACGGGGCTGGCCCAGGACCAGATCGAGAGCCTCTTCGCCGGGATGCCGGCGGCCAGCAGCATCCCGGGCGCCGTCGTCCAGACGCTGCGGTTCCAGTTGGGCAAGCGGAGGCTGCAATCGAACCTCGAAGGCGCGCTACAGGCGCGCGGCGTCGACGGCGACCGGGTCAAAACCGCGCTGCCGCTGTTCCTGAACCACATCGAACTCCAGCTCCGGCAGCAGACGCTGGGGCCGTTCGTGCGCGCTTTCGGCTACTGGCACGTGCTGCATATCCCGCTCGCCCTCGTCATGCTGGCCGCCTTCCTGATCCACATCGCCGTCGCCATCGCCTTCGGCTATACGTGGGTCCTCTGAGCTCCATCCAACGCAAGCCACGCTCCATCATGCTCGCACGAATCACCCAGAGTCGCTACTTCCTGCTGTACGTCCTCGCCGGCTTCGCGCTGTTCGCGGCCATCTGGTTCGGCGCGCGCCGCCCGCCGGCTGCCGGCGTCGCCTCGAACTGGACCGCCGCGCCGGAGACGGCCCGGGCGCAGACCGCCGCCGCCGGCGACGAGACGTTCACGCCCGACAAGAGCAACGTCAATCCCTCGATGCATTCCCAGCTCGAAGCGCTGCGGATGCGCCTCGTCGAGACGCCGGACGACACCACGCACCTTTTCCGGTTCGCCCGCCTGCTGCAGGACGCGCACCAGCCCGAGGAGGCCGCGCGCAACTACAAGCATTATCTGGCGCTCCATCCCGAAAACCGGCAGGTCTGGCTCGACCTCACGCAGACCTACGGCGAACTCGAACAGTGGGACGAAGCGCTGCGCACCGTCGACGACATGCTCGCGCGGTACGCGGACGACCCGTCTGGTTTGTACAACAAGGGGGCCATTCTGGCCAACACCTCCCGTTTCGAGGAAGCGCGCGCCATATGGACGAAGGTCGCCGACCAGATCGACGATCCTGACGTCGCGGTGATGGCGCGTCATTCCCTGCAAAAGCTGCCTCCCTCTTAATGATTCGTTTTCTGTCGTCGCCGGCATGCCGCGCGGTGTTCGCCGTGCTGCTGGTCTATGGCCTGACGCCTACCGCCGCCATGTCCCAGTTGATCTCACCGGGCAAATTGTCGCGTTCGCACGCCGATCTCGAAGGCGTGACGAACTGTACCCAGTGTCATGCGCTGGGGCAGCGGAGCGTGAACGACAATCTGTGTCTCAACTGCCACACGCCGATGCAGGCGCGCATCGCGGCGAAGACCGGGTTTCACATCACGGTGGACGAGCAGCCCTGCGGCGACTGCCACAAGGAGCATTTCGGGGTGGATTTCGTGCCCGTGCGGTTCGACACCACCGCGTTCGAGCACGATAAGACGACGTTCGACCTGACGGGCGCGCACCTCGAGACGGCCTGCCGCACCTGCCACGAGCCGGACAACATCAAGGCGCCCGACGTGCTCGCGTTCAAGGGCAAGCACAACGCACTCGACAAGACCTTCCTCGGCCTGCTGACCGAATGCCGGTCGTGCCACGCCCCCGAGAGTCCGCACCAGGACCAGTTCGACGACCGCGCCTGCGACACGTGTCACGAGACCGAGACGTGGGAGGAGGCGCCGGCGTTCGACCACAACGAGGCGCGGTTCAAACTCACCGGCAAGCACCAGGACGTGGCGTGCGAGAACTGCCACGGCACCCTGCGCACGCCGGCCGGCGAGGAGTTTACGCAGTACGTGGGCCTCGAATTCAAGGCCTGCCTGAACTGCCATGAAGACCAGCACGACGGCCGCTTCGGCACCGACTGCACCACGTGCCACCAGACGGCCGGCTGGCACGAGCTCACCCAGTTGAGCAAATCCAAATTCAACCACGACGAGACCGGCTTCAAGCTGATCGGCAACCATGCCGACCTCGAATGCGCGTCGTGCCATCAGAAGCCGGCGCGGCGCGACGCCGACATCCGGGTAGCGTTTATCGGCAACACGACCGGCAACACCTATCCGCGCATCAAGGTCAACGATTGCCTGTCGTGCCATGTCGATTACCACCGCAAGGAGTTTATCGAAAGCCCCGGCGGCGGCGCCGTGTGCGAGAACTGCCACGGCCAGCACGAGTGGTTTCCGACGACGTACGACATCGAGCGGCACAACAAGGAGGCCGCGTTCGAGCTGACCGGCGCCCACCTGGCTACCGCCTGCGTGTCGTGCCACAACCCGGACGGCAAGCGGCCCACCTTCGTCATCGAGAAGACGGAGTGCCAGGATTGCCACGTGCCGGACAGCCCCCACGGCGATCAGTTCGCCGACGAGCTGGGCGTCACGGCCTGCGCGAATTGCCACGTCACCGAGCAGTGGGACGAGGCCACCGGCTTCGACCATAGCAAAACCCGGTTCGCCCTCACCGGCAAACACGCCACCACGGCGTGCGAGGACTGCCACAAGTCCGCCGGCCCGGATGCCGGCTTCGACGGCCCCGCCTACCGCGGACTCGAAACGACCTGCATCACCTGCCACGACGAGGACGATCCGCATCAGGATCAATTCCCCGGCAGGGCCTGCAACGATTGCCACGAAACGAAGGCCTTTACCATTCCCGCATTCGACCATGAAACCACCCGGTTCTCGCTCACCGGGGCACACAAGGAAGTCGAATGCGCCTCCTGCCACAAGGAGGAAAACACCCCCGATCGCTCCCTCTTCACACGCTACCGTCCCCTCCCAACGGCTTGCGAAGACTGTCATGGGGAAGAATAACGTATGAGACGCATCGCACTTCTGACGTTCTGGCTGCTCACCCTGGCCGGCACGTCGGCGCTCGCCCAGCAGGGAACGAGCCCGCACGGGACGATTTCCATCGGCACCGACTGCAATGCCTGCCACCGGACCGAGGGCTGGACGCCGCTGAAGGAGGCGATGGCGTTCTCGCACAGCATGCAGACCGGTTTCCCGCTCACGGGGAGCCACCAGCGCGTCGCATGCGCGTCGTGCCACATCGATTTGCGTTTCGACGAGCCGCACACCACGGCCACGGAGTGCGCGACCTGCCACGTCGACGTCCACCAGGGCGCCTATTCGGAAACCTGCGTCGACTGCCATAACACCACCCTTTTCGCCGACGTGGAGGGCATCAGCGTCCATGCGCGCACGAGCTTTCCGCTCACCGGCACGCACGCCCAGCTCACCTGCGTGAGCTGCCACACCGACGATGTCGGCGGCGCCTTCACCCCGCTCGAGACGGCCTGCGTCACCTGTCACGAGCCCGACTATGAGGATGCCCGGAGCGTCGACCACGTCGCGGCCGGCTTCCCGCTCGAATGCGAAACCTGCCACAACACCATCCGCTGGCAGGGGACGCTGTTCGACCATATCCTCGCGTCGAACGGGTTCGCGCTCCTCGGCGCCCACGAACAGCAGCCCTGTTCGGCCTGCCACCGTTCGCCCGATCTCAGCCCCATCTTTACCGCGCAGAACGACCAGGACTGTATCTCCTGCCATCAGCCCGATTACGACGACAACCACGCCGGCTCCGGTTTCCCCACCACCTGTCTCGAATGCCACAACACCGAAACGTGGGATGGCGCGGTGTTCGACCACATCGCCGCATCCGACGGCTTCGCGCTCCTCGGCGCCCATGAAACCCTCGCCTGTGAAACCTGCCACAGCCTGCCGGACCTCACGCCGCTGTTCAACCCCAGCAACGACCAGGATTGCATCACCTGCCACCAGCAAGACTACAACGACGAACACGCCGGCTCCGGTTTCCCCACCACCTGCCTGAACTGCCACAACACCACCTCGTGGGACGGCGCCGACTTCGACCACGTCACCGCCTCCAACGGCTTCGACCTCCTCGGCGCCCACGATGCCCTCGCCTGCGAGAACTGCCACAGCATGCCCGATCTCGCGCCGCTCTTCAACCCGGCCAACGATCAGGACTGCATCACCTGCCACCAGCAGGACTACAACGACGAACACGCCGGCTCGGGCTTCCCGACCACCTGCCTCAACTGCCACGGCACCCAGACCTGGAGCGGGGCCGACTTCGACCACGTCACCGCCTCCAACGGCTTCGACCTCCTCGGCGCCCACGACGCCCTGGCGTGCGAAAACTGCCATAGCATGCCCGATCTCACGCCGCTCTTCAACCCGGCCAACGATCAGGACTGCATCACCTGCCACCAGCAGGACTACAACGACGAACACGCCGGCTCGGGCTTCCCGACCACCTGCCTCAACTGCCACGGCACCCAGACCTGGAGCGGGGCCGACTTCGACCACGTGACGGCGTCCAACGGCTTCGACCTCCTCGGCGCCCACGACGTCCTGTCGTGCGACAACTGCCACAGCCTGCCCGATCTCACGCCGCTCTTCAACCCGGCCAACGATCAGGACTGTATCACCTGCCACCAGCAGGACTACAACGACGAACACGCCGGCTCCGGATTCCCCACCACCTGCCTCACCTGTCACAACACGACCTCGTGGGACGGCGCCGACTTCGACCACGTGACGGCGTCCAACGGCTTCGACCTCCTCGGCGCCCACGACGCCCTGGCGTGCGAGAACTGCCACAGCATGCCCGATCTCACGCCGCTCTTTACGCCGAGCAGCGACCAGGATTGCATCACCTGCCATCAGCCCGACTACAACGACAACCACGCCGGCTCCGGATTCCCCACCACGTGTCTGGAGTGCCACAACATCAACACGTGGGACAACGCCGACTTCGACCACGTGACGGCGTCCAACGGCTTCGACCTCCTCGGCGCCCACGACGCCCTGTCGTGCGACAACTGCCACAGCCTGCCCGATCTCACGCCGCTGTTCAACCCGGCCAACGATCAGGACTGCATCACCTGCCACCAGCAGGATTACAACGACGAACACGCCGGCTCCGGATTCCCCACCACTGCCTCACGTGTCATGGCACGATGTCGTGGATGGCGACTTCGACCACGTCACCGCCTCCAACGGCTTCGACCTCATCGGCGCCACGACGCGCTGGCGTGTGTGCCACAGTTCGATTCACCCGCTGTTCAACCCGGCCAACGATCAGACTGCATCACCGCCACCAGCAGGATTACAACGACGAACACGCCGGTGGGATTCCCCACCACCTGCCTCACGTGTCATGGCACGATGTCGTGGGATGGCGCGGACTTCGACCACGTCACCGCCTCCAACGGCTTCGACCTCATCGGCGCACACGACGCGCTGGCGTGTGAAAACTGCCACAGTCTGCCCGATCTCACCCCGCTGTTCAACCCGGCCAACGATCAGGACTGCATCACCTGCCACCAGCAGGATTACAACGACGAACACGCCGGCTCGGGCTTCCCCACGACCTGCCTCACGTGTCATGGCACGATGTCGTGGGATGGCGCGGACTTCGACCACGTTACCGCCTCCAACGGCTTCGACCTCCTCGGCGCGCACGACGCGCTGGCGTGTGAAAACTGCCACAGTCTGCCCGATCTGACCCCGCTGTTCAACCCGGCCAACGATCAGGACTGCATCACCTGCCATCAGCCGGACTACAACACCAACCACGCCGGCTCGGGCTTCCCGACCACGTGCCTCAACTGCCACAACACGACCACGTGGGAGAACGCGGAGTTCGACCATGCGGCCAACGCCGACGGCTTCCGGCTCCTCGGCGCCCACGACGCGCTGGCGTGCGAGAATTGCCACAGCCTGCCCGATCTGACCCCGCTGTTCAACCCGGCCAACGACCAGGACTGCATCACCTGTCACCAGGCGGATTACAACGACAACCACGCCGGCTCGGGCTTCCCGACCACGTGTCTGAATTGCCACAACACCAACACCTGGGACGATGCCAATTTCGACCATGCGGCCAACGCCGACGGCTTCCGGCTCCTCGGGGCCCACGATGCGCTCGCCTGTGAAAACTGCCACAGTTTGCCCGATCTGACCCCGCTGTTCAACCCCAGCAACGATCAGGATTGCATCACCTGCCACCAGCAGGACTACAACAACGAGCACACGGGCACGGGCTTCCCGGACACCTGTCTCGACTGCCACAATACGAACACGTGGAGCGGCGCCACATTCGACCACGACGACCTGTACTTCCCGATCTATTCGGGGCGGCACAATAACAGATGGTCGAATAATTGCCAGACCTGCCACCTCCAGCCGACCAACTACGCCTACTTCAGCTGCGAGGGCGCATGCCACGAGCACACGAAGACCAGGATGGATAACGAGCACAAGGGGAAAAACGGCTACGCATTCGACTTCCCGCTCTGTCTGAACTGCCATCCGAACGGCAACTGACGAACGTCCTGAATCCGATACCCATGCGTTTCAGAAAGCTCCTCCTTCTACTGCTCTGTGTACAGGCAGGCGTGGCCAGCGTGTTCGCTCAGGATACGACCCTCACGGCGACGATAACCCATATCGCCGGCGACAACGCCTACATCAACGTGGGCCGTGCCGACGGCGTACAGCCGGCGGACACGCTACAGATTCTGGCCGCGGGGCGCATGCTGGGCCGCATGGTCGTGATCAGCACATCGAGCCGCCAATCCATCCTGGGATTCGTATCGCAGTCCTTTCCGCTGACGCGCGGGATGAAGATCGACGTCACGTTCACCCGCTCGGCGCAGCCGGGCGAGGGCGCGCCGGCCGAGGCGCCCCCGCCGGTGGCCGAGGCGACGCCGCAACCCGTCACGCGGACGATCAAAAAACCGACGCCCCCGCGGAGGGACAGCCGGCGGGTGCGCGTCGACGGCCGCATCATGTTGAGTATGAGCATGCTCAGCTCCGAGACCCAGTCGCTCAACACGGACCTGGCGCCGGTGAGCCGGCAGTTCGCCACGCCGTCGATCAACGTGAATGCCACCGTGCGCAACCTGCCGTCGAATGCACGTATCCAGGCCAACGTGCGGTCTGAATACCGCAGCTCGTCGAGTTCGTCGCTGGTGCCCGAGCGGTCGGTCCGGGCGTATCAGCTGAACCTGCAGAAGTCCCTCTCGTTCGGCGAGATGCAGTTCGGGCGCTTCTACAACAACTTCACCCCGCACGGCGGCTACTGGGACGGCGGCAGCTTCCTGCTGGGTTCGCGGAAGGCCGGCGTGGGCGTCACCGTCGGCTTCATGCCGGAGCGCTCGAACGAAGGGTTTACGACCGATTTCCCCCGGATCTCCGGCTTCGCGCAGTACCGCACGCCATCCGGCAAGCCGTTCACGTACCGCGTGGCGGCCTCGTACCACGAGGTCCACCCGACCGCGCTGTATCTCGACCACAAGTTCGGCGAGTTCACCCAGGAATTCGACTGGAAGAAGCTGTCGGTCGACCAGGATATCCAGATCGATCAGGACCCGCTCACCCAGAACATGGTGGTGACCCTCTTCCAGCTCGACTCGCGCTATAAAGTCACCGACCAGCTCCAGGTGCGGAGCCGCTACTACCTGCGGCAGCCCTATCGCATGTACAGCACCGTCAGCCCGATCTCGACGCGGCGGGATCAGATCGGCGTCGGCTTCAACCTGCGCCGTGGCGAGGGCTCCATCGGCGGCGAATATTCCAACCGGTACACCGAAGGCGCGTACGACAGCCGCAGCATCCTGATGTACGCGAACACCCCGTTCATCCAGCCGCTCAACATCTCGATCAGCGCGAACGCCAGCCTCTGGTCGTCGAGTTTCGGCGAGGCGCTTTATGCCTCGGCTGGCCTCATGCGGAGCTTTGGGTCGGGCAACGGCCGCGTCGAATACGCGTTTTACCGCACGACGACGACCAACCAGGACAGCGCCATCGACGTGCACCGGGTCTCCTTTTCAACCTCGCTGCCGCTCAGCAAGGCGTTCTTCTGGAACGCCCGGGTGAGCTTCCAGCAGAGCCGGTACCTCAGCAGCGTGTCGGGGCAGACGAGCCTTCAGATTCGATTCTGATCGCCGGCGTATCATCGAAGCAGTCAAAATAAGGAATGGGTTTACAGGTCGAGACGTTCGTCATCTGGCTGGTCGCCATCGGGTTGATCTTCGTTTTTGTGGTGCCCTATCTGATCACCCACATCCAGCGGGAGAAACACGCCGAGGCCGTCTACAGCAAAGCCATGGAGATGGGCGCGGAGGAGCCGGACACCCTGCATCCGGTCATCAACCCGTCCGCCTGCATCTGCACCGGCAACTGCATGGCCGTGTGCCCGGAGAAGGACGTCCTGGGGCTCCTGAGCGGCACCGCCCTGACCATCAACCCGACGCATTGCGTGGGGCATGGCCTCTGCGAGCGGGCGTGCCCGGTGGACGCGATCCAGCTGGTGATCGGGACCTCAAAACGCGGCGTGGACATCCCCCGCATCAAGGAGAACTTCGAAACGAACATCCAGGGGCTCTTCATCCTCGGCGAACTCGGGGGGATGGGATTGATCCGCAACGCCTTCGAGCAGTCGCGCCAGTGCATCTCCTGGATCAAGTCGCAGGCCGACCAGCTCAACAACCCGTCGGTCTACGACGTCCTGATCGTGGGCTGCGGCCCCGCCGGCCTGGCGGCATCGCTGCATTGCCAGCATCAGGGGCTCCGCTTCCGGACGATCGAGAAAGAAGACATCGGCGGCACCGTCCGCTACTACCCCCGCAAGAAGCTCGTGATGACGTTCCCGCTCGACGTGCCGGGATACGGCAAGCTCGACTTCAAGAGCATCATCAAGGAAGATCTCATCGGGCTCTGGAGCGAGATCGTCGAAAAAACCGGCGTCCGCGAACACATCGCGACCGGCGTCACGCTCGAAAACGTGCACAAGACGCCCCAGGGCTGGTTTGAAGTGAAGACATCGGGCGAAACCTACCTGGCCCAGCGCGTGATCCTGGCGATCGGCCGGCGCGGCGTGCCGCGCAAGCTGGACGTCCCGGGCGAAGACAGCCCCCGCGTGGCCTATTCGCTGCTCGACCCCGACCACTTCCAGCAAAACAAGGTGCTCGTGGTAGGCGGCGGCGACAGCGCCATCGAGGCCGCCTGCGCGCTCGCGCAGCAGCCGGGCAACACGGTCCATCTCAGCTATCGCCGCGATTCGTTTTCCCGCATCAAGCCGGACAATGCCTCGCGGATCGAGGAGGCCATCGCGCGGCGGCAGGTCCACTTCCTGCCCGAATCGCAGGTCACCAAGATCGAGACCGGCGCGGTGTTCGTGAAGGACAGCGCCGGCCACGAGCAGCGGCTCGCCAACGACTACCTCTTCATTATGATCGGCGGCACCCTGCCCACGGGCATGCTGAAAGACCTCGGCATCAAGATTGACACGAAGTTTGGCCAGCCGCTGGTGAGCTAGGCCGTGCCGACGGTGCACGGCATGACCGCCCCGGCTCCAGGAGCAATCCCATGAGATCCATTCTGTTGCTGTTTGCAGGACTTCTCGTCGCCATGCCGCTGCGCGCGCAGGTGACGCCGCAGGGCACGAGTCCGCACGGCGACCTTACCATCGGCGTGGGCTGCGACGCCTGCCACAAGACGGAGGGCTGGACGCCGCTGCGCGAGCCGCTCGCCTTCTCGCACAGCATGCAGACCGGCTTCCCGCTGACGGGCAGCCATAACCGGGTCGCCTGCGCGTCGTGCCATATCGACCTCCGCTTCGACGAGCCGGCCGTCGCCGCGACCGAATGCGCCACCTGCCATGTCGATGTCCACCAGGGCGCCTACCTCGAGGCCTGCGTCGATTGCCACAATACCACCCTCTTCCAGGATGTGGAGGGCATCGCCATCCACACGCGGACCAGCTTCCCGCTCACCGGCACCCACGCCCAGCTGAACTGCACGAGCTGCCACACCAACGACACCGGCGGCGCGTTCACCGCCATCGAGACCGAGTGCGCGTCCTGCCACCAGGAGGATTACGACGGCGCCCGGAGCATCGACCACGTCGCGGCCGGCTTCCCCACCGAATGCGAAACCTGCCATAACGCGGTAGGCTGGCAGGGCGCTGTCTTCGAACATGCGATCGCCTCCAACGGCTTCTCCCTCCTCGGCGCGCACGACGCCCTGGCCTGCGCCGCGTGCCACCGCTCGCCCGATCTCACCCCGATTTTTTCCGCCCGCAACGACCAGGACTGTTATTCCTGCCATCAGGAGGATTACGACGACCACCACGCCAATACCGGATTCCCCACGACCTGCGTGGATTGCCACAGCCCGGACTCCTGGGACGGGGCCGCCTTCGACCACGTCCTGGCATCGGATGGGTTCGCACTGCTCGGCGCGCATGAAACGCTGCAATGCGAGAGCTGCCACAGCCTGCCGGACCTCACGCCGCTCTTCAACCCCGCCGGCGACCAGGACTGCATCACCTGCCATCAGCCCGACTACAACGCCAACCACGCCGGCAGTGGATTCCCCACCACCTGCCTCAACTGCCACGGCACGACCACCTGGGAGGGCGCGGACTTCGACCACGTCGCCGCGTCGAACGGCTTCGCACTCGTCGGAGCACACAACAAACTGGCCTGCGAGAATTGCCATAGCCTGCCGGATCTCACGCCGCTGTTCAATCCGTCGGACAATGAGGATTGCATCACCTGCCATCAGCCGGATTACAACGCCAACCATGCCGGCTCCGGCTTCCCGACCACCTGCCTCGAGTGTCACAATACCACCGATTGGGACGACACGTCCGCCTTCGATCACGACGGGCTCTACTTCCGCATCTATTCCGGAAAGCATAGAGGCCGATGGTCGAACAACTGCCAGACGTGCCATCTGCAGGCCAACAATTACCCGTACTTCAGTTGCGAAGGCGCCTGCCATCAGCATACGCAGACGCGGATGGACAACGAGCACCGCGGAAAAAATGGCTATGCGTTTGACTTCCCCACCTGCCTGAACTGCCACGCACGCGTCTGAGGCTCGTCCGGCCCACCGGGTACGCTCTTTGATTATGGCACTATAGCGCGTCGTTATCCTCTCAACGACGCCAATTATTCCCGAACCAGGAACGCGTTGTCCCCTTACGGGGGCGTTTCTGCCAGGTAGTGCCGAACCATGCTTCCACTTCCTTCTCCTTCGCCCGCAGCGCTGGCCGCCTTTCTCCTGGCGGTCGCGTTTCTCGGCGCGTTGAGTACCCTCAGCGTCGTCCTTACCGTGTCGCGGCTCCGGCCGCATCTCCTTCCGAGCACGCTGCGCCTCGACCTGATGACGGAGCAGCGCATGCTCCAGCACGCCCGGCGCCTGGCGCGGGTGAATGCCGCGCGGGCGGACCGGATGCAGGCCGCGCTCCTCGACAACGTGAGCCACGAGTTTCGCACGCCGCTCACAGGCATCCTCGCGGCAGCGCAAATCCTGAGGGACGCCGTCGACACCGAGCAGCGCGAACTCACCGAGATGATTATCCGGGACAGCCAGCGCATGCACGCGACGTTGTCGAACGTGCTCGAGCTCGTGGAATTCGAGGCCGCGGCGCACACGGTCCAGCCGGCGGACGTCGACCTCAACGACGTCGTCCGGGAGGCCCTGGCGCCGTACACGACCTTCGCCGCCCGAAAAGGCATCGCGCTGCTGGGGCCCGAGGTGGCTGCGCCCGTTCGGGTGGTGAGCGACCCCGCGTTGCTCTGCAAGGTGATCGGCAACCTGGTCGACAACGCGATCAAGTTCACCGACGAAGGCGAGGTGCGCGTCCGGGTCCGGCCTGAGGGCGACCGTTTCTGCGTCGATGTCGCCGACACGGGCCCCGGCATCGCCAAACCGATGTTGCCGCTGCTGTTCACCCCGTTCACGCAGGGGAGCCAGGGCCTGAGCCGGTCGCACGCCGGCACGGGGCTCGGGCTGACCGTGACGAAGCGGCTGGTAGACCTCCTCGGCGGGCACATCACGATCAGCACGAGCCCCGGCTCGGGGAGCGTCTTCAGCATTTCCCTGCCCATCGATGGCATCGAATCCGGGGAGGGCGTGTCCGATTGATCCGCCGTGAACCTTTCCGGACACACTGAGTCGTACATCCGCGTAGCGTCAACCAATCGTATGCGAGCCCATGACGTCATTCTCGATGGATTACGATCTGCCGTTCCGGGAGGAGGAGGACACGCTGGCCGGCGAGCAGCGGACCTACCTGTTCCCGTGCGTGCGCCCCTATTACAACGAGCCGCTGGTGCTCAAGCGGGCGGAGGGCGTGTGGGTCTACGATGAGCACGACACCCCCTTTCTGGATCTGTTCGCCGGCATCCTGTCGACCTCGCTCGGGCACTGCCATCCGGAAGTCGTCGAGCGCGTTCGCGAGCAGGTCGGCGTCCTGGGGCACACCTCCACGCTGTACGTCACCGAGCAGCAGATCCAGGTGGCCAAACGGCTGGCGGACCTCGCCCCGGGCCGGCTGCAGCGGTCGCTCTTCCTGAACAGCGGCACCGCCGCGATCGATGCCGCCGTCATGGTGGCGCGGATGTATACCGGGCGCGACGAGATCATCGCGCTCCGGCTCGGCTACTCGGGCAACAGCGTGCTGGCGACGAACTTGACGGCCCACGCCCCCTGGCGCCCGCTCTCGAGCGCCGTCCCGGGCATCAAACACGCGCTCGCTCCCTATCCGTACCGGAGCCCGTTCGGGGATGACCCCGAACTGAACGCCGCACGGTTCGCCGACGACATCGAGAACATCATCCAGACGGCCACAAACGGCCGGCCGGCGGCCCTGCTGGCGGAGACCATCCTGGGCGTGGGCGGCTTCATCGTCCCGCCGCCGGGGTACTTCCAGCGCGCCGCCGAGATCGTCCGCAGCTATGGCGGCCTCTTCATTTGCGACGAGGTGCAGACCGGCTTCGGCCGCACGGGCCAGCACTGGTTCGGCATCGAGCACTGGGATGTCGAGCCCGACATCATGATCATGGCGAAGGGCATCGCGAACGGATTCCCGGTGGGCGCCGTGATCGCGCGCGCCGACGTGGCCGCGGCCTGGGAGAAAAAGATGATTTCGACGTTCGGCGGCAACCCGGTCGCGATGGCCGCGGCAGAGACGACGCTGGACGTGATGGTGCGCGAGAACGTGCCCGCGCGGGCCGAGGCGCGAGGCCGGCAGCTGCGCGCCGGGCTCGATGCCCTCGCGGAGCGCTACCCGTGGATCGGGGAGGTCCGCGGCATGGGGCTGATGCAGGCCCTCGAACTGGTCGTCGACCGCGAGAGCAAACAGCCGGACCCCGAACGGGCCCAGGCGCTGCTCCACGCGGCCAAATCGGAGCGGCTGCTGATCGGCCTCGGGGGGCTCAACAATCATGTTATCCGAATCGGCCCTTCGTTGCTGATCACCGCCTCCGAAATCGACGACGCGCTGGGCCGGCTCGCCCGGGCCTGTGAGCGCGTTGCCGTCTAAAATGGGGAATCCCCCCACATTCGTGCGCCAAACGGATCGGTAGATTACGCCGGTGCTTCGGAACAGTGGGTAGAACCGCTCGCTATGGTTAATGTCCAAATCTGCTTGACGAAGTGGCCAGTTTGGGATATCATAGGCTGGGGGTTTTCAGCCCACTGGTCGACCCACATCGCGCTATCCTCTGTGGCCCACGCCATGGCAGGTATTTGTTTCGCCCATCGTTCAGTAGGTGGTGATTGCCTCGTCTTCGGGTGATACTGAAGAAGGAATTCGCCGTTTGTGCCTCATGGATTACAGTGAATCACATGCCGGAGGGAAGGCACCGTACACCGTAAGGCCGGCGGAGCGCTCCGGCATATCCTATGCGCATCAGAATGCGTGGGCGAATCTTCCGGTGGATGAGTCGTACGACGAGGCGGTCGAGGAATCGGGGTATCAATCGATCCATCTTTCCCAGATCGACCAGCCGCGCACCCCGCAGCGCCCCGAACGGTACCGGATCGGCGACCGGATAGGCGACCGCTACACCGTGCTCGACATCCACCGCGGCTCGATGGGCGTGATCTACGCCACCTTCGACGAAGTCGAGAAGATGCCGCGCGCGCTCAAGACGCTCCAGCAGCGGTTCGCGCATATCCACGAAATGCAACGCATGTTCGTGGAGGAAGCCTCCGTCTGGGTGCGCATCGAAAAACACCCGTTTATCGTCCGCGCCTTTCTGGTGGACATCTACGACGGCCAGCCTTTCGTCATCACCGAATACATCCGCGGCCAGGAGGGCATGGGGAACGACCTGCGTTCCTGGCTGGGCCACCCGCAGCTGACGCTGCCGGTGGGGGTCGACCTCGCGCTCCAGATCTCCCAGGCGCTCCAGCACGCCACCCGCAAGGTTGGCGGCCTGGTGCATCGCGACCTCAAGCCCGGCAACGTGCTGATCGACGAGCAGCGACGGGCGCTGGTGGCGGATTTCGGCCTCGTCTACGCCAACGACGCACGCAGCGGCACGCCGGCATACATGGCTCCGGAGCAATGGCTTCGGCTCGACGTCACGGCGCAGACCGACATCTACGCGTTCGGGTGCATCCTGTACGAGATGGTCACCGGCCACCGGCTCTTCCCCGCGAAGACGATCGATGAGTGGCAGGAAGTCCATCTCTACCAGAAGCCGGTGCCGCCGCGCGTCCTCAACCCCGCGATCCCGCACGACCTCGAGGCGTTCGTGCTCCAGTGCCTGTCCAAGTCGGCCCACGAACGGCCGCGCGGGTGGGACGAAGTCGTGCATCAATGCGCGGCATGGTACGAGCGCGTGGCCGGCAAGCAGGCGCAGCTGGATTTCAGCAACTACGACCTCAAGGCCGGCGAGCTGATCAACGCCAGCTATTCGCTGACGCAGCTCGGCAAATACGAGGAGGTGCTCGAGGTGTGCGACCGGGCGCTCGCCATCAATGCCAACAATACGACGGCCCTGTACAACAAGGGCATCGCGCTGGGCAAGATCGGGCGGTACGAACAGGCGGTAGCCGCCTACGACCGGGTCCTCGCGATCGACCCGGGCGATGCCGGCGCGCAGTACCACAAGGGCAACGCGCTGATGGCGCTGGGCCGGCACGAACAGGCCGTCGCCGCCTACGACGAGACGCTGACGCTCAGCAAGCAGGATGTGGCGGCGTGGTACAACAAGGCGATCGCCCTCAATCATCTCGGGCGGTACGAAGAAGCGCTCGACGCCTGCGAGCAGTCGCTGGCCATCGAACAGAACTCCGTCGCGTGGCAAAACCGCGGGCATGCGCTCATCGCGCTGGAGCGTTTCGCGGAGGCCGTCGAGGCGTACCTGCGGGCCGTCGACCTGGATCATTCCGACCTGGATTCCTGGTACAATCTGGGCAACGCCTACATGACGATCAACCTGTACCAGGAAGCCGTCGACGCCTACAACCGGGTGCTGTCGCTCGCGCCGAACGACCCGGGCGCCTGGAACAACAAGGGCATCGCGCTGAAGCATCTCGGCCACTATGACGAGGCGGTCGAGGCGTACAACACGGCGCTGGAGCTGGACCCGAACGACGCCGGCGCGTGGAACAACAAGGGCAACGCCCTCCTCCAACTCGGCCAGATGGACAAGGCGATGGCGGCGTTCGTCCGCGCCCTCGTGCTCAACCCGGAAGACCCCAGTTCGTGGTATAACAAAGGCATCGCGCTGGCGCAGGTGGGGCGCTACATCCAGGCCATCGAGGCGTACGACCGGGCGCTCGCGTTGAGCCCGGCCTCCCCGCAGATCTGGTACCACAAAGGCATCGCCCTCATCAAACTGGGCCGGTATCAGGAAGCCATGAAGGCGAACGACCGCGCCCTCGCGCTCGACCCGCTTTCGGTGGATGTATGGTACAATAACGGTATCGCCCTCAACCACATGGGGCGCTATCGGGATGCCGTCGCCGCCTACGACCGCGCCCTCGCGCTCGACCCCACCTATGGGGACGCGTCCTACAACAAGGGCAACGCGCTCACGAACATGGGGCTCTTCAGCGAGGCTGTGGATGCCTATAACATCGCGCTGCGCCTCAACCCGGACGACGTGGAAGCCGCCTATAACAAGGGAATCGCGCTGACCAAGCTCAAGCTGTTCGACGAGGCCATCGCCACCTACGACAGCGTGCTGCATCAGCATCCGAACGACGTCGACGCCTGGTTCAACAAAGGGATCGCGCTGGAGCACGTTAAGCGATACCCCGAAGCGTACGTCGCCTACGAACGCGTGCTCGAACTCAACCAGACCCATTCCGGCGCCTGGACCAAAAAAAGCAGCATCCTCATGCGTCTGCGCCGCTACCGCGAAGCGCTGCAGGCCAGCGAAAACGCCCTGCAGATCAACCCCGAGGATATGGAGGCGTTGCGCAACAAGGGGTTGGCGCTCAACTACCTGAAAAACGAGCGCCCCGCCGGCCGTTAGGTCCACGCCGTTACTCCATGCCGTCGCGCCGCCACCCGTTCCGTCGCGTCGCCACCCGCTCCGTACCGTCATCCCCGACCTGATCGGGGATCCATGGAAGGCCCAAGAATACCTCATTTGCGGTTCCTGGCGCGATTTTATGCAACCCTAACGCCTCGTATGGATCCCCGATCGGGGTCGGGGATGACGGAGGCGGGGGTTTTGAGTAATCTCTTAAGGAAGAACGCTACGGCGCCGGCGCAAACGGGCCGCGGGGGTCGAAACGGATGGCATCGATGCGGGCTCGCACGCCGGCTCCGCCGCCCCACTGCAGGCCGGGCGTCGTCGGCCCCTCGTCTTCATCGATAGGGGCCAGTGAATACCGGCCGAGTTCCTGGCCGTCGCGATACACGTGCACCAGCCCCGACGCGGCGACCCCGATGCGATAGGTATGCGGGGCGCTTCCGTTGTCGAGGCCCAGCGCCAGGGGTTCCAGCGCGTAGCTGTCGTCGCTGTATACGCCATCGGGGGTGATCGCGAGATGATACTGCATGCCGGGGTGCGACACCGGGCGGTAGACCCATTCGACCCCACGCCGGCGCGCGCCCGCTGCCTGCACCTGAACGGTCATCTCCACGGTCGAGCCGACCGGCGTCGGCTCGCGGAGGTCCATCGCCCAGCGCGCCTCGCCGCTGGCCGGCACCTCCAGCAGCAGGCCGGCCCCGTCCCGTCGTGCGGCATCGCCCGGCATCGCCCCGAGGCCGGCGTACCGCCAGACGCCCTCGTTCGGCGAAAACGACGCGGCGAGGTCGCCGCGAGGCGCGAGGGGGGGCACGGCGCTGGGCGCGGCGGGCGTCTCGAGCCAGGCCTGGTTGAAGGCGTAATGGTACACCGTGCTGATGAGATGGATGGTGCCGTCCATCGCCTGCGTGCCGGCCATGTAGCCGCGCGGCTCGGCCGTGTGCGCGCTCATGACGAAAGGCCGGCTCCGGGCCGTTTCCCGCCACGCCGGGGCATTGGCTGCCGTGATCAGCTTGCGAACGGGCCACGTTTCGCCCTCGTCGTACGATAGGGCCCCAAAAATCCCCGAGCCGGTGTAGGTCCCTCCCCGATCGTCCGTGAACGTCATGTTATCGGCAAACGAAGCGAGAAAGAGCGGCCCCTCGGCGAGGCGGAGGAGCACGAGACGCTGGGTGCTCGACAGCGGGTCGAACGCGCTGGCTGTCGATCGCCAGGTCGCGCCCCCGTCGGAGGATATGCTCTTCGGCATGCGGCCGTCGATGGCGTCGCCGCGGCCGAAGGCCAGCACGCGTCCGTCCTCGAGCCCCACCGCCGAAGCATGGATGCCGGCGATCGTGCCGCCGGCGTCTGTCCACGTCTGCCCGCCGTCCGCACTGACGTGGAAGGACGTCCCGCCGTTTCCACCGGTCACGGCGTCGGCCGTGACGAAGATGCGGCCGTCGCGCAGCCGGCCCATCGATGCGATGACCTGATTGCGCAGCCCGTGTTCGGGATGCACGATCCGCGCCTTCGACCAGGACGCGCCATTGTCGGTCGAGGTCCGCACGAGCATGGCGAGGTTACCCCAGGTGGCCGCGGCGGAGAGACCGGACACGTGATAGATGGTGCGGTCGCCATCCCACCACAGGGCGTTGCCGTGGTCGTTCCGGTCGGGCGCATCCCAGAAGATCGACGCCGGCTCCCAGGCGTCGGCGCCGTAGCGAAGCCGGCTCGCCGCCTGCGCGAGATAGCGGCCGGCCTCCGACTTCGTCGTGTACCAGATCGCCAGGAGGTCGCCGTTGGGCATTTCCGTGATGGCGTCCTGATGGTTGTGGTAAAAGAACGGTCCTTTTTCCGTCGGATCGAGAACCACATAGCGGCGCGGCTCGGCGAAATAGGGCGTCCGGGATGCCGGCTGGCGCACCGCACGCCGCTCCTGGCTGACGTCGCGCTGGTGCAACGCCGTGACCGGCGGCGCCGGCAGCGGCGTGGTGGCCGGCGCGTCCGCCTGCACGACCCTGAACCCGATGAGCCAGCTCGCGTCCTCCGGCAGGGTGCCCATCCGGTTGGCCGAGCGGAGGTATTCGGGCGTGGTCGAGTGGCTGCCGCCGCGGGTCACCTTGAAGTCGCCGTCGGACCGGCCGACCGGGTCTTTCTGCCCATCCGCCTCATACGGCCCGTACCAGTCGAGCGTCCACTCCTCGACATTGCCGTGCAGGTCGTACAGCCCCCAGGCGTTCGGCGGCGTCTGGCCTACGCGGAGGGAGACGACATCGCCCGGGACGGCACGCTCGGGATCCGGATACCAGCTTTCCCGCGCATTTTTCAGCATCGAAGCCGGCAGCCTGTCGCCCGTGAAATACGGCGTCCGCGTGCCGGCGCGGGCGGCGTATTCCCACTCGGCCTCGGTCGGGAGGCGGTAGGTGCGGTTCTCCTTCTCCGAAAGCCACTCGGTAAACGCAACGGCCTGGTGCCAGTCGACGAACACCACGGCTTCGTCGTCCCCGGTCGAGAAGCCGAGCTTGCCGCGCAGCGCGCGATGCTGCGGGTCGAACTGCTCATACTGCGCGTTCGTCACCTCGTGGGCGCTCATAAAAAAGGACTGCCCGATCATGACGAGATGTACGGGCGCCTCGTCGAGGTCGCCCTCGTCGCTCCCCATCAGAAACGTGCCGGCGTCGACCGCGACCATGGTCATGCCGGCGGTGTTGGTGTAGGAGGTCTGGGCCGGCGCGGCGAGGGGCAGCGCAAGCAGCGCGATCAGACTAAGGGGTATCGCCCTGGCGAATCCAGGCCTCGTTGAATCGGGCATGTTTGATGGTGCGGGCCGGGTTGGCGCCGGTGTACTGGTGGGTGTAGATGGCATGGAGGGATCCGTCCGCCGTCTGGATGATGGCCGGGTAATGACTCCGCCGCGCGCCTTCGGGGCGGTCGTCGCGTTCGAGGTGGCGC
Source organism: Rhodothermales bacterium (assembly GCA_041391505.1). Lineage (NCBI taxonomy): Bacteria > Pseudomonadati > Rhodothermota > Rhodothermia > Rhodothermales > Rhodothermales bacterium. Next base: position 274,521 of record JAWKNW010000002.1, read on the forward strand.
GTCCACTTCCAGGTGCGCCCCTCGTCGTCCGAGATGGAAACGGCCAGGCTGGATCGTCCTTCCTCGACGTCGTTGTAGATGACGGCCCAGTGCCCGTTGGCGAGTTCGACGGCGTCGGCCGCGGCGCCGGGATTGGGCAGTTCGCTGTCGGTGACGGGCGACCACGTCATGCCGCGATCCGCCGATTCGCTGACGTGGAGCCGTTTCGGCGGCCCGCCGTTGTCGCGCATGTAGGCGACCAGGGTGCCGTCGTCGCGCGCGAGGATCGCCGGCTGGATGTTGCCGTCGCCCACCAGCGGCTCGCTGAACGACCAGTGCGCGCCGAGGTCGTCGGTGATGGCGACGATCGACAGGTCGAAGCCGTCGGAATACAGCGGGAGCAGGATGCGGCCGTCGTCCAGGACGAGCGGCTTGTTGCGCGTCTGCCAGCCCATCCGGCGGAAATACGGGTAGCCGAGCGGTTGCGTGGTGAAGCCGCCCTCCGCATCGTAGAGCCGCCCCGCGCGGATCCAGTTCCGGCCCGTGGCCAGGGAGTCGATCTGCGCGACATGCGCCAGCCATTCCGCCGGGTCGACGCCCCCGCTGCGCAGATACGCCGCATAGGCGGCGCCCTTTTCGCGGATGGCCCGAACAAACCGGTCGCCGGGCTGGATGCCGTAGCCGGCAGGGTCGCCGGGCCGCACGAGAATCACATCCTGCCAGTCCCAATCGGGCGCCCCGTTCGTTCCCGGGTCGTCGCAGATGCGGTATTTGAGCAGCGACGTCTCCCACTGGCCGGCGATGACGGTGTACCACACGAGCCAGACGCGGCCGCGCGGATCCCTGAAGAGCACCGGGTTGATGTCCGGAAAGTCCGGCGTATCCGCCATGAGGAACGGGGTGCTCCACCCGGTGTCGGGATCGAACCGCGCGCCCATGATCGCCACGTCGTCGGCCTGGCGCTCGCCGCTCCCTTGAAACCAGGCCGCCAGGAATTGCCCGCCGGGCAGCGCCACGATCGTCGACCCGTGCACGTGCGCGGGCTGCGGTGCGAAGAGCTCTTCGGCCTCGTACAGCGGCGTTTGCCCGGAGGCCGGCAAGCCGAGCAAAAAACCCAGAACGACGAGAACGAGCCTGCGGGCGTCGAGAACCGGTACGGAGAGCGTGGTAGGCATTGGCGGGGGTAGCGAACAACCCGTATTTTCGTGCGGGATTCCGTGTGTTTTGCAGTATACTGAAAATGCGTTTTCCAGAATAGTCGTGGGGGATGCCTGAGTCGGGATGCGATGCACACTCCCCATCGAGGATCCCGCACCGAGCATCCCGCATCCCCATCCCCGAAGTCCATGTTGCGTACGCTTACCCTGTTGCTGATCGTTTTCCTCTCCGGCTGCCAGCCCGGCGGCCAGCGGCAGGATACCTACCCGAGCCGGCCGATCAGCTACCTCGTACCCTGGAACCCGGGCGGCGGCACCGATACCGTGTCCCGCGCCCTCGCGGCCGTGATGCAGGGCGGTATCGGGGCCTCGATGAACGTGGTGAACCGGACGGGCGGGGGCGGCGTGGTGGGGCATCTGGCCATCGCTCAGGCGCGCCCGGACGGCTATACGGTCGGGGCGGTGACGGTCGAAATCACCATGATGCACTGGGCCGGCCTCACCGAGTTGACCTACCGCGACTACACCCCGATCGCGCTGCTGATGGATAACCCGGCCGCGATCACCGTGCGGGCGGATGCGCCCTGGAATACGCTGCAAGAGTTGCTCGATGCCCTCGAGGCGAATCCCGGGACGTATCTGGCGTCGGGCACGTCGAAGGGCGGCATCTGGGATCTGGCGCGGATGGGCTTTCTCAAGGCCGCCGGCCTGCCGGAATCGGCCATGCCGTGGGTGCCGAGCCAGGGCGCCGCGCCGGCCCTGCAGGAACTCCTCGCCGGCGGCGTACACGTGGTCACCATCGCGCTGGCGGAAGCCGAAGCGATGTACCGCGCCAACCAGGTGAAGGTGCTGGCCGTGATGGCCGATGAGCGGCTCGAAGCCTTCCCGGATGTCCCCACCCTCAAGGAGCAGGGCATCGACTGGAGCCTCGGCGGCTGGGTGTCGATCGGCGCGCCGGCCGGCCTGCCGGACGCCGTGGCCGCGAAGCTGCGGCAGGCCGTCACGGCCGCCGCCAACGACCCCGCCTACACCGAGCCGCTCAAACGGGCCGGCTTCAACCTGCGTTTCCTCACGGGAGACGCCTTCGATGCGTTCCTGGAGGCCCAGGACCGGATCAACGGCGAACTCCTCGGCGCGGGCGGCGCTTCGAGCCCATGACGCGGTCCGCCTGGCTTCGTCGCGTGCCCGGCCTCGTCGCCCTCGCGCTGGGCGGCTGGATCGGCTGGTACGCCGGCACATTCCCCGAACTCGAGGGCGGGCATCCCGGACCCGCGCTGTTCCCCCGGCTCGTCGCCGCCGGCCTCGTGCTGTGCGGCCTCCTGCTGCTCTGGAAGCCCGGACCGGCCGAGGGGCCCGACGTCGAGCCGGCCGGGTGGGCCGGCCGCGGCCGTTTCGTCGCGGGACTGCTCCTCGTCGTCGCCTTTCCCTGGCTGCAGGGCCTGCTGGGCTTCGTGCCGGTGGCCGCGCTGCTGGCGCTGGCGATCGGGCTGATGCTGGGCGCGCGCTGGCTGCCGCTGGTCGTTTCGTCCGCGGTGGCGGCCGGCGTCGTCTACCTGCTCTTCACCCGTCTGCTGGGCGTCCCGCTGTAAACCGCCATGTCCCTCTTCTCCTGGCAAGGACTCCTCGCGTTGCTCCTCGGCGGCCTCTACGGCTCGCTCTTCGGCGCCATCCCCGGGCTGACGGCCACGCTGGCCGTCGCCCTGTTTATCCCGATCGCGTTTTTCCTCGACCCGATCATCGCGCTGCCGGCCATCATCGCCATCTCATCCGTCGCCATTTTCGCCGGCGACGTAGGATCGACCATCGCGCGCATTCCGGGGACGCCGGCGAGCGCCGCCTATGTCGACGAGCTCTACGGCCTCGCCCGCCGGAAGGGCACGCTCTACAGCCTGGGTCTGAGCGCGCTCGGCTCGGCGGTGGGCGGGGTGATCGGGACGGTGCTGTTGATCTTCTTCGCGACCAGCATCGCCGCCCTGGCGCGCAACTTCTCGTCGTTCGAATATTTCTGGATCGCGGTGCTGGGGCTCACGGCCGGCATTTTTGCGTCGGGCGGCCGGCCGATCAAAGGCGCCGTCTCCCTGCTCATCGGGCTTTTTTTCGCGTCGATCGGGATCGACCCCACGCTCGGCTTCCCCCGGTTCGATTTCGGACATCCGGATATGCTGGGCGGGCTCAACTACATCGTCGTGATGATCGGGCTGTTCGGGTTTTCGGAAGTCCTCGAGCATCTCTACCGCAAGCAGGCCGCGCCCGCCGCGATCGCGTCCGCCGGCGACGGCGACACGGCATCCGCCTTTTACGGGCGGCCGTTGCGGCTCATCCTGCGCGAGCGCTGGCTGGTCGCGCGGTCGTCGCTGCTCGGCGTGGTGGTCGGATTCCTGCCCGGCGCCGGCGCCGACATCGGCTCGTGGGTGGCGACCAGCGTGCAGAAGATGCGGCAGGGACAGGATGAGGACGAAACCGATCGCATCGTGCTCGCCGGCACGAGCAGCAACAACGCCGCCGTCGCCAGCGCCTGGATTCCCGCGCTGTCGCTCGGCCTGCCCGGCGACACCGTGACGGCGATCGTGCTCGGCGTCTTCCTGATGAAAGGCATCACCCCCGGTCCCCTCCTCTTCGAGCAGAACATGTCGCTCGTCTGGACGCTCTATCTGACCTTTATGGTCTCGAACATCGTCCTGCTCCCGCTCTACGGCTATCTGACGGGCCGGCTTGCCGATGTCGTCGTGCGCGCGCCGTTCAACCAGCTGCTCGGCATCATCGCCATCCTCTGCGTGGTCGGCGCCTTCGCGATCAACAACAACCCGTTCGACGTGTGGGTGATGGCGACGATGGGCGCCGTGGCGTTCGCGCTGCGGCGCGGCGGATTTCCGCTGGCGCAGGTCGTCCTCGGGATGGTGCTCGGCCCGATTCTGGAGCAGAACTTCATGGTCAGCGCCATCAAATCGCGCTGGGACCTGACGAGTTTTTTCGATCGCCCGATCGCGTTGCTGCTCATGGCCCTGACGATCGTCATCGTCGTCGCCGGCGCCCGCCTGATGCGGCGTGCCGGCGGGCCTGGCCAGGGGGCGACGTGAAACAAAACATACCGACCGATACAGCGTACATGCCGAAAACCGGCGCGCTTCGCGCCGGACGTTCCAGGTTCGACGTTCCAAGTTCAAGGCCCGATCGGCACGCCCCCTTGAACCTTGAACACCAAACCTTGAACTTATCCGCATGAAACCGTCCATCCGACACCTGCCGGCGGCGCTCATTGCAGGGACGCTATCCCTCTGCGTTGTGCTGTCCTCCGGCTGCAAGACCGGCGAGACATCGGTTTCGCAACCCGATGCGCGCGCCGAACGTCCCACGTACACGGCCGCCGAAGTCGCCGCCATCCGCAAGGCGAGCGACATCGACGCCCGCGCCTTTGCCATTCCTGGCGTCGTCAGCGTCGGCATCGCCGGCACGAGCGAGGACGCCTGGATCCAGGTGCTCTGCCAGGACGACTCGCTCGCGATCCACGCACAGCAGGCGCTCGGCGACGAGCTCAGCGGCGTACCGATCCGGTTCGACACTACCGACAAGCCCACCATACGGCCTCCCGATCCCAGCCGGCAGCAATAACGAGACGCACACCGGCGCCAACCAACGGTTCTGAACTATGTTGTCGTTTATTCAGATGCTGGCCGGCGTCCTCCTGGCCCTCTTCACGCTACCGCTTCTCCGGGCCATCCGCAATTTCACGGAGAAGACCAAGTTTACGCTGTTGCTCCTGCTCTTGCCCCTCCTGTATGTGTTCATCGCGTTATGGACGGGACAGCGCGTGGGGCCGGAGATGTGGGGACTCCTGCTTTACGGCAACATCGCCGTCTTCGGCTACGGCACGTCGCTGGCGGTCATCGCCGCCGGCATGATCGGGCACGCCGTGTGGGACATCCTCCATGAGACGGGGCGCATCGCCACCTTTGTGCCCAGCTGGTACGTGTTCGTCTGCATCGGGTACGACCTCGCGATGGGCACCTACGTATTTGGGCGCTGGCGCCACTACGTGAAGGAAAAAAAGGACGAGAAGCTGCGCCGCGCGCGTGAAATCGCGCTCTAGGAACGGCATCCACGGCTGAGACCGTGTCGGGTTTGGGCGAGGAACTGCGCACCATCCTATAGCCCGCCACGCAGTACAACCACTCAATCAGCCTCAGCCGAACACATGACCGTTCAGCAAACGATCCATTTGCCGGGATATGCGCGTCCTCGGCTGGACCGGCATACGATTCGTTTTCCCTGGTTCGCCGCATCGGAACCGCCCCCAACGAACGAGGACGCCGGCGACATCGACGCCTATCTCGAACAGGCGCTCAACCTCCCCACCCCCGCCCGGCAGGCCTACCTCGACCGCATCTGCGAAGACAAGCCGGCGCTCCGCCAGCGGCTCAACATCTTACTCGAAGGTATCGAGGACGATGTCCCGCCCGGTTTTCTAAAACCGCTGCCGAACACCCGCTCCATTCTATCTCGGATCAAGAAGGCGTTCGGCGATCCGCCGGCGCCCAACGAGGAATAAAAAAACCGGGCGCCCCACAGGACGCCCGGTGTCCGATCCGTTACAGGATCCAGGTTCAGGCTTTTTCGATGATGATGCGCGGGGGCGAGCCTCCCACGGCATAACCTGTCGCGCTGCCGGCTTCCCGCACCCAGAACGCATATTCGTACGTCCCGTGCAGCGCCTTGCGCGACACCGGCAGGCGGAGCGTCGCGCCGGCCGGTACCACGACGACGAAGCCATCGATGGGCTCTCCGCCGGCATTGGGCGCGCCGCCCAGCTCGAAGAGCGAATCCTTCGGAAACTGGATATCGATTTGCGCCGAGGTGGGATTCGTCCAGGTCACCACATCGCCCGGTCGCGCGACGATCGGCGGGGCCAGGCCGCCTCCCGCCGCGTTCTGAATCTGCCAGCGGCCGCTATTCGCGTCGAGTCCGATCGACACCTGCTTGGTGCCGGCCGGAGGCCGCGGCGTATCGCCGCCACCGCCCGTTTCCTTCTTGCGTCGCGACCAGAAAAGCCAGATCAATACAAGCCATAAAAGAAAAAGAATAATCTCAAGGACGCCGTGCATGTTAGATTCTTCCATGGGGATCAATGTTTAGTGGGATAAAGTGGGTCCGGATAAATGCAGTAGACTGAAGGTATTCATCCATATCGTGCGCCCTTTTTTGCAGGCATCCATCCGGTCAGCGGGCCAGCCATTCCGGATCGTCTCGTAGCGATGCCATACCGGGATCATCCGTGATGCTTTCTGCCGGAATCCCTTTCTCGATCGCCGTGCGCAACATGCGGATGGCGGCCTGGCGTTCTCCGACCGTCTCCAGCGCCGACGCCAGATCGTACCAAAGATAGGGATCTTCCGGTTGTTCGCCCGCCGCTGCGTCCACGTAGCGAAACGCATTCGTTTTGTCCCCGAGCAGGGCGTAGAACGTCGAGATCTGAGCCAGCACCTCGGGATCCCTGCTCTGGAGCGCGGAGAGCCGCTCTTCCGCCAGGCGAATTCCCTCGCGGAGCGCAGGCACCGCCTCGGCTCGTCCGGCTTCGTCTCGCCAGTACAGCGCATTCCCGTAATATCCCCAGATGCGGTAGTCATTCGGATTCAGCTGGATGGATGCACGGTACCAGCGGGCCGCCTGCGCATAATCCTTGTCGAAATAATAGATGGTCGCGAGATTGGCGTAGGCGAGATAAAAGGAATCTACCGCTGCGGTCTGCAGATATACTTCCTTGGCTTTATCCCATTGCAGGGTATTGTAATAATAGGAACCCAGATTGCGGCGATACATCAGGTTCTGGGGCTCGAGATCGATCGCTTTCTCGAGTTGTGCGCCGCCCTCGTCATTCCGCCCGATCGTCAGATAAAGGCGCCCGAGGTTGTTGTGCGCGACGCTGTTGTCGGGATTGAGCGCGATCGCGCGAAGATAGAAGTCCTCGGCCCGGGCGGCGTCTCCCATCGCCTCATATACATCACCCTGACGCGTCAACGTGATCGACAACGCGGGATCGTCGGGTCCAAGGACGCGCTCCTGGATGGCATAGGCGGCTTGATGGAGGGAATCCGCGAGCGAAACGAGGCCGGCGTTGACGCTGATCTTTCCGATCTGGTTCATGAGATCGGCCTGGATCACGGGGAGCCCGTCGAGCGATTCGATCTCCTCGAGACCGGCTCGAATCAGTTCGGTCGCAGAGAACGTGAGCCCCTGCGGGCGGTCCGGGTCGACCTTGTCGAAGATGCGGTTGATGAACCCGATCGTCGCGTTTTTACCCCGCACCTCGTCCTGAACCCGCTGCGCCTCCTGGCGCTTCTGGTAGGATTGCCACCACGTCGTGCCGGCGCCGGCCAGGAGGACAAACACCCCGAGCGCGGCGACGAGGACGGTCGTGCGGTAGCGTTCGACGAACTTCTGGAGGCGGTAGGTCGCCGAGTCCCGGGCGGCGCGGACGGGCCGGCGGTCCATGTAGCGCCCGAGGTCGCGGGCCAGCTCGCCGGCCGAGGCGTAGCGCAGCTCGGGCTCTTTCTTGAGGGCCATCATCGTGATGGCATCGAGGTCGCCGGCGAGTTCCTTGCGTAATTTTTCCGGTGTGGCGCTACGCTGCTTGCCGATCTCGTCCGGCGTCTCCTCGCCTTCGGCGCGGAGGACGGCCGTGCTGGGCCGGCCGGGCACTTCCTGGCAAATCTTCTCCTCGATCTCGGTCAGCAGCCGGGTCTTGAACCGGTAGGGCCGGCGGCCGGACAGGAGTTCATACAGGATGACGCCGAGGGCGTAGACGTCCGTCGCCGTGGTGGCGGATTCGCCGCGAACCTGTTCGGGGGCCGCGTATTCCGGCGTCATGCGCCGGTTCGATGCGTCGGTGATGGGGACGGTCGCGTTCGGCGACTCGGGATCCACCAGTTTCGCGATGCCGAAGTCGAGCAGCTTCACCTCGCCGTCGGCGCTGACGAGGACGTTGCCGGGCTTGAGGTCGCGATGGACGACGAGGTTGCGGTGGGCATACTGGACGGCATCGCACACCGCCTTGAAGAGCGCGATCCGCTGGCGGATGCCGAGCTTCTTCTCGTCGCAATACTGGTCGATCGGCTTGCCCTCCACGTATTCCATCACGAAATACGGGAGCCCGTCGTCCGTCACGCCGCCGTCGAGGAGGCGCGCGATATTGGCGTGTTCGAGGCCGGCGAGGATCTGGCGTTCGAACCGGAAGCGCTCGAGGATGTCGTCCGTATCCATCCCGCGCTTCACGACCTTGAGCGCGACGGGCTTCTTGAAGCGTCCGAACGGGCGTTCGGCCAGATAAACGACGCCCATGCCGCCTTTTCCGATCGGGCGGACGATTTCATAGACGCCGACGCGTTCGCCGGCGCGGAGCTGCTCCTCGCCGACGAATTGCCGGATCATGCCGCCGTCGAGCTGGTGCGGTAGCGGCGCGAGGAAGTCTTCCTGCTGCGCCTCGACGCTGGCCGCGAGCAGCAGTTCGATCTGTCGACGGATCAGCGGCCGGCCCTCGCAAGCCGTATCCAGGAGGGCGGCGCGCTCCGAGGCCGGCGCATCCAGCACCTGATCAAATATCCGGTCGATCTCTTCCCAGTCTTCGGGCGAGATCAGCGGCGCCGCACCGTCAGTTCGGGGAGCGCCCCAGACGCGTGTAGGACCTTCCATAAGAGCGGAGGACGTATCGGGACAGAGATAGCGATAGCGGGAGGAGACGCCCAAGATAGGAAAGGAAGAGCGAAGATCGAAAAGGGCACGCAGAAGAAGGCGAGGCCGGGACGGGTTGTCCGCCGGCCTCAAGCCCCCTGTGCGGCCTCGCTCGCACGGTGTACACCGTGCGTCTACCTTGTGCTCGGGATCCCCCGGGTCAGCCCTCCACCGGCACCGTCATATGGTTGTAGAGCCACGCGCGCGCCTTGACCCAGTCGCGCTCGACGGTGCGGACGGAGACGCCCAGGGCTTCGGCGGTTTCCTCCTCGGTGAGGCCGCCGAAGTAGCGGCATTCGACGACCTGACTCCAGCGCGCGTTGAGCTCGGTGAGGCGCGAGAGCGCGTCGTCGAGGTCGAGCACCTCCTGCATCCGGTCGTCGGGCAGGAAGCGTTCCTCGTCGAACGACTCGTCCATCAGCCCGCCACCGCGCTTCTGGGCGCAGTGCCGGCGGGCGTTGTCGACGATGACGCGGCGCATGACGCGGGAGGCGATGCCGAAAAAGTGGGAACGATCCTGCCAGGAGATCTGAATGTCGTCCACCAGCCGCAGGTAGGCTTCGTGGACGAGACCTGTGGTCGAGAGCAACCGGCGATCCCGCTCGCCCATCAACTGGCGATGCGCGATCCTTCGCAGTTCGTTATAGACGATAGACCACAGCTGTTCGGACGCCCGCGAATTCCCCTGGCTTGCCGCTATGAGGACTTGCGTCACGTCTTGTTCTTTTTTCATGGCCTTGGGTGTTGTGGGTGCATGGGTCGAGAGGTAGGCGCCAGGGGCACAAGCCCCTGGCGTTCCCCGGGAGGTGAATCGACGAGCCTTCGCGTGCGAGTGTGTGCAATCATCAGACCGTACCAAAAGGTCCGATTCACACGCAAAAGGGTCTGCTCCTCTCCAACTCTGCATATAGCGTACGGCAATCAGGCAACACGTGGCTGCTACTGGGCGACCGACGCCAGGGTCCTGCATGGGTATTTCTCCTGGTACGCCAGGAGTAGCAAGGACCCGAGCGATAGCGACTTCGTAGGGGTTGCTCAGAGGGATATGCGCAGTAGCTTGGGTAAACCCGACAGGTCGTTTTAAAATAATTGGAGGAATGCTAGATGTGGGATACGGGATGCAAGATGCGGGATAGAGGAGGATACCGGGATGCGAGATCACCGATCGACGACACGGTTTTCCGGTAAACATCCTGCATCCTGCATCCTGCATCTTGTATCCTGCATCTTGTATCCCGCATCCCGCATCGGATCGTAGCACCAGGCCCATAACGCCCGTTTACCAGGGCAAAGGCATAGGGAGGCGATTCACCGTTGATCCTCCCCCGGCATCATTTTTCACGGTGCCCATTTCATTTTGGACTGACCTGTCGGGTTCTGCCGGCTTTCCTCGCAGTGATGGTTAACACGACGTCCTGCGAGGGGCGATCGGTGCGTCATCTAGAACCCATCCATCCGCATCACCGTGTACAACCTACCGCTCAATGCCACGCTCGAGGCCATCCTGCAGTCCTCCCATCCGGACCGCGCCGCCGTAAACGAACTCGTCCAGCGCTGCTATCATTTCGCGCATGCGTATCTGAAGCACCGGCTGCGCAGCGGCAGCCTGCAAGACGGCGCCTTCGGGCTCCAGGCCGAGGATCTGGCGATGGACTGCATCGCGGAGCTGTTTCAGCGTGACGACGCCGGCCGCTTCGTCGTCCTCGAAAAATATTTCGCCAGCATGCCCTGGCGCCGGATGTCGGCGATGGACCTGCATATCACGCTCCGCCGGCTCTGCTTCAGCAAGGTGCACGAGAACCTCTTCCGCAGCTACCGGGAAGAAGACCCCAACCTGTCCAAGATCATCCGCAACATCAAGGAAGGCGTCAAGAAAGACGCCGGCCTGGCGTTGATCCGCCACCGGGAGAACACGTGGGTCGTGGCGAACGGGAGCGAGCCGGACATGAAGCCGTCGGCGCCGCCCGAGATCCTCGAGGTGCACATGATGAGCGCCCTCCGGCCGGCCGGCAACACCTACGAAGCCGTCTCCGCGTTCCGCACGTTCGTAGAGGCCCATCCGCATTACTCGAACGCGTATCCGCTGAGCGCCTTCGCCCAGGTGCTGCGCGGCGCCTTCGCCCGGCTGGAAGCCCACGAGTTCGAAACGAGCGAGTCGCCGGTGTACGGTGAAAACGATGTCGAGGAGGCCATCCAGTCGGCCACCACCGAGGTGCAGACGTCGATGGTCTCCACGTACGTCTACCGCGGCAAAATGAGCCTCGACCTGTTCGATACGTACTTCCGCACGGTGAAGAAACTGCTCGCCGCCACGTTCCTGAGCGACGCCTCGCCGGCCCGGTCCCAGTACGACGCGCTGCGCAGCTACATGCCGGACCTGTCCCGCGAGGCCTACCAGATCCACCACCGCAATGTCCTCCAGTACCTCTTCAAGCTGTCCCGGGCGCGCATGATCGACTACCTGCGCGTCGGATGACCCACCCGCGGGGCGGCTGCAACCTGGCCGCCCCGCCGGCCGTAAGCGTGGCATCTACCGTTTATCACCACGCGAAGGCCGGTCCATGAAAATCACGGGCAACGTCGTCTATCAGGACATCGAGGGCGGATTCTGGGGCATCGTAACTGACGATCAGGTGCAGTACGAACCGATCGAAGGGATCCCCGTCTCCCTCCAGCGCAATCAGACGCGCGTCGAAGCCGAGGTCGAACCCGTCCAGGCCATCTCCTTCCGCATGTGGGGACAACCTGTTCGCGTGCTTACGATACATCGCGTCTAGGCTCCATCTGAAAAATCGGTCCGCAGAACCGTCTCCTGAACGCCATTCAGGACCCAACCCCGTGTTGGAGGCGCGCTGCAGGCTCCGGGGCAACCCGAACGATGTTTCAGCCACGGCCTGGCATCCTCGACTCAGCTTCTGATCCGCCATGTTCAACGTTTCGTTATCCACGCCGACGATCTTTGCCGTCCTGGGATGCCTCCTTCTCGCCTGGGACGCGAGCAAGCGCCAGAATAAAAACCCGTGGACGGTAATCATCGGGCTGTCCTGTATCGGCGCGATGGGGCTTCTGCGTCTCTTTTCGCCCGCCGGCCTTTTCATGACCCTCTCGGGCGCGTTCACGGATCTCGGGATCGGCATGTGGATGGGCGCCGGCGTGCTCCTCGTCCGTCGCGGCAAGGCCAAGCCCTTCTTCACGATCGGCCTCTTCGCGCTGGCACTGGCCGGGATGCTCTTCCTCACAGGCCGCCTGGTTGGCGCCGGGGAAGCGAGCGGCGCCGCGCCGGCCGATGCGCAGGGCGTACTCGTCGAATTGGGGCCGGACGACCGCATCGAAGAGATCCAGCCGCTGCTCGACACCTATGGCGTCACGGCCGAACGCGCGTTCCCGACCGTTTCGCTCGACGAAGATGCGGATCTCTCGCAGGTCTACCTTCTCAAGGGCTCCTGGGAGATGCTCAAGAAGATCATCGACTACCTCCTGCGCGACGAAGAAAATGTGGACGCCGTCTACTGGAACGCCACGGTGAGCCTGGCCCCGCCGGAAGGCGAATGGCCCGAGGTGCAGCGCAAAACACGCCGGCCGATCTTCGCGAACGATCCGCTGATCGAGCGCCAGTGGGCGATGGACGCGATCAACGCCAACGCCGCCCACGAGATGCTGAGCCACGCGAAGCCCGTTCGCAAGGCGCATGTCGCCATCCTCGACACGGGGGTGGACGCGAAGCATGAGGACATCGCCGGCATCTTCGTCAACAGCCCGGGGAATACCGATAAACACGGGCACGGGACGCACTGCGCGGGCATCGCCGGCGCCGTCACCAACAACGAACTGGGCATGGCCTCGCTGAACTGGAACGGCGCGTATGTCGACGTCTCCGGCTACAACGCCCTCGGCGCCGACGGCCTCGGATCGCTCGAGTCCATCGCGCAGTCCATCATCGACGCGACGGACGACGGGGCGGACGTGCTCTCGATGTCGCTCGGCGGCTACTCGCCCATCCCCCCGAAAGTCGTGGCCGACGCGATCCGCTACGCGCTGAAGCGGAATGTGATCGTCGTCGCCGCCGCCGGCAACTCGAATCAGGACGCGAAATTCCACATGCCGTCGAACATCGAAGGCGTGATCACCGTCTCCGCCACCGATTCGCAGGGCCGCAAGGCGTCGTTCTCCAACACCAACACCAGCCTGACGCGCCCCATCGCGGCGCCGGGGGTCGACATCGTATCGCTCGTGCCGGGTAACGGCTACCAGCCCAAGAGCGGCACGTCGATGGCGACACCGCTCGTCTCCGGCCTCCTGGGCGTCATGCGGGCGCTCGACCCCGACCTCACGCCCGACGCGGCGTACGCGATCCTGAAGGACACCGGGACGAAGCTGTCCGACTCCGGCAAGGTCGGTCTCCAGATCAATGCCGAAGAGGCGATCGCGACGGTCCTGTCCGAAAACCCGATCGTCGCCGAGCGGGAGTAGCCCGGCATCGGATCACCGAAGGCGGAGGACGAGCGCGATGCCGCCAAGCGTCAGGGCGCTCGCGACCACGAAGCGAAGCGTGAGCGGTTCGCCGAGCAGCAGGATGCCGCCGGCGGCCGCGAGGGCCGGCACGGCGAGCTGCACGGCGGCAGCGCTCGATGTCTTGAGTCCGGGCAGCGCGGCATACCAGATCGCGTACCCGATCCCCGACGTCAGCGCGCCCGAAGCGATCGCCCAGCCGGCGCCCGCGGGTGTCACCTCCGCGCGTCCCCACCCGGCCAGCATGACGACCGCCATCAGCGGCGTCGCCCGGATGAAATTGCCCGCGGTGCGGCTCAGCGGCTCGCCGGCGCCACGCCCTAGCAGCGTATACCATCCCCAGGCCACGCCCGCGACCCCCATCGTCAGCGCGCCGGCCCACGACGGCGGCGCGCCGCCCGGGGCGAGCAGGTACAGCAGTCCGGCCGCCGCCGCCAGCATCCCGACCCACTGCGCCGGGACAAACCGTTCCCCTTCCCGCAGCGCGGCCGCCAGCATGGTGACCTGCACGGCCGCGAAAAGGATCAGCGCCCCGGTGCCCGTCTGGAGCCGGGTGTAGGCCATCGAGAACGGCAGCGCATACAGGAAGAGCGCCCCGGCCGACCGCCAGTCGCCGCCCCCTGCCGTCACACGGCGATCCCGGAGCGAGCACAGTGTCGCCAGAACGAACGCGCCCGACGCGAGGCGGAGCGTGGTGAAGCTGAGCGGGTCGATCCGTTGCGCGCCTAACGCAAGCCGGCAGAGAATCGAATTGCCGGCGAAGGCGACGAGCGCGAGCGCAGTCAGAAAATAAATGCGCGACGCGGGCATGGTACGCACTCGTTCGGGTGTATGCAGGTAGCGCCATCATGCCCTGCACGGAACCCTCGCCCCGCAGGACAGCGCCGGACGAACTTAGATCGAAACGGCTTGAGATGGAACCTCGACCGACTATTTCTTATGTTGGAGCGACAAACGCAGGGCTTTTGAATGATTTTTGCGTTTGTGGATTCAGGTTCCAGGTGCCCGGTTAACCGGTTTCTTCTTGCATCCTACGGGATCAACCACCAACCCCAGACACGTATGCTTACGATGCGCACTACCGCCGCAACGTTCATCCTGCTTCTCGCCCTGGCGGGCTGCTCGAGCGATTCGTCCATGCCCGAAGCCAGCGCCTGGCGCGCCGTCGCCGAGGCCTATGATTGCGACGCGGACAACGGCGACATCATGCTGGCCGAAGGATTCTGCGCGCTCGTCGTGGCGGACAGCGTCGGCAACGCGCGGCACCTCGCCGTGCGTGACAACGGCGATATCTACATCGCGCTCCAGGGACGCTCGGACGACCAGGTCGGGATCGTGGCGTTGCGTGACACGACGGGCGACGGACGCGCCGATGTGTTCGCCCGCTTCGGCTCCACGAAAGGAACGGATGTCGCCTTCCACAACGGCTATCTGTATTATTCGACCGATACCACGATCGTGCGGTATCCGCTCGGCGCCGGCGAACTCGTCCCGTCCGCCCCCTACGAGACGGTCGTCCGCGGTTTCATCGCCCAGAATCAGCACGCCTCGAAACCGTTCGCATTCGACGAAGCCGGCCACCTCTACGTGACGATCGGCGCCCCGTCCAACGCCTGCCAGGTGCAGATGCGGACGCCGGGCTCGCCCGGTCAGGATCCCTGCCCGCAGCTCGAGCGGCAGGCCGGCATCTGGCGCTTCGACGCGGAACGCCTCGGACAAACCCAGGAGGCCGACGGCTACCGCTTCGCAACCGGCATCCGAAACGCCATGGGCCTGGCCTGGGACCCGGCCACGAAGTCGATCTACGCCACCCAGCATGGCCGGGACGACCTGGCGCGCCTCTTCCCCGATCTCTTCACGGCCGAACAGAGCGCCGATCTGCCGGCGGAGGAATTCTACAAGGTCAACGACGGCACCAACCTGGGATGGCCGTTCTGCTACTACGACCAGATCCAGGGCCGGCGCGTCCGGGGCCCCGAATATGGCGGCGACGGGACCTCCACGGAGGGTTGCGAGTCGTATCAAAACCCGCTGGTCGCGTTCCCGGGGCACTACGCCCCGAACGACCTGATCTTCATCGAGGGCGACCAGTATCCCGCCCGGTACCGCAACGGCGCGCTGATCGCGTTCCACGGCTCGTGGAACCGGTTCGACCCCCGCGGTCAGAAGGGCTATCTGGTGGCGTTCGTGCCGATGGACAACGGCAACGTGGCCGGCGACTGGGAGATTTTCGCCGACGGGTTCTCCGGCAAGGAGATGATCGGCAATCCCGGCGAAGCGGCGTACCGGCCGATGGGCCTCGCACAGGGCCCCGACGGAACGGTGTATATCGCCGACTCGATGAAAGGCAAAATCTGGCGCGTCATCTACGCCGGCGCCAATCTGGCGCAGGCGAATTAGGCAGGCGGCGCGCCTCTCATGAACATCGTGTACCCGGGTGGCTCCTCGCCAGATCGAGGATCCGCCCGGGTATGCCCATCTGGACGCACCCGATGCCCCGGCTCGCCGCACTCATCCCGATCCTGGCGATACTGCTCGTCGCCCCGCCTCCGGAAACCGTGCAGGCGCAGTCGCCCGACGTCGCCTTTCAGTTCGTCCGCGTGAAGTACGAGAGCAACGGCAACGGCCGGCGCGGATGGGGCCGGCGGGGCATGGGCATCTGGGCGACGGACTACCCCACGGCCGATCTCAACCTCCACCAGGCCATCGAGCGCACCACGCAGATCCCGCTCGGCGGCGACCCGCTCGTCTTCACGCTCAAGGACAAAGCCATCCTCGACTACCCGGTCCTCTACATCACGGAGCCCGGATACTGGTACATCGACGAGGAGGAGGTGGCCGGCCTGCGCGAATACCTCGACCGCGGCGGCTTTCTGATCATCGACGACTTCCACGACTTCGGAGACGGCCAGAAAGGCCCCCAGTGGGAGAACATGTACATGAACATGAAGCAGGTCTACCCCGAGCGCGAGCCGGTCCTGCTCCCCAACGATCACCCGATCTGGTCGATCTTCTACGATATCGACCCGCTGGCCGCGTTATCGACAAAGATGCGCGGGGAAGTCGGCTGGCTGGATTACGACGACGACGAATACTACGGCATCTTCGACGACAACGGCCGGCTGATGGTGGTCATCTGCTACAACCAGGACATCGGCGACGGCTGGGAATGGCCGGGCCGGCACCTCGGCGAAGCCTCGACCGTGAGCTTCCAGATGGCCATCAACTTCATCATGTGGGCGCTCACGCATTGAAGGGTCGAGGTTTGAGGCTCAAGGTTCAAGGTAAACCAGCTGCCTTGAACCGTGAGCCTCAAACCTCGAACCTCAAAGGATCACCCGAACGCCGCCCAGCTTCTCGATGCGGTAGGGGAAATGGTCGCCGGGCGTGCTGATGAACATGTAGTTTTTCGGGACGTCCAGACGCTGCGAGAGTTGTTCGATGGTCTCGGGGCCGAAGGTCCCTTTCACGGCCAGGAAGTCGATGCGGAGCTGGGGATAGAGGTGATCGACGGTGCGCAGCGACCGGGCGAGGTCGGACGGGATGTCCTCTTCGTCGTCGTACAGGTGCACCACCTGCAGGCGCGACGTCTGTTCGTTCTTCAGCACGTACAGGGCCACCCGGTTCAGCGCCGCGGCGTCGTCGTTTTTTGTAAAGTAAACCACGGCCCGGCTGTTGATGTCGTTGATCTTGCCCGTGACGCTCTCCCGTATCCACTCATTGACCTTGTTCACCCACTCCACGAGCGACCGGGAAACGACCAGGCCGAGCCGCAGAAGCTGGATGCGCAGAAACATGACGCCGACGATGGCCGCCGCGACCATGAAGTAGACCACGAAGATCTCCACGTTGCGGGGATCCAGGACGATGTTGCCCACCAGCCCGATCAGCACGGCGATGAGCGCGAGCGTTACCGTCGGCCAGCTGGCGCGGACCTCCCGGGGCAGCCGGCCGCGGGACCGTTTGAGCAGCATGTTGCCGATCGCGAAGAGGGCCATCACGCTCAGGAACGAAAGCGTGTAGACGCCGGCGAGCGTCTCGATCTTGCCCCCCGTCACAAACAGAATCGAGGTACACAGTCCGAAAAAGCTCAGGATGATCCAGTGATTGGTCTTTCGCCAGGTGTTCTCGCGCAACAGGAACTGCGGGAGACATCGGTCCAGGCTCATCCGGCGCACGAGGCCCGTCACGCCCACATAACTCGTCAGCACCGCGCCCGACAGCACCAGCACGGCATCCATGCTCACCCCGAGCCGGAGCCAGTCGCCGGCCGAGCGCGCGCCCATGTCGGCCAGCAGGTCGGGCGGGACTTCCCGGATGGTGGCCAGCGGCAGCAGGCCCAGCGAGAGCAGGCTGATGAGGGGGTTGAAGATGGCCACCACCAGCCACATGTTGCGCAGCGTTTTGGGAAAGACGCCCGACTGCTGCTCTTCGATGAAATTGGCCGAGCTTTCGAAGCCGCTGATCCCCAGCATCGCGGCCGCGAACCCGAAAAACAGCGCATGCCCGATACCGGACGGGTCGGGCATCGTCCAGTTGGCGAACAGCATCGACGGATCCTCCACGACCGCGATGGTGGCGGTGACGGAGAGCACCGTGAGAGTGACGAGGTGAACGATGAAGATGCCGAGCGCCACTACGGCCGATTCCGTGATGCCCAGGATATTGAGCACCGCGAAGATACCCAGCAGCGCTACCGTGGCCGAGATGATGTTGAGCCCCGCGAACATGTTGTGGGCGTAATGCATCGCCTCGTTGGCGCTGATCACCGCGGTAGCGATGTACGAGAGCAGCGTGAGGCACGCCGCCCCGGCGGCCAGCTGCTTGTTGGTCGTGTTCAGCAGCACCGTGTAGGTGCCCCCGTTGAGCGGCAGCGCGCTGCCGACTTCCGCGTAGACCCTGCGGTAGAAATACAGCACAACGGCCACGATCACCAGCACCACCGGCGCCAGCGCGCCGGCCTGCGCCGCGCAAAGGGCCGATACATAGAGCACACTGGAGCTGATGTCGTTGCCGCAGATCGCCGTGGAACGCCACGTCCCCAGCATGTGCTTTTCTTCCTGGTCGAGGTGCCGGACCTGAGTCGGACCGGGCTTGAGATCCAGGATGCGTTCTGCTTTCCCCCAGCCGGCGAATTCCCAGGATGCCGGTGCTCCCTCGTCGGCGGGTTGGCCCTTGGTACTCATACCCATTTTAGATCTGCGTGTGACGGTAGCCAGGTGATGGGGTCGATGGCGTCACGCAGAAATACGAATTTTTTTGATGGGATACCAGGCGCGTTGCCCGGGGCGGACAGGCGTCCGCCCCGGCATGGCGCGAATGAATCAGGTAACCACCCGCTTCCCGATGACGAACAGGAGGACGGCGATGACGATGAACACGAAGAAGGCGAACTTGGCGACACCCATGGCGGCGCCGGCGATGCCGCCGAAGCCGAGAATGCCGGCGATGAGGGCGACGATGAGGGCAACAAAGGCAAGACGTAACATGGTTATGGGGGTTCTGGTTATCAGGGCGTGAGATGCGGCGTGGAAGCGGGTCCATCCGATGCCGGCGGCTCCCGGATCAGCTGGACGAATCCACGCCACGTGGATGTTTCCCGGACCCGACCGTTCTGGACGCAGCGGATGCACTGCCCGTCCGCCGCGATGGCGAGAATGCCGACATCGGGGTCCATCGCGACGATGGCGTCCGTGATCGGGGGCAGACAGCCGTTTTCATCCAGCGAGAGCACGATCCATTGCGGATGGTGCGTTCGGGCCAGACCCGGCAGATGGCACAACATGGGCGTTTCCGCAACCACCGTCACCCCATCCAGCGCGCTCAGACCCGCGCCCAGCAACTCGCGCAGCAGGCGCGGTTCGTTGGACAGGATCAGGCTGAGGCGGGTTAAGGCGTTGGCAGGCTGCATGGCGGGTATGGATTCAGGCGTACAGCAGGACCACGCGCCCGGCCCCTTGCCCATGATTCGGGCCGGGCGCGTGGAATCGAGCAGGCAGGTGAAAAACCGGGGGGCGATTCACTACTGACCTACTCGAAAGAGAAGACCGGCGGAAAACATGTAGCCCGGGCCGCCTTCACCGTCGTCGTTGGCGAAGGCGAGATGATCCCCGAACGTGACCCGCGCCTGGACAAAGGGCGAAATGGGGCCCGCGCCGAACGAAGCGCCGCCGATCAGGTTCAGGCCGTAATCCGTGCGATCGGCCTCGATCACGTTGCCGAGCAAGGGCGTATCGACATTGAGCATCACCCGGGTGATACCGAGTCCGAGTCCGGCATACGGCGTAAAGACGGCATTACCCCGCGCGCCGGCGCTGAAGGGAAACAGCACGTCGGCGTTCATCTGCAGCGCGTTCACGTCGTTGATGCCCGTGAAATAGTAGTTCACGCTGGGCGTGAGGACGATCCGGTTGTTGGAAAGGCCGAATTGGGCCTGCCCGCCCAGGTAGTAGGCGCCGGTCCCGACCCCCTCGTCGCTGAAGGTGTCGACATTATATCCCCCCTGAAACCCCAGGCTGAACTGCGCCCGGGCGTCCTGCGGGGTGAAGGCCAGGACACAGGCTATCACCGCCATATAAGGAAGTGTTTTCATGATGCGTTGCTCGTCTGTGAAAAGGGAGGGTTAGCGGCTCTCCGCGATCTCTTCGCGGTAGGCTTCGTCGGCGTAGATGGCCACCTCGACGCGGCGATTCTGCTGCCGACCGTAGTCCGTATCGTTGGATGCGATGGGCTCGGCCTCGCCGCGCGCCGAGGTCTCGACGCGATTTACAGGAATGCCCAGCGTGGCGAGATACTGCGCGGCCGACGCGGCCCGCCGCTCGGAGAGCGCGAGGTTGTAGGACGCGTCGCCGACGGCATCGGTATGGCCGACGATGAGCACGTCGGTGTTGTCGTATTCATCCAGGCTCTGGGCCAGTTCGCGCAGGTTGGACCGAGCCTCTTCGCGCAAGCCGGCCGAGTCGAAATCGAACAGGATGCCGGAGTCGAACGTGACGACGATGCCTTCGCCGATGCGCTGCACCTCGGCATCTTCGAGTTCCTGTTCGAGCTCGGCCGCCTGCCGGTCCATCTGCTGACCGATCACCGCGCCGGCCGTCCCGCCCACGATGGCGCCCAGAATGGCGCCTTTGGCGGTGCTGCCGGCTGCCTTGCCGATCGCGCCGCCGACCACCGTGCCGGCGCCGGCGCCTACAGCGGCGCCTTTCTCGGTGTTGCTGAGTCGGGCGCAGCCGGAAGCGAGAAGGCAGACCACCAGGGACAGGATGGTCGGCACCCGGGATGCGTACGTAATCCGTTGGAATGTCATGATAGGGTGTGTCTGGGCCCTCCGGCGGGCCGATGGCGATCCAGCGAGGTGGAAGGCCATCGGCGCCCGGAAGACCGTTGCGTGATAGAGGGTACCAGGGAGACAGGAGCCGTTACGACTGCCAGTAGGGCTCCGTGCGGTAGAAGGCGTAGATGGTATCCAGGAAGCGGGCGTCGGCCGAACTCGGCCAGTTGTTCTCGTCAAAACCCGGGGCTTTTTCGAGCCGCTTCTTGTCGACATCCAGGACGAAGACTTCATCCTCGGTATTCACCTTCATCGCCGCCCAGGGAATGGCGAACAGCTTGTCGCCGATGCCCAGAAAGCCGCCGAACGACAGCACGGCATAGGCGATACGGCCGGTATTGAGGTCCACCATGAAATCTTTGACTTCACCGAGGTGCTCGCCGGCGGTGTTGCGGACCTTGGTATGATTGAGGGAGCTGCTGGACAATGTATAGGGTCGCATAGGATTGTTCTGGTCTAGATCTATAAAAAGACCCGACGCGTCGAATTCGTGCCGGCGCCGGGCCATCGTGTATCCAGCTTACCCCGCTTCCGAGCGATTCTCCATAGACCGGGGTACGGATTACAGGTACAGATTCGGATACAAATCCACCGAAATATGCCCGAATTCCGCCCCGAATACCCCGTGTAGTCCTCGTCTGACACCCCCCGTTGCGCCCGTCCTACGCACGCCGATCACTCCCTCTTACCGACGCCTCCCGGCCCGGATTACAGGTCCATCCCGCCCCTTTTAGTAGGTTAGTACCATTCGATTGATGATCACCTGTTTTATCCCCTTCGACCATGATTACGGCAGCATCCCAGTTTGCAACACAGATCGTTCACGCGCTCCGTCTCATCAAGCATCGGCTCATGGCGTCAGGCATCCATCCTGGCGCCATTTTTATTCTGGGGCCGGCCCTCTTGCTCGCGGCGTCGCTATCCCAATCCCGTCACTACCAGAACGACGGCGGCACGCTCATGGCGTCGGCCACGGTGGTGCCGGCGCTTCCATCCGCTCGCGTCGATGAAACGTCCCACTACGCCGACGACCTGCTGGAATTTTCCTATCCCGCCGCGTGGAGCGTCGACTCGACCTATACCGACGGCGGCACCCATCGGTATATCCTGCGCATCGACGAAGTCAGCCCGCCGACCACGGTGACGATCTCGGTTCGCGGACTCACGGGCGGGGCGATGTCGTATCCCGCATCGCGCTTTATCATCGACGCCTTCGACCGGGATGAAACGCTCGCGCACTACTACCTGCGTCCTCCCAAAGCGCCCCTGATCGGCGCGTCGCTCGAACAGCTCCTCTTCAGCGGCACCACCCCGGAGGAAACCGCCGTCCGCGGCCTCAAGACGGTCTTCAAGACGCGGCACGACCAGCTCGTGACGGTCACCCTGCGCACGACCTTTCGCGACACCTACAGCAACAACATGCAAACGGAGATCCTGCGCGACGACTACGATGCCGTCGTGCAAGGGGTCATGGACCACCTCAATCGTTGAATGGGGAATGGCGCTAGGGGCAGTCGGTCAGTCGCGGAGCAGATGCTGCTGTAGAAACGCCAGGTACTGATCCCAGTCGTCGGGCTGGGTACCGTGCCCGCCTTCGTGCATGTAATAGCCGATCGTGTGGAAGATCGGCGTCTGCGCCGGCGGCATCGTGGTCGTGCCGAGCCCTTTTTCTCCCAGGAGTTCGAACACCGGTTCCGCCGCCACCGCGGCCTCGAACTCACCGACGGGGTCCGACCATTTGTCGGTGGTCCCGGTCTGCAGCAAGACCGGGCGGGGAGCGACGAGGCTCACGAGCATATGCGCATCGACCGGGCTCTGGCCGGGGTCATCGCCGTACCGGGCGTAGTTGCCGGCAAATTGGTAGCCGAAGCGCTGGGGCAGGGTGATGAGCTTGATGGTCTCGCCGTAGTTGCGCCGGCTGAGCGCCGCCCCGCCTTCTCCCGAGCAACTGGCGATGACGGCGGCGAAGCGCGGATCCTGCGCCGCGGTCCATAACACGGTTTTGCCCAGACGGGAGACCCCGATGAGCGCCACGCGCTCGGCGTCGATGCCGGCGTCGGTCTCAACATAATCCATCGCCCGACTGAGTCCCCACGCCCAGGCCGCGATGGCGCCCCACGCATCCGGAGCGAGCTGCTCCCCCGGGCGGAGGAACGTCTGCCGGATGCCATGCGGCAGGCCGGCCGCAAAATCCGGCTCGATATCCCCATAATACACCGTCGCGACCCCGATCCCGGCCTCGACAAAGGGCAGGACACGCAGCTGTCCGAAGCGCGAGCTGTCCGGCGCCGGCTCGCGGACGCCGTCGCGGTTCCAGATGGCGCCCCGCTTGACGCCCGGATCGCGGACGAGGGTGTTGTTGGCGGTGAAACCGACGTGGAGCAGCAGCGGAACCGGCCCGCGCGCCGCGGCCGGCAGATAGATCAGGAGGTCCATCGCCGGCCCGTTCTTCGAGCCCGAGAGGTACACCGTCACCTGGCGACGCAGCGCCTTGCCGTCGAAGGCCGGCGTGCCGGCGTCGGTGACGTCGAACGTGATGCCGTCCGGCGCCGCCGGGGCCTTGCCGAACTGGTGCGTTTCAAAGAGACGCAGGATCTCGGGCCGGCGCTGCGCGAACCAGGTCTCGGCGTCCGTCACCGGCCGGCCGTCGTTCAGCCGCAACGGGTCGGGGAGCGTGAAGCGGCCCACCTTCGCCTCGGTGTAGTTGACGACCACCCCCTCGCGCTCTTCGTCCGGCCAGTCCGGCACCTGGGCCAGCACCGCCCCGGTGAGGGCGAAAAGCGACATACAGAGCAGCGATCGTTTCATGGGGGGATGTCCGTCTATGAGCCTGCGTGGCGACCGGGTGCGGCCCGCGCTTCGGGAAGGTAAGGCATAGCATGCTCATGCTCCACGTCAACCTGCGCCGCGGCGCAGCCGGCCGGCGTGTCGAAAGCCCGGCAGGCCGGGAGGTCCTTCGACACGTCGTGATTTTTTTTGATGGGCAGAAATGCTTTACGGATCGTGCTTCATACTTATTTAGCCAGCACCATCTTCCCCGCGAAGGTCCTGTCGTTCGTCGTCAGCCGATAGATGTATACGCCGCTGGCCGCGCCGGCCGGCTTCCAGGGCACCGCATGTTCGCCCGCCGCCTGAAATCCGTCCACCAGCCGGGCCACTTCCTGGCCGGTGACGGCATAGACGGCCAGCAGGACGGGGCCGGCCTTGTCCGTGCGGTAGCGGATGACGGTTTCGGGATTGAACGGGTTGGGATAGTTGCCGAGCAGCTCCGTATCCCGGGCGACGCCGACGGGCTCCACCGCCGTGGGCTGCTCCAGATAGAAGCGCATGAGGTTGCGGAGCGCTTCGGGCGGATTGACGGGCGGCAGGCTGCCGTCCTGCGTCACGGTGTTTGCGCCGTGGCACCCGCTGCACGACCGGATTTCGCCGGGCTGCAGGCTGAGCCAGTACCGTTCGCGCACGACGGGCAAGGCCTGTTCGTCGACCAGCTGCCACGACAGCGCGCGCCGCGCTGGCACAAACGCCGCCACGGAGCCGTCGCCGGCGATTTCGACGCTGCCGGCCGGCCCCGATGTATCCGGGTTACTGGCGGCGTCGTGCATGGGCTGCGCGATCACGCGCCGTCCGCCCGGGCTCGCCTCGTAGCCGCGTAGCTGGTCGCCCTGAAAGATCTGCAGGTGCGAGATATCGTACATCTTGCCGCCCGACCCGGTCGTTTCGGTCGACGTGCCGGCCACCCGCAGGTTGTAGGGCTGCTGCGTGTCCGCCGCGTCCCGCTTCGTGACGTTGCGGCTGACGACCAGCGCCAGATCGTTCTCCTTCAAAAACCGCTTGAGCCGATCGACGTCCACGCCCTCCTCATCGAAGATCTGCTGCTCGGGGGCTTCGATGACGCCGGCCGTCCGCGCCGGCCTCGGACGGGCCGCGACTTCCACCGGGCTGAATTCCCACATCGGGACCTCCGCGCTGTAGGTCACCATCTCGTCGGGATCCCAGTACGAGACGGCTTTGTGGATGCCTTCGGTGATGAACGCGCCCGGCGTCAAGGTACTCCCGCTCTGCTGCAGGACGCGCAGCCTGAACCGGAATGGCGACTCCGGCTGCGTGCGCGAACCGAGGTTGTCGGACGCGCCGGCGTAGTCGGTGTGCGACGCGATCATCCACCCGTTCGAGAGCGGCCGCGGATGCCGGTAGTGACCGTCGGCGTATTCATCCGCGGTGAGGCGCTCGACCCGGATCGAATCCGGATTCATGCCCGGCGGCGCGTAGAGCCGGACGATGGGGCCGGACGTGTGCTGGTAAAACGTCGGCGCATCGATCCCCACATACTCCCCGGGTACCTGCGGATTCTCGGCCAGCTGGAACAGGTTGCGAATGGGGATCGAGTTCGGGCGATTCGGGATGAACGCATCCAGGGCGCTGTCGTCCAGAAAACTCTGCTCGAAGTACCCGACGAGTTCGTGCCGGCCCAGGTGGTTCAGCACCTCCTCGCCGGTGCCGTCTTCGTTGATCTGCCACGGCAGAAAGAGCTCGATCGTGTGGCCGTTCACATCCCCCACCCGCTCGCGAGGCTCGGGATACACTTCATCGTTCGACGACGTCTTCGACGAGGACGGCGACTCGTCGGTCCAGTTGTACGCGCCGCTGGAACTGCCGGGGTAATTTTGCTGGTCGCGCTGGAGGTGATCCCACCGCGTGGACAGCACCCGCCCGAAGCGGTCGATGAACGGCGTAAAGCTGCCCGACGGCGCGTGGTTCATCAGGAAGAGATCGCCCGACGCCG